>JAZRXS010000174.1:0-52284 GCA_045600325.1 Prevotella sp.
TTCCCTGTGGGTTGTTTATGAACTTGTAGCGGCGGAGGATAGGTGTCTCAAGGCGGTCGTAGTCAGTACCGCGGAAATAGTGGTAGTTGTCGCCGGCAGGGTCGGCAAGGATGGAGTCGCGAGCAGCCACATTGGTCACGTTCGACTGCACGAAGTTCAGGAAGTCCTGATATGGCTGCCACTGCTTTTCCTCCTCGTCTCGCAAGCCGTTGAAGCCCACATCCTGGAGATAGCGCGTACCGCTCTGTGTGGCAAAGGCATAGTTTACCGTTGACTGCGTAGGAATCTTACCCCACTGCGATGTGGTGAAGGCATTGCTACCGTCCACAGGCATACCACTCTCGTAGAACTTCTTTCCATCGATAAGCACGTCCTCACTCATCTCACCGAGGTTGATGTAGAGGTCGCCACCATACTTGTTTGCATCGGCTGTCTGCGACGAATAGATGAACGGATCGAGCATCCAGAACTCTATATACTCGATGTTTGCCGTCTCGAAGTCGTTGGTGTCAAGGCGACGCATCATGCCGCCCCAACGGCTTGCCGGGTTCAGGAGCTTACCGTCGGCGTTGAGTTGCGTAGAGAAGTTGTAGGCACCACGCTCGTCCGGATAGTAGGCGAGGTTGAGAATGGAGAGGTTCGTTGACGAACCGTTGTACGTGCTCTGGTTGCGGTTAGGGTAAAGCTCGTTCACCGGCACCTCACGAACGTAGTGGTTAGAGAGCTGGTTGACATCACTCTTGATATGCGCAGGAGTGAGGGATGAGGAGCGACGGGTGAAGAGAGGGTCGATGGTGTACCATGAAAGGCGGGCACGGTCGTAGCCGGACTTCAATGTTGACTTCACATCGGCAGAAGGAACCCTGCCGTTGAGGAACATCTGAGGCACGCTCGACATTATCCAAGCCGTTGGCGACGACTGGTCGAGGCAGCTCTTCGTGTTCTCAAAGTCATCGAGATATGAGGCATTGTCCTGAGTGCCTGAAGACTGTCCTGCTATCAACTGCGCAAACTCACCAGTGAAAGAGATGTGAGAAGGCTGCGACACATGGAGCAAAGGCACCTTGTTCAGAAGGTTCGTAAGCCACTGGCTCTCCTTCTTCCAGTTCATGTTCACACCCCAAAGAGTGTTGTTCAGAGGTTCCGCACCCATTGCCACCTTCGTTGTAAGTGCCTGTTCGGAAAGGTGCTGGAGAGTACCCGACATCTGGAAGTTCTTCGAGAAGTCGTACTCCCAGTTTACGCCGAGCATTGTCTTTCGCATCTGCGAATAGTCGGATTGGCTTTCAACGGATACATTCACAGGTGTTCCTGCATCAATGATACTCTGGTTAAGGATTGTGACTTCACCTGCAGAGTAGTCAACAGAATAGTCGCTGCCTTCCTTGAGGGTAACACCACCAGCAGTGACGACAACCGATCCTTGCGGAACATTATATGCTCCTGTGCTGATGACATTGGCTGATGTTCCCTTGAACTGACCTACAAGCTGGTACTTGTTCTTCTCGGCAATCTGCTTTGCATTGGTCTTTGTCGAGTCGTAAAGTGCCTGGAATGTGTATTTCTCGGCTATCTCTGCTGGCAATCCCTTCTCTCTCAAAGCAGCGTTCATTGCTGAACCGAAAGGCTCTGCGACAGGGAAAATCACACGACCGTTCTGCACCGTATAGCCATCGATGAAGTCGAAATAGCCGTTGGCATGAACGCGGTTGTTGTTGTCGAGGCGGTCAGCACCGAGAAGGCGTATGATAGGAGTCTCCTTGACCTTTTGTTCAGGGATATAAGTGAGATAGACACCGGCGGTGTCGCTCTGGTATTTCACGTCGAGGCGGAACTTCTCCTTCTGCACCTGTGAAGCAAGATAATAGACATTCTTCATCATCAGCTTCCAGTTTCCCTGGTGCGGATTGTTGCTTGTGTTCTTCAATGACTTGACGAAGAGTGCCTGAGAAGCGTCCTGTATGTCGGCAGCGAACTCACCAACCTGGAAGGTCTGACCGCCGTAGGTATATTCGTAAGCCACGGCAAGCACCTGGTCGGTCTGGAGAGCCGTCTTCAACGAGATGAAGCCGAGAGCCTTGTTCACCGTATATTCCGAGGAGTTGAGCAGTCGGGCGTTCTCGAGTTTCTCATAGTCGGTACCGCCATCAAACATTCCGCTGCCCTCAAGGGTGGAGCTTACGAGGTCGATGTTGCGGGCATCCTGATACTGCGTGTTAAGGGTGGAGTATTCAGAGTTCGCGCTATTGGCAGGCACAGGGAATCCGTTCAGGCTCCAATAGCCACGGCTGACACGTGCATTCTCACCCAAGTCGGTGAATGCCACGATGTTGCGAGTGTTCTGAGTCTGCCCTGACTTGTTTGTCACCCACACCTCAATGCGGTTGATGGTTACACCCGTAGTGAGGTTCGGAAGCGTCTTCATGGACGCGTCGAAACGCTCGCGGAAGTAGTCGGCGATGAAGAAGTGTCGGTTTTCCTCGTATTCCGCAGCATTGATTTCAAACGGAGTGAGCTGCGTGCCGCCCTTCGAACTGACGCTCTTGCTGCTGGACTTCTTCTGCGAAACAACGGTCTGCAGCTTGAGTTTGCCGAACTGCCAGTCGGTACGGATACCGAAAAGCGAGGAAGCACCCTTCACGAGCGACGAGTTTCCCGGGAAGGAAACATTGCCCGCCTCAACGAGTTTTATTATTTCGTCCTCCTTGCCGTCATACTTCAGCTTGAGGTTCTGCTGGTCGAAGTCGAAGGTTGCGTCGGTGTTGTAGTTGAGGTTGAGCCTCATCTTGTCGCCCACACTACCGTTCACGCTGGCGTTGATCTTCTCGTCGAAGTCGATGCTCGTGGTGTTGCGGTTGCGTATAGGCAGCGTAGGGTTGTCTATGCTCTTGTGCGTGCCACCGAGTTTCAGTTCGGCAGTACCCTGAATCTTCACGCGAACGCCGCCCGGGCCGAAGATCTTCTCTGCAGGTCCGAGGTCGAAATGCATATCCGTGAACGAGAATTTCTCCTTGCCTTGAGCCTGGAAAACCTCGTTGTTCTTGTTGCGGAAGAAGGTGCTGAATTCCTGCTTCTCGCTCCATTTGAGGTATTCCGGCGTGGTCAACTGGTATGGAGCTATGAGATAGCCGCTGCCCAGCCTCGTACCGATGGTGTAGAAGTCGAGCGAGTCGTTGTATTCAGCCTTCTGCTGCAGCAACTCCGGCATACGGAGGTCAACAGGTCGGGTGAGCATATCCTCGAAGGTATATGCCGTCGTTGGCTGCACCGGCCAGCGTGGGTGGAGCAGGGAATCAGGTATTTCCTCCTCGTCGATGATGAGCTGCGTGAGTGCAAGGAGGGAGTCGTTCTTGGCATTCGCCTTGCCCCTTCCGCGACCGTTCTGCGGTGGGTTTGCCGCATTCGGGCGGTTCTGTCCCGCAGCGCCCTGTCCGTTGAAGCTTGCAGGTCCCTGCCTGTTAGGCGCATTCTGGCGTCTTGCCGCTGCCTGCGCACGTCTGCTCTTGTCGTCCTGCGGCTTCATTTGCCAGAACTGCTCCACAGTCTCAGGCATGACAATCCATCCCAGCACATTCATGCTGAGAAACAGGGTCACTACTGCCAGGAGATATTTGAGAGCTTTCGCGCGCATATACATACACAGGTGCGCATTCTTTTATGACGCACCATAACAAAGAAAAAACGCAATACTTGTGGAAATATTGCGTTGAGTGGTGGAAAAAGATGAAAAACACGTAAAAAAAACAAAGAAATCTTACTCGGGAGTAAGTTACTCAGGAGTAAGATTTCGTTGTTTTTAGTGATCTCGGAAGGGAATCTGTGTTAATATGTAGCGCCACTGAAGCCAACTGACAATCTTGCAATTCTGGCTACGAACGCATCTTCTGTTGCCTTGTCAGCTAAGATATCCTTAACACCCCAATCTGAAATTTCTGGATATTCAGTAGGGTTGGAGCGTGTTCCATTTTCGTCTTTATAAGTGTAACGTTTTGAGCATCTGCAATTCACTTCCTCTTGGCCTGCGATGATCTCCTTCCAGTTTGGCTTGAGTTCAAAAGTTACCTTGATATTAGCATTCTTAGCCTGGTCGCCTTCCAAACGGATAGACTGGCTTGCTAAGCCTTCAAAGGACTTTTCTGAACCAGTTGCAGAGAAAACTGCTTCCAATGTATATTTGTTAGTGAAGCTGAGTGGAGTAGAGATGCCTGTAGCCTTAATGTCGGCTATCTTCTGCAAGTCTTCTGATATCCAGAACACGAGATCGAGAGAAGCTTGGCTAGTCTGTGGAAGATCATCTTCCTCATCATCACCACCACAAGATACGAGTGCCGCTGTTGACACGAGTGCTACTGCGAAAAGCAGGAAGCTGTAAAAGATTTTTTTCATGATTTTTTTATTTTTTGATTTAGTTTTCGCCGCAAAGGTATGGGATTAGTGCACAATAATAGCTTGCAAAATGTATAATTCTCATGCAAACAGCAAAATTTGTGACATTCCGCAAGTACTGACACCATTACTTCACGAGCTTCAATGCCTGCTTTACCACCTGCTCCACTGGCATATCCGGGTTCTCCTTCAGCAGGGCGATGACCACTTTGTTGCTTATTGCTGCCTGGAAACCGAGCATGGTGAGTGCGCCGACGGCCTCTTCCTTCACCTCCGTGTTGATGCCAACCATAGCGGAAGCGGCTGAAGCTGTCGATCCGCCAGCCTCCAAGCCATCGACGATGCCCGCCTGTAGCACCTTGTCCTTGAGTTCGATGATGATGCGCTGCGCAGTCTTCAGTCCGATGCCCTTCACGCCTTTGAGGGTCTTCGCGTCATCGGAAGTGATGACCTGTGCAAGATCGTTGAGGGACATTTCTGAAAGTATCACGCGAGCCGTATTCGCACCAACGCCAGACACGGAGATAAGCAGTTCGAACATCTTGCGTTCCTGCTGTTTTGCAAAGCCGAAGAGCACGTAGGCATCCTCGCGAATGGCTTCATAGACGTAGAGTTTCACCTGCTTCTCACGCTGGATGGCAGTGTATGTATTCAATGAGATGTTAAGACCATAGCCCACGCCGTTCACGTCAACAACGGCGTAAGCGGGGGTTATTTCGGCTAATTCGCCACGTACAAATTCTATCATTTCTTATTATTTTTTATTGATACTATTTTGTCAGATTTTTCCTTGTTTTTCAAAACTCACAGGGAAGCGATTAAAAAACCGCTGACTTTTGACTAAAAACTCTATGACTTTTTACCTAAAACTCTATGACTTTTTACCCAAAACTCATAGAGATTTTTTGCGCTTTTGTATAACATTGATAATCAAATAGTTACAAAGGCGTCAAAAAGTCGATGTTTTAGGCTAATTTAGAGCTAAAATCATTGATACTATTTTGTCATTTTATCCCTTAGGATATGCGATTCGAGTGTGATAAATTGCCATGAGTCGCTCTATGAGAACCTGCTTGGCATCCGAGATGTCGCGGAAGCTTATCGGGCACTCATCGTAGAATTTCTCTGCCACCTGCGCATCGATTATGCGGTTGACGAGTTCGGTGATGGTCTTCTCCGAGTAGTCAGGGAGTGAGCGTGAGGCTGCCTCCACCGTGTCCGCCATCATCAGGATAGCCTGCTCCTTGGTCTGCGGATTAGGACCCTCGTAAGAGAAATCTGCCGGGTCAACCTCCTCTTCAGGATGCTCCGTCTTGTAGTTGAGGTAGAAGTATTTGGTGAGTCCTGCCCCATGGTGGGTGCGGATGAAGTCGATGATCTCCTCCGGGAGTCCTTCCTCCTTGGCAAGCCGTATGCCTTCCGACACGTGCGAGATGATGATGTGCGCCGCCTCCTTGCGGTCTTTCGTCTCCAAAGGATTCGACACACCCTTCTGGTTTTCAATGTAATACACCGGGTCCACCGTCTTGCCAATGTCATGATAGAGGGCACCTGTACGCACGAGTGTAGCCTGTGCGCCAATCTTCTCTGCAATCTCTGCCGCAAGGTTGCCCACCATCGTGCAGTGCTGGTATGTGCCAGGCGCCACCATCGACAGGTTGCGGAGCAGCGGATTCGACGGATTGGAGAGCTCGATGAGCTTGACATCAGAGACGAACCCGAAGATTCGCTCTATCATATACATTGCCGGATAAGCGAAGAGCAGCATCACGCCACTAACGATGAAATCCTTGTAGAAGGAGTCGTCGAGTTCGGAAGCCCTCTTGTCCTGCATGAGCTGCAATGAGGAGAATATGGCACAAGTGACCAATGTGACGTAAAGGGCGGCTATGAACACGTCGGAACGCTTCGTCAGGTGGCGCATGGAGTAGATGGCAGTAGCGCCAGCCATGAGCTGAAGGATGATGAACTCATACTGGTATTTCACGGCACAGGCGCAGATGAGCACCATTATGACATGGGCAACGAAGGCTGTGCGCGAGTCCATGAACACGCGGACGAGCATCGGAACGACTGCAAACGGCAAGTAATAGATGCTGAAGAACAGGTGGCGCATCATCAGGGAGACTGCCACCGAGAAGACCGTGATGAGCAGAAAGAGCATGACAAGCAGGCGAAGCTTCTCGAAATAGTCGCGACGGAAGAGGTGGATATACACCAAGAGGAGTCCGACCATGATGAGCACATAAATGGCTTGACCGGCGAGGGTGGCGTAATAGTTGTTCTTGTCGTCCGTGCGCTGCACGCTGGCATCTTCCAGAGACTGGAGGATTCGGCTTATTTCAGGTGTTACCATCTGTCCGCGATCCACTATCTTCGTGCCCTTCTCCACAAGACCGATGGTGAGAGGCACCTGGGAATCAAGTTCTTCCTCCTCAGTGGCATTGCGCGAAAGGTCGTAGATGAGGTTAGGCTTCAGGAACTCCTGCAGTTCACATTGCGACAGGTTGACGCGTATGTCTGCCATCTGCTTGCTCTCAAAGAGGTGCTGATAGGCAGAAATAGGCGTATAGACCTCCGTGATCCTGACGGCAACAGCCTCCATGCCATTGACGACGCGGATGTTGTGGAGGGTGTCGGAAGCTATCTCCGAGAACTTCGCCTCGCTGACAATGCCCTTGTCATAGACCTCCTTCAGCGCACGCTTCACGGTGTTTATCATGGCAGGAGTAAGCCCATGGTTGTTCTCCTCATGCTCTCCGGCGAAGCGGTCTATCTGCTGCTGAGCCATGTTTTCATCGATGTTGAAGTACGGCTCACGCATCTTGCGCAGCGAATCGCGCTCATGGCGCACCTGCACTGAATCCTTGTAGATAGGGAAATCAAACTCCGCCGATACCGCAGACGCCATCCATGGGTGACCAACGTCATAGATGAACTTAGGCTCTATGTCTCGCGGCATGATGGAAATCATCAACGCACTGCTGAGCAACGTGAGCAGAATGATGATGACGGAATTGCGCCTCTTTAGGAATTTCAGGCGGGATTTGATCGTTTTCGTATGTAGCATAGTCAACTATTTTGGTGCAAAAGTACTAAAAAAAAGGAAATAGCAAAGAATAATGTGTAAATATTTGTATCTTTGCGCCCAAAACATATAATAAATTATAGTTTCGCAAGCTTTGCTCGCGAAGGCTAATGGCTAAAAGCTAATGGCTAATGGCCACAATCCGCAAGGTTCCATTACCCATTAGCCATTACCCATTAGCCTCAACTTGAGCTCGCGAAAGTTGAATATTAGACTATGGAAAGACCAGTAAGGGTGCGCTTTGCACCAAGTCCTACAGGACCACTTCACATCGGTGGTGTACGCACCGCATTGTATAATTACCTTTTTGCCAAGAAGAATGGCGGCAAAATGATCTTCCGCATCGAAGATACCGACTCCAACCGCTTCGTGGAAGGCGCTGAAAGCTACATCATCGAGTCGTTCCGCTGGCTCGGAATAAAGTTTGACGAGGGCGTAAGCTACGGAGGCGACAAGGGTCCGTACCGCCAGAGCGAGCGCCGACATATCTACAAGAAATATGTGCAGCAGCTTCTCGACAATGGCAAGGCGTACATCGCTTTCGATACTCCGGAGGAACTCAGCGCTAAGCGTGAGGAGATAGAGAACTTCCAGTATGATGCACGCACAAGAGGCATGATGCGCAACTCGCTGACTCTCAGCGAAGAGGAAGTGAAGGAACTCATCGATGACGGACAGCAGTATGTGGTGCGCTTCAAGATTGACCCGGGCACGGAGGTGCATGTGGACGACCTTATCCGTGGCGACGTGGTGATAAAGACTGACGTGCTCGACGACAAGGTGCTCTACAAGAGTGCCGACGAGCTGCCTACATACCACCTTGCCAACATCGTTGACGACCACCTGATGGAGGTTTCTCACGTCATCCGTGGCGAGGAGTGGCTCCCTTCTGCCCCACTCCACGTGCTTCTCTACCGCGCATTCGGTTGGGAAGACACCATGCCTCGCTTTGCCCACCTGCCATTGCTCCTGAAGCCAGACGGCAAGGGCAAGCTCTCTAAGCGCGATGGCGACCGCCTCGGATTCCCTGTGTTCCCTCTTGAATGGCACGACCCTAAGAGCGGAGAGATCTCAAGCGGTTTCCGCGAGAAGGGATATATGCCGGAAGCAGTGATCAACTTCCTCGCTCTCCTCGGTTGGAACCCTGGCACAGAGCAGGAGATGTTCTCCATGGACGAGCTCATCGAGGCATTCGATCTTGACAAATGCTCCAAGTCTGGCGCGAAGTTTGCATTCGAGAAGGCTAAGTGGTTCAACCACGAATACATCCTCAACATGAGCGACGAGAAGATTGCCGACAGCTTCGCTCCGATAGTCATTGGCAACGGCGTGGACGCTCCTATGGAAGACATCGTGAAGGTGGTACACATGATGAAGGGACGCGTGAACTTCGTGAACGAACTGTGGGACATCTGCGACTTCTTCTTCATCGCACCAACGTCTTACGACGAGAAGACTGTCAAGAAGCGCTGGAAGGAATATTCCGCACAGCAAATGTCTGAGCTTGCAATAGTAATCGAGGGCATCCAGGACTTCTCTATGGAAAACCAGGAGGCAATAATCTTCGCATGGGTTGAGGACAAGGGCTACAAGCTCGGCGACATCATGAACGCCTTCCGCCTCGCACTCGTAGGTCGCGGCATCGGCCCAGGCATGTTCGACATAACAGACTTCCTCGGAAAAGAGGAAACCCTCAAACGTCTCTACAAGGCTATCGAGGTTTTGAAATAAAGTTTTAAGTATAATGTTTTAAGTATAAAGTATGATTACCTTTTGCACAGTAGTGTAGGGCGAAGATTTGACTTTCCGCTTCGCGCCGCCGACCTTCGGTTCTGAGCCGTTATTGTCATTTACATCCACAAAGCTAATCATACTTTATACTTGATACTTCAAATAAGAAATATGTACTCACTCCTCCTATATCTCTACCAAACAGGCGTGTTCGTTGCCTCATTCTTCAGCGAAAAGGTGAAGAAGATGTGGCAAGGCGAGCAGGCTGCCTTCGGTGTGCTTGGGGAGAAAGCTGACAAGGACGCGGAATATCTCTGGTTTCATGCGGCATCACTGGGTGAGTTTGAACAGGCAAGGCCTATCATCGAGCGCATAAAGCAGGACTCTCCCGAAGAGAAGATCCTGCTCACGTTCTTCTCGCCTTCAGGATATGAGGTGCGCAAGAACTATGAGTTTGCAGACATCATCTGCTACCTTCCGCTCGACACTCCTACCAATGCTTCACGATTCCTGAAACTCGTAAACATAAAGAAGGCTTACTTCATAAAGTATGAGTTCTGGTGGAACTATCTGCACCTGCTGCGCAAGAAGGGCGTCCCTGCCTACAGCGTGAGCAGCATCTTCCGCGAGGAACAGATATTCTTCAAGTGGTACGGATGCCAATACAAGCGCGTGCTGCGCTGCTTCACCCACTTCTTCGTACAGAACGAGAAGAGCAAGCAACTGCTCGCCAAGATCGGAATCAACAACGTCACCATCACCGGCGACACCCGTTTCGATCGCGTAAAGCAGATACAGCAGCAAGCAAAGGTGCTGCCGGTAGTGGAGGAGTTCCTGAAACCCCTCCCGACCTCCCCACAGGGGAGGAGTCCAATGCCGCCATCTGCCACTCTGTCCTCCCCTCTTGTGGAGGGGGCGGGGGAGGTCGGAAAAGTATTCATCGCCGGCTCCTCATGGCAACCTGACGAAGACATCTTCTTCCGCTACTTCGCGGAGCATCCTGACTGGAAACTCATCATTGCTCCCCACGTCATCGACGACGGCCACCTCAAGGAAATTGAGGGCAAGCTCGCCAAATACGGCATGAAGGCGGTGTATTACAAGGAACTGGAAAAGGTTTCTGAGGTTTCAAAGGTTTCAGAGCCATTAGCCATTAGCCATCAGCCATCAGCCTCGCAGCAGCGCTGCGAACCTCGCTCCGTCCTCATCATCAACTGCTTCGGGCTCCTCTCAAGCATCTATCGCTATGGCGACATCACATACGTTGGCGGCGGCTTCGGCGTAGGAATCCACAATGTCCTGGAGGCTGCCGTATGGGGCAAGCCAGTGTTCTTCGGACCTAACAACAAGCGTTTCCAAGAGGCACAAGACCTCATCGCATCGGGTGGCGGCATCGAAATCGCCTCATACGAAGACTTCGCCTCAAAGATGGACGCGCTACTTGCCTCTGCCGACAAATGCCAAAGCCTCGGCAAAGCCGCTGGCAACTACGTGGCAAGCCGCTGCGGAGCCACCGACAAAGTCCTGGCAGCGACATAACCTCCCTCCCCTACTCAACCGCAAGGTTCGGCTACAAAACATTCCCCCTACTCGACCGCCGATTTCGGTCGGTCGCCTTTCCCTAAAACTACAAAACAAAAACTATAAAAACCACAACAATTATGAAAACAAGAACTCTCAAAGTGGCTACTATCCTTCTTGCAGCCTCCCTCACAATGTCATCATGTATCGGTTCGTTCTCACTCTTCAATGGTCTCGCATCATGGAACAAGAGCGCTACAGGCAATGACATCCTCAACGAAATCATCTTCCTCGTGATATCTCCTGCTTACGGCATTTGCTTCCTTGCTGACGCCATCGTTCTCAACACCGTTGAGTTCTGGACAGGCGAAAACCCAATGGCTTCAAAGGTAGGCACAACAAAGATGGTAGAGGGCGAAGATGGTCTCATGTATGCTATCAAGTACCTCAAGAACGGCTACGAGATAACAAAGCCTAACGGCGATGTTGTAGTGCTCAGCTACGACAAGAAGACAAAGACTTGGTCACAGTCTGCTGAGGGCATCAACATCAAGCTCTTCAGCTTCAACGACAACGGCACCATCAAGGCTTACCTCCCTACTGGCGCTTACGACCTCACTCTC
This sequence comes from Prevotella sp., assembly GCA_045600325.1. GTDB lineage: Bacteria > Bacteroidota > Bacteroidia > Bacteroidales > Bacteroidaceae > Prevotella. Next base: position 11,350 of record JAZRXS010000174.1, read on the forward strand.
GACCAGGCTGGCCTCATGAAGGCTCAGGAACTTGTTGGCATAAATTTTGCACAAAGATAAATACATAAACTGAATTCAACTTCCGTATGAAAAAGATCCTTGCCATACTCGCAGTAATGATGCTCAGCGCCACTGCTGCTTTCGCACAACTTCCATCAGTAAACATCAAGACCATTGATGGCAAGACCATCAACACCGCCGAACTCAACAACGACGGCAAGCCGTTCATCATCGACTTCTTCGCTACATGGTGCCACCCTTGCAACCGTGAGCTTGATGCCATTGCAGAGGTTTATGAGGACTGGCAGAAGGAAACTGGCGTGAAGATCATCGCTGTTTCCATCGACCAGGCTCAGAACATCAACAAGGTGAAGCCTCTCGTTGACGGTCGCGGCTGGGAGTACGAGGTGCTCCTTGACCCAAACTCCGACTTCAAGCGTGCTCTCGGCGTGCAGATGATTCCTTACACCCTCATCGTTGACGGAGAGGGCAACATCGTCTATAAGCACAACGGCTACACAGACGGTGCCGAGGAAGAACTCATTGAGAAGGTTAGGGAACTCATAAAGTAAAGACAGCCCCACCCCAGCCCTCCTCAGTAGGGAGGGAGCTTTTAAATTACACTTGTCAAAAATGAATATTCTTCAAAACATATATAAAAAACTCCCTCCCTACTGGGGAGGGTTAGGGGTGGGGCTGCTCTTCGCCCTCCCTACTTTCGCTCAGGAAGATTACACGCACACTTACATTGACGACCTTGTGGTGACTGGTAGCATCCAGAGCGACATTCTCTTACCACAGGACGACAAGGCCATCGGCACAGAGTCTGTGGACGAATGGGGACTGACGAACACTTACATTGACATCAACGCACAGAGCAAGCATATTGATGCGGGAGCTCGCTTTGAGTTCAAGCGTTTCCCTCTCCCTGGCTATGAGAAGGGCTATTCTCCCAAGTCGTCAAACTTTGCCGGTTGGGGTGTGCCTTTCGCTTACCTGAAGGCAAAGTGGGAAAGTGGTGATGTCACTATCGGTTCGTTCTACGAGCAGTTCGGCTCCGGCTTCATCCTCCGCACATACGAGGAGCGTGCCCTTGGCATAGACAACTCCCTCATCGGTGCCCGCGTAAACCTTCGTCCGGCAAAGGGTGTGGCAGTGAAAGCGCTCACTTGTACACAGCGACTCAACTGGACAACAACAGGCTCTTGGATGACAGGTGCCGACGTGGAACTTGCCGTTGACCAATGGATTCCTGCCATGGAGCAGAGCAACACACGCCTTACCCTCGGCGGTTCTGCACTCAACAAATACGAAAAGGCTGACGATGACATTGCGTCTCCTCTCTTCGCGTATTATTATAATGTACCAAGCAATGTAGGTTCATGGGACGCTCGCGTAAACTTCCAGAAGGGTGGTCTCAGCGTTCTTGCTGAATATGCACAAAAGAGCCAAGACCCATCTGCCGACAATGGCTACATCTACCGCCCTGGTCGCGTGGCAATGCTCTCCGCTTCCTATTCAAACAAAGGCTTCAGCTTGCTCGGTCAGGCAAAGCGTTCGGACAACATGTCCAACCGTTCGCTCCGCAAACGCCTTGGCACAGCAGCCTTCCTCAACCACCTTCCTGCCTTCACACAGGATCAGACTTACGCTCTCGCTGCACTTTATCCATACGCAACAAATCGCATGGGCGAGTGGGCTTACCAAGGTCAGCTCAACTATAAGTTCAAGCGCAAGACTGCTCTCGGCGGAAAGTACGGCACAAGTGTCAGCGTAAACTACTCTTACGTTACCGGCATCGACCGCCACAACCGTCCTGCAGCCGCAGAAATAACTACTGCCGACCATCCTTTCTATGCTTTCACTGACGGCTACGGCTCTGCATTCTTCAAGACAAACGGCGAGACTTACTATCAGGACATCAACATCACTATCGACAAGAAGCTCACGAAGGACTTCACTCTCAAGGCGATGTATATGAACCAGATATACAACAAGACCGTTGTTGAGGGCGAAGGCGGCACAATACATTCAAACATCTTTGTGCTCGACGGAAAGTATAAGTTCTCTACAAAGACCACTCTCCGCATGGAAGCCCAGTACCTTAACACGAAGGACGATCAGGGCGACTGGCTCTACGGACTTGCCGAACTGTCGGTACTCCCTCACTTCATGTTCACCGTATCCGACATGTACAACGTTGGCGACACAAAGTACCACTACTATCTCGGCGGCGTTACATACAATGCTGGCTCTCACCGACTTATGGTAAGCTACGGTCGCACTCGCGCCGGCTTCAACTGTGCCGGTGGTGTTTGCCGTTGGATTCCAGCAACGAAGGGTGTGAACATCTCGTATAACTATAACTTCTAAAGCCCCTTCCCAGCGCTCCCCAGTAGGGAGGGAGTCATTAAATTACACTTTTAAACAATGAACATATTACAAAGCATATATAAAAAACTCCCTCCCTACTGGGGAGGGTTAGGGGTGGGGCTTCTGCTCCTTGCTTCTTGCTCTGAAATAGAGCCAGAAGACCGCCTTGTTTACCATCCACAGCCACAGGCGGAGCGTGCCGTGCTCATTGAGGATTTCACTGGTCAGAAGTGCGTGAACTGCCCTGAGATGGCTGACGAACTCAACAAGCTTGCCAGCAACTACGGTCACGACAAGGTTATCGTCGTTGCCCATCACTCCGGGTCATTCTCACAAGGCATTGCAGCCTCTATGAATCCGCTTCGCAATGAGCAGTCGCAGTGGTACTTCGACTATTTCAAGATGAACGCACAGCCAGCGGTAATGGTAAACCACTCTGGCTCAATAATAAACATGCCTAATGAGGTTGCAGCTCCTTTGGCAAGCGCCCTCTCAAAGAAGACACCTATAACAATAGAAGGTGGTGCTTCCATTGATAACGACCAGCCTGAACATCCTCAGTTGAAGGCATGGGCAAAGCTTTCTACAGTGGAGACTGCCGAGAACGTTTCGCTCATGGTCTGGGTTATCGAGAATGGCATAAAGGCAGTGCAGTTCCTTCCAGGCAACAAGGTTGACCGCGAATATATCCACAACCACGTGTTCCGCGAGAGCCTTACCGTTATAGAAGGCGCTAACCTCGGAACATTGGCAGCAGGCAGCAGCATAGAGCGCAACCTCGCGACCCCAATAAAGGAAGCCTGGAACAAGGACAATCTTGAGGTGGTCATCGTTGCTCTCAAGAACAATGTTGTGGAGAACGTAAAGAAAATAGCCATTACCCATTAGCCATTACCCATTAGCCATTACCCTTCGCAAGCTCGCCTGCGAAACATTAACAAGCGTCTTTTATGGACATCATACAACTTCTTCCCGATACCGTTGCCAACCAGATAGCCGCTGGTGAGGTGATAGAGCGTCCTGCATCAGTGATCAAGGAACTGGTGGAGAACTCTATCGATGCCGGTGCGCAGCATATCGACGTGGTGGTAGTTGATGCCGGAAGGACGCTCATACGTGTCATCGACGACGGAAAGGGCATGTCGCCTACCGACGCACGACTCGCTTTCGAACATCACGCCACATCAAAGATACGCAAGGCTGACGACCTCTTCGCACTTCATACCATGGGCTTCCGTGGTGAAGCGCTGGCTACCATTGCCGCTGTGGCACAGGTGGAGCTGCGCACTCGCCAGGCTGACGATGAAGTTGGCACGCTCATAAACATCGCAGGCAGCAAGGTCGAGAACCAGGAGGCGATCAGTTGTCCCGTGGGCAGCAGCTTTTCGGTGAAGAACATCTTCTTCAACATCCCTGCACGCCGCAAGTTCCTCAAGAGCGATGCCGCCGAACTCAACAATATCCTCACCATCTTCGAGCGCATTGCACTGGTCTATCCGGAGCTTTCGTTCACCTTCCATGTGGGCGAAATGGAGAAATACAACCTCCGTGGCGGTCAGCAACTGCAGCGCATCGTCGATATTTTCGGCGCAAAGATGCAGCAGGACCTCGTGCCTTTGAATGTGGAAACAACCATCTGCCAGCTCTCAGGCTTCGTCGGAAAGCCGGAATCGTCAAAGAAGAAAGGCGCAAAGCAGTTCTTCTTCGTCAACGGTCGCTTCATGCGCCATCCATATTTCCACAAGGCTGTCACGCAAGCCGTTGAGCGCATGGTGCCTACCGGCGAACAGATACCATATTTCCTCTATCTGGATGTGAAGCCGGAGGACATTGATGTCAACGTAAGTCCTACGAAGACCGACATAAAGTTCGACAACGAGCAGACCATTTGGCAGATCATAAACGCAGCCGTAAAGGACGCCATCGGACAGTTCTCAGAGATTCCTTCCATCGATTTCAATATGGAGAACCGCCCCGACATACCTGTCTATGGCGATTCAGCTTCCAATGGTGTGAAATACAACCATGGCGGTGGCATTGGTGCTCCGAAGGTCAACATAAACTCTGGCTACAATCCGTTCAAGACATCGGGTGGCAGTAGCGGTCGCAGTGCAGCACCTGCCGACTGGGAAGTGTTCTATGAGGCGGCTAAGGATATAGCACAACAAGAGATGACCCCTCCCGACCTCCCCACAGGGGAGGAGTTCATTGAGGGATTCCAGGACACAGATTCCAAGTCGAACGCATATCTTGAAGACAAGTCAACGGTGCATTACCAGTACAAGGGTCAGTATATCATGACAGCCGTGAAGTCAGGACTGCTCGTCATCGACCAGCATCGTGCGCATGTCCGTGTGCTCTACGAACGCTTCATGAAGCAACTTGAGAAGCGCAACGCACCGTCGCAGAAGGTTCTTTTCCCGGAGATCATCACCTTCTCTGCCGAAGAGGAAAGCACCCTCCAGAACATCAACGACGACCTTCTCGCCCTCGGCTTTGAGGTAACGTCCCTCGGTGGCGGCAGCTATGCCATAAACGGCACGCCGGCAGGCATGGAAGGCATCAACACCGTCAAGCTCCTTCAGGACATCATCGCCTCAGTAGGCGCGACGGCAAAGGAGGCTGTGAACTCCATAATCGCCGAACGCCTTGCAAACAGTGCAGCCATAAGCTACGGCGAAATACTGGAGGCAAAGGAGATGGAGCAGCTCGTCACCGACCTCTTCCTCTGCTCCAACTTCAACTACACCCCGTCCGGCAAGAACATCATGACCATAATTGATGATATAGAGTTCAAGTTTCGATAGCGAAACTAGAGGCTAAAGGCTAAAGGCTAAAAGCTAAAGGCCTTGATTCGCGATGCGAGCGAACAAAAATCCCGCAGGCAAAAGCCTTTACCCTTTAGCCTTTAGCCTTTACCCTCGCGCAAAGCGCGAACAAAAATACACATACCATGAGTAAGAAATCGAAAAAAGGTGGCGGAAAGGTATCCTTAGCCAAGGTTGCGGAAGCCTTGACCGCTTTGTTCAACAACAATCCTGACAAGACCCTCTCGTTCAAGCAGATCTTCAAGGCGCTGCATCTGGACAGTCATCCGAAGAAGATGCTCGCCATTCAGGTGCTTGAGGAGATGGAATGGGACGACTACATCTCTCGTGTAGCCGACAACAGCTACAAGCTCAACCGCAAGTCGCAGGTGCAGGTGGGCACTTTCATCCGCAAGGGAAACGGCAGAAACAGTTTCCAGCCGGAGGAAGGTGGCAGCCCTGTGCTCGTAACAGAACGCAACTCCATGTTTGCCCTCAACGGCGACAAGGTGCGCGTGTCGTATCTTGCCCGTAAGCGCAACCATACGAAGGAGGCCATCGTTACGGAAATCATCGAGCGTGCCCGCGAGCAGTTCGTCGGAAAGCTTACGGTGGAGAAGGACTTTGCCTTCCTCACACCAGACAATAACACCATCTTCCGCGACATCTTCATCCCTAAAGCAAAGGTAAGGAAGGGCAAGACTGGCGACAAGGCTGTGGTGAAGATCATCGCTTGGCCTGACGAAGAGCACCACACATTCCTCGGCGAAGTGGTCGATGTGCTCGGTCAGCAGGGCGACAACGATGTTGAGATGCACGCCATCCTTGCGCAGTTCAACCTCCCTTACAAGTATCCGAAGGCTGTGGAAGACGCTGCAAACCAGATTCCTGCCGAGATTTCCGAAGAGGAAATAGCCCGCCGTGAGGACTTCCGTGGCACTACAACATTCACCATCGACCCTCACGATGCCAAGGACTTCGACGATGCTCTCTCCATCAAGAAGCTCAAGGACAACCTCTGGGAGGTGGGCGTACATATCGCAGACGTCTCTCATTACGTGCCGGAAGGCAGCATAATAGACCGTGAGGCGCAGAAGCGTGCCACGAGCGTTTATCTCGTTGACCGAACTATTCCGATGCTCCCTGAGCGCCTTTGCAACTTCATCTGTTCGCTCCGCCCTGACGAGGAGAAGCTCGCTTATTCGGCTGTGTTCAACATGAACGATAAGGGCGAGGTGAAAAACTGGCGCCTGGTTCATGCCGTAATACGTTCCGACCGCCGCTTTGCCTACGAGGAGGTGCAGAAGAAGATAGACGAATTCAAGCTCCAGAACACTTCTGAAAGCGATCAGTTCAACGCTTACCAGAAGGTCATGGCAGAGGATCTCAAGGGCAAGGAGAACGATTTCCTCAACGAATGTCTCACGCTCGATTTCCTTGCAAAGAAGCTTCGCGACAAGCGTTTCAAGAATGGCGCAGTGAAGTTCGACCGCGAAGAGCTCCGCTTCGACATAGACGAGAAGGGCAAGCCTACGCGCTGCTACTTCAAGAAGAGCCTCGACGCCAACCAGCTCATCGAGGAGTTCATGCTCCTTGCCAACCGCTACGTGGCGGAGATGATTGGAAAGACCTCCTCTAACTCCTCCACAGGAGGAGGACAAGACGGTCCGGATGGCATTACTCCCCCTTGTGGGGGAGCTAGAGGGGGTCGGAAGCCAAAGACTCTCCCTTACCGCATCCACGACTCGCCAGACCCAGAGAAGCTGGAGACGCTCCGTTCGTTCATCACTCGCTTCGGCCTGAAGATGAAGAGCGACGGCACGAAGGGACAGACTTCCCGTTCGCTCAACCAGCTCATGGACGACATAAACGGCAAGCCTGAGCAGAAGCTCATCGAGACCATTGCCCTGCGTGCCATGATGAAGGCGAAGTACAGCGTCCATAACATCGGTCACTTCGGACTCGCTTTCGACTACTACACCCACTTCACGTCGCCTATCCGTCGCTATCCGGACACCATGGTCCACCGCCTTCTCACGCGTTACCAGGACGGCGGTCGCTCGGCAAGCGAAAGCAAATACGAGGATCTCTGCGAGCACTCTTCAGACATGGAGCAGATTGCAGCACAGGCTGAGCGCGAGAGCATCAAGTTCAAGATGGTGGAGTTCATGGGCGAGTACATCGGCGAGGAGTTCGATGCCCACATCTCCGGCATCACTTCCCACGGCATATACTGCGAGATCGACGAGAACCACTGCGAAGGCCTCATCCTCGTTCACGAACTCGACGACGACTACTATGAGTTTGACGAGAAGAACTACTGCATGATCGGTCGCCGCAGCCACCACCGCTACCAGCTCGGCGATGCCATCCGCATAAAGGTGGCTAAGGCTAACGTGGAGCGTAGGCAGCTCGACTTCGTGTTGGCATAAGAACCCTTGGGAGGGGCGTTGCCCTCAACGCACCAACAGCGTTGTTTGCCTTGGGAGGTGTCCTGCCCCCAGGACACCATCAATCATTCAGAAGTAATATTACACTTGTACACTGTTGGTGCGGTGAGGGCACCGCACCTCCCAAACCAGGGCACCGCACCTCCCAAACCACTTCTATTCCCCCTATTGAACAAGCAGAACCTCATATTAACAACAGCGGCTATTGCAATCATCCTGGTTGCAATAGCCGTTTATTATACCATAAACCCCGAGGGCGTGTGGTGGTTTCCCAAGTGCAAGCTCTATCAGTTTACGGGTCTGAAGTGCCCTATCTGCGGCTTGCAGCGAGCCTTCCACCAGCTCCTTCACGGCAATTTCCTCGCCGCATTCCAGTACAACTGGTTCCTGCCCTTCTCTGTTGTATTCTGGGGCATTGTCCTTCTCGTGAGGCGCACAAACCTCACGAGCATATTCTATTTCTACTGTCTCTTGGCACTCATCTGGTTGGTTGTCAGGAACATTGTTGGGCTGTAGAGAGATTTTTTCGCACTAAACAGCATGGTTTTCATGCAAATGCTTGCTTATTTGAGTTTTCTTGTGTAATTTTGCAGCAATATTACTAACTCTTATCTTTCACCTTATATCGATGAAGAAACTCTGTTATATCCTGTTATCGGCATTTTTCATGCTCTTGCCACAGGCGTCTATGGCACAAGGCAATACGCAGAATGCCAAGAATCCACTGAAACTTTGGTACGATGCTCCGGCAAGCTATTGGGAGGAAGCGCTGCCTATTGGCAACGGTCGCCTCGGCGCAATGGTCTATGGAGGCATCGCCCACGAGGAGTTGCAGCTCAATGAGGAAACCATCTGGACGGGTTCGCCTTACAACAACACCAACCCTAACGCGAAGGATTCACTGGCAAGGATACGCCAACTCATCTTCGAAGGCAACAATTCCGAGGCACAAAGGCTCTGCGGACCATCCATCTGCTCTCCTCGCGGCAATGGCATGGCATACCAGACCGTCGGATCTCTCCACCTTGACTTCGACATCAAGGGCTACAAGGTTGGCAAGGACGCGCCTGCAAACAAGGATTCCGCTGCCTTGGCTTTGGACAAGAAATCGAAGTACTATCGCGACCTCAACATCTCTGATGCCGTTGCCACCACCCGCTTCACCATTGGCGGTGTGACATATACCCGCGAGGCGTTCACCAGTTTCACTGACAACCTCATCATCGTTCGTCTTACGGCTTCAAAGAAGGGTGCGCTCTCTTTCACTGCACGCTACACAACACCTTATCCAGAAGGACGTTACGAGGTTTCACGCGACAAGAACATACTCCGTCTCGATGGTATGGCAGACGACCATGAGGGCGTTCCTTCATCGGTAAAGTTCACTTCGCTCGTTCGCGCCAACATCAAGGGTGGCAAGCAGTATGGCACCGACGATGCCCTCGTTGTAAAGGGTGCTACTGAGGCTATCATTTACATCTCCATCGGCACAAACTTCAAGAACTTCCGCGACGTTTCCGGCGACTCATACTCAGAGGCTGTCAAGCATCTCAGCCACTCTTACGTCATTGATGAAGCATACGAGAAGGCAAAGCTTGCCCACACCAAGCTATACAAGAAATATTTCGACCGCGTGGAGCTTACTTTGGGGAATGAATCTGCCGTTCCTGAAGTGTCAACTTCAGGCCGCACCACTGCCCAGCGCATAAAGGACTTCGCCTCTACTCCAGACCCTTCCTTCGCTGCCCTCTACTTCCAGTTCGGCAGATACCTCCTCATCTGCTCTTCTCAGCCGGGCGGTCAGGCTGCCAACCTCCAGGGCATCTGGAACTATCAGCGCATGGCTCCATGGGATGGCAAATATACCACGGACATCAATGTTGAGATGAACTACTGGCCTGCTGAGCCTACCAACCTTGAGGAGATGAACGAGCCTATGCTACAGCTCATCAAGGAGTGTGCCATCCAGGGCAGACAGACAGCGAAGATGTACGGTTGCCGCGGATGGACTCTCCACCACAACACCGACATCTGGCGTTCCACAGGTGCCGTTGACGGCCCTGACTGGGGCATCTGGCCTACCTGCAACGCATGGTTCTGCCAGCATCTCTACGACCGCTACCAGTTCAATCTCAACAAGGAGTACCTCGCTGAGATATATCCTCTCATGAAGAGCGCGTGCGAGTTCTACCTCGACTTCCTCGTGAAGGAACCAAAGACGGGCTATCTCGTCGTTGCACCATCATATTCTCCTGAGAACACTCCTAAGGTGAACGGCAAGCGCAGCTACCGCATCGTGGCAGGTGCTGCCATGGACAACCAGATGGTTCGCGACCTCTTCACCAACACCATCGCTGCTGCCAAGGAGATGAACGAAAGCGGAAAGTTCATCGATTCGCTCGTGAACGTGAAGAACCAGCTCGCGCCTATCATGGTAGGCAAATGGGGACAGATCCAGGAATGGCTCGAAGACTACGACGATCCAAAGGACAACCACCGCCACGTATCGCATCTTTGGGCACTATTCCCAGGTAATCAGATAAACTACTACACTACTCCTGAGCTCCACAATGCTGCAATAAAGACGCTTGAAAGCCGTGGCGACCACTCTACCGGCTGGTCTATGGGCTGGAAGGTGTGCTTCTGGGCACGACTTCTCGACGGCAACCATGCCTACAAGATCATAGAGGAGCAGATGACGCCTTGCTTCGGCAGGGGCTTCGGACATGGTGGTGGCACTTATCCTAACCTCTTCGATGCACACCCACCATTCCAGATTGACGGAAACTTCGGCTGCGCTGCCGGCATAGCAGAGATGCTCGTGCAGAGCCATACGGGCGAAATCCACATCCTCCCTGCCCTTCCATCGGTTTGGCCGGAAGGCACTGTCAAAGGTCTCCGCCTCCGCGGCGGCTTCACCCTCGAGGAACTCTCATGGCAGAACGGCAAGCCTACACGCATCCGCATCCGCAGCCATGCCGGACAGCCTATCCGCCTCCGCGTGGGCAACGAGATAACAACAGTAGAGACCACTGAAGGTGGTGTGTATGAATTTTAATATCTCGATATACCTCGACATATCCCGATATATACCGATATATCCCGACATATACCGAAAAAAACGAAAATATGAAACACTCACTCCTCTTCGCAGCCCTTCTTGGCTGCGCCCCAATATCCGCCCAGAACATCACCCCTGAAATGCTCTCTTCTTTCGAGAAGAACGTGAAGGTGGAGGGTGCTCAGCGTGCCGTAAAGAATGCTCTCGCAGCAAATAGCGTTGCTTCAATAGCCCTCAACCAGGACAACCAGACTGAAAAGGACACATACTTCAGCCACTCAGTGCCTTCCAAGGGCATCACAGACCAGCAGTCGTCTGGTCGCTGCTGGCTGTTCACTGGCCTCAACGTAATGCGTGCAAAGATGATCAACGAGCAGAAGCTCGAGGGAATGGAGTTCTCAGAGAACTACCTTTTCTTCTACGACCAGCTCGAGAAGTCGAACCTCTTCCTCCAGGCCATCATCGACACTCGCCAGAAGCCTATGGACGACCGCACCGTGATGTGGCTCTTCCAGAACCCTCTTTCCGATGGTGGCACATTCACAGGCGTTGCCGACCTCGTGTCAAAGTACGGTCTCGTGCCTGCTGGCGTCATGCCAGAAACCTACGGCAGCAACCACACAAGCACATACACCCCTTACCTCAAGCGCAAGCTTCGTGAGGACGCTCTCGCCCTCCGTGCCGACGCAAAGGCTAAGCCTGCCGACCTCCAGAAGCAGAAGGAGCAGTATCTTGCGGAGATCTATCGTATGCTCGTGCTCACTCTCGGTGAACCTGTCAAGGAGTTCACTTGGGCTCCAAAGGACAAGAACGGCAAGTACAAGACACAGCCTAAGAAATACACTCCGCAGTCGTTCTACAAGGAGTTCATCAACCTTGACTTCCAGAACAATTACATCATGCTCATGAACGACCCAAGCCGTGACTACTGGAAGACTTACGAAATACAGTACGACCGCCACACTTACGACGGTCACAACTGGCTCTACCTCAACCTCCCTATGGAAGACATCAAGGAGGCTGCCATCGCGAGCATCAAGGACAGCACAATGATGTATTTCTCTTGCGACGTCAGCAAGTTCCTCGACCGCAAGACTGGCATTGCCGACCTCAACAACTACAGCTACGACGACATCTTCGGCGTGAAGTTCGGCATGGACAAGGCGCAGCGCGTCAGCTCTTTCGACTCTGGTTCTACTCACGCCATGACTCTCAAGGCTGTTGACCTCGACGCAGACGGCAAGCCTGTGAAGTGGATGGTGGAGAACAGCTGGGGCGCAGCATCAGGCTACAAGGGTCACATCATCATGACTGACGAATGGTTCGACAACTACATGTTCCGCCTCGTCGTTGACAAGAAGTACCTCAGCGAGAAAGTCCTCAAGGCTGCTCAGCAGAAGCCTACAATGCTCCCTTGCTGGGATCCAATGTTCGCAGAAGAATAAGCTATGTTCGACATCCTAAATCAGATAAACGACGCCCTTTGGACTTGGCTTGTCATCCCTATGCTTGTAGGTTGCGCGCTATGGTTCACCTTCCGTTTGGGTGGACTGCAGTTCCGCTATCTGCCGATGATGTTCAGGCAACTGTTGGAATCAAACTCCTCCGTTGACAAGTCTGACGGCAAGAAGCACATCAGTTCGTTCCATGCTTTCGTGATCTCGCTCTCCTCTCGCATTGGCACAGGCAATCTTGCAGGTGTAGCCTCTGCCATATTCGTAGGCGGACCGGGAGCCGTCTTCTGGATGTGGGTAATGGCTTTGTTCGGTGCTGCCACCGCTTTCGTTGAGGCTACGCTTGCCCAACTCTATAAGCGCCGTGGTGAGGATGCATTCTATGGAGGTCCGGCTTACTATATGCTCCACGGACTTCATTCCAAATGGCTTGGCATAGCCTTCTCCATCTTCATCACCATAACCTTCGGCATGGCAAACCAGGTCATGCAGAGCAACCAGATAAGCACGTCCATTGCCGACACTGCCGGACTCTCTCCGCTTGTCCTTGCCATAGCTCTCGCTGTGCTCACGGGCGTCATCATCGTTGGCGGAATACATCGCATCGCAAAGTTTGCTGCCATCGTCGTACCGTTCATGGCAATAGCCTACCTGCTCCTTGCCGTTTATGTCATAGCAACAAACATCACCGCAATACCGGAAGTGCTACGACTCATCGTGAGCAACGCCTTCGGACTTGAGCAGGCTGCCGGCGGTGCCATTGGCATAACGATAATGCAGGGCGTGAAGCGCGGCTTGTTCTCCAACGAAGCCGGTGAGGGTAGCGCACCGAATGCTGCGGCAACAGCAGAGACATCCCATCCTGTGCGCCAAGGACTCGTGCAGTCCCTCGGCGTGTTCACGGACACTCTCCTCGTATGCACCTGCACGGCAATGATTATCCTGCTCTCGGGCGTTTACCAGTCTGGTGAGGCCGACGGCATAATACTTACTACCCGTGCCCTGGAAACAGAGATCGGTTCGGTGGCAAGATACTTCGTTTCCGTAGCCATCTTCTTCTTCGCCTACAGTTCCATCATCGGCAACTATTACTATGGCGAGACGGCTATGCGATACGTTTCAGGCAAGAAAAGCGTGATAGCCGTATTCCAGGTGATAACGGTGGGCGTGGTGGTACTTGGAGGCGTGATGTCACTTGACGACATTTGGACACTCATCGACCTCTGCATGTGTACTATTGTCATCCTCAACGTCTATTCCATCCTCCGCCTTTCCCCTAAGGTAACATTCCTCTGGCAGAACTACAAAGCCCAACTTCGCGAAGGCAAGGAACCCGTTTTCAAGAAAGAAATGATGGACGCGGAAGCAGCAAAAGACATCGAGTCTTGGTAAGCTTTTTCAATAAGCCCCTATATGCTTTTTCGTACTGTCCATCAATGCTTCTAATATCTCTATGAGTTTTGGGTAAAAACTCATAGAGATATTAAAAAAACCGTGGGAGTTTTGACCAAAAACTCCCACGGTTTTTTTGTACCCTTATTTTGGGTACAAAATTACGCGTATTACGGATAGAACCCACCTATAAAGATTGTGGTTATAATCGCAGGCGCAATTGGAAATCAATATCGGTCTTTGCTGACGATTGTATCTCTTCAAGAGCGGTGCCGATGCGGTTGCGATCAAAGTATTTCGTGGTGCCAAGCTTCGCGGCAATGGAGAGTCGCTTGGTGATGTCTGAGCGCAGCAGTAAGGATAGTCGGATGCCTTCGCCGTAATACTGCCCATAGCCCATGCCGTACTGCATACCTCGCTCGTAGCAATAGATGGCGGAATAATAGTCGTCGGTGTTGAAATAGCCTGTGGAGAAGTCAACGGCAAGGCGTTTCCATGGCTTCAAACCGCCGGAGAGCATAGCGAGCCAACCGTTGCTACGGGTGGCAGCCTTGTCGTAATGGGAGTACTGGAGTAGGAGTTTGCCGTGCAGACCGAGCAAACGATTTTCTGCTGTCTGCGGATTTCCGTTGTAAGGATTGGCATCGTATTCCGTTTGCAGACGCAGCGACAACTGATTTTTCCACACGAGGGCAGTCTTTGTGGAGTCATCGTACTCACGGTTTTTCAGTCGGGCGCGGAGAGTGGCTGTCCATTCCTTCTTGTGCCAAGTGGCAAGAAGCACGTTCTCTATCATGTTAGAAGGATGCGAAACCTGATACTTAGGTCGTGAGAAATGTGCATAGTCCGTGTAATAGGAGAGCGTAAGATTGTTGTTTGTGCGCCAAGAAAGGGAGGCGAAGAGTCCGTTCTCGTCCTGAATGGTAGTGGCTTCGGCGAATGTCCGTGCGTTGAGAGCCGTGTAGCAATAGGAGAAATAGCGGTGAAGGAGTGTGGCTGTCAAGGCGTAGCGCGGACGATAGGTCAGCGTATTGATGGTAGCAATGGCTGTGCCTCGCAAGGAATCGTTGGACTGACGTGCAGGAGCCAATGCCGTCTCGCCACTGAAGGAGAGTTTCTTGCCACGATAGGAGTAGTTGAGGGAGGCGTTCATGAAGTCCTGTCCTTCGGCAAAATACCGCCTGTACGCCTGCTTCTTGTTGGGCATGAGGGGCTTGTTGAGGTGAGCATATGCGGCTGTCAATCCAGCAGAATATCGCTTGTAGTCAAGCTGGTAGTTGGCACCAAGGGCAAGTTCCGTGGCTGCGTTCTTCTTGTTCAACTCGTTTTGCGTGCGATGATAGCCCGTGGTGACGATGGTACTCATCATGCTGTCCGTGGCAGTGGCATCGATGTAGCGGTAAGAGGCGAAGATATTCGTGCGCCGACGAACTGATTGCCTTGCATCCCCCTTGCTGATAGTGGCGGCGAAACCCTGGAAATACTTGCCACTGGCACTGCTCGTATGCGGACGGAAACCGGTGGATATGCGCCCTGCCGAGGACATCATCGTGGATTTGCCAAGGGAGAAGTTGTTGTTCAGCGCAAGACCAAGACCGAAGGCTGCACGGAAACGGCCTACCACAAGGTTGTCCAGACGATAGCCGGCAAGGAGCGGGCGGTTCTTTATCTGTGCGTAAAAGGAGTAGAAATCGTAGCCAAAGCGGTTGCTATTTGCAAAGAATTCCTCGCCAGAATCATTGGCACCAACGATGCCGAGCTTGAAATCCTTGCCGTAAGTGAGCGTATAGCGCAACTGCTGCTTGTAAGGGAAGCCGAGATAGCCTCCACTATCTGGCAGCAAGACATCGCCGCGACGCTCGTAGGTAGGTATGCGACCGCCGTAATAAATCTCGTGCTTGCCGTATTTCAGGATGTTCTTCAGCGTAAACGACTGGCGCCTTTCCTTGTCGCCACAATAAAGAAAATGGTACAAGAGAAGACGCTTTTCGTATGACAGTTCCGGAATGGTCTGCAGCTCCTGGAGCGTGACCATGCCACCGTAACGGAAAACATAGAAGCCGATGGCATTGACCTCCTCACTGGAAAGGAATGGCAACTCCTCCAACTGCTCCTGGGTAATGGTGTTTATGTTGAACGGATGCTGCGCAATATGCTCAAGATGCTCCATCTCCGTCTCGTCCATCTCCACCTCCTCCTCCCCATTCTCCATCACATAAAGCCTCTCATAAAGCCCCCGCCAGTCATTGGTTTGGGCAAGGGAGGGCAGAGAGAGCATAAAAAGGAAAAGCCCCAACATCCCTATCTTGACAACAGGTATGTGGGGCAATGTATGATATTGCACGAACATGATGGGCGTTACTCCTTGACTATCTTGAAGCCTAATTTCAATATCAGCTTCAGCGTTTCCTGCGAGGTGTTACGGTCGTAATCCTTTTCCTCCTCGCTGAGTTCCTCGTATGGTACCAGGCATGGTGTCGCTCGCTTTACATCGTCGCGTTTATCGCCATAGACCCACCCCTGCTCCATTCTGCTCTTTGCCCAAACCTCATGAACATGCTTCGAGATTTGCTCAGAAAGGGCTATCAGCTCATCCGGCAAAACCACGTCATTCGTATTGACTGGCTGTGGATTATAATTGTCTCTTGTTTTCATCTTCTTTTCCGCTTATCAGTTTCAATGTTGTAGTAATGACAATGAAGTCATATAATTTGTAATCGGGATATTCCTTTCCACCACTCATGTCAGGATTATCCCATGGTGCCTCGTTTGATTCGGCATCAAGTTCTTCCCAACTAATGATACAATTGTGTACACGGTATTTTTCTATACATTTATGTCTTTCTTCCATGCTGACCAGATCATCAATGTCAGGAATGTCAGAGAAATGCCTATAGCCAAGAGACTCATGCGAGGAGTTCCATCTGAAATGCTCAAGCCGGGCAAGATTCCTGAACAATAGTTGTTCCAACTCAGAGAAGGATATTTCCGATGTTTCTGTCTTTGCGGTTATCAATCCTGCCACCCGTTGTCCCCTTGAAGTCATGCGACCAAACACTGGTATGCAGCTTGAATCGCCATCAATGCATGCCTTCAGCCTTTGTGTCTCTTCCGGGTTATCATCTATAACCTTCCTGATGATATGCAGCTTGGTCAATGAATGGTAAGCATTGGCTATATCCTGGCATTCCTTTCTGCGCAATTCGCTGTAGCCATCAAGGGAGTTCAACGAAAGGATATGTGCATGACGCGATTCCCATACATCGTTCTTGCCCTTATTTCCACTTGCCTCGCAATACATGTGGTTGTAAGTCTTGCCCTCGCATTCATAGTCATTCTCTACGATTTGCTTGTATGTATAGATAGCCGGTAGCGTACCAAAGATTGTAATATGCTCACTGTGGCTCTTGCAAGAATCTGAATTCACCTCATTGTAATGGTCTGCAATAGCACGTAGATGCTGTTCGTGCATGGTGCTATGGCATCTTACGAAGATGCGGAACTTGGAGAGCTCCTGCCTCCTCCTTCTTATGTAGTTGAAGATGCGCACGGCAACGGTTATGTTGAGCTCATCGTCACCAAGGGCAACTACAACATAGTTCAAGTCCCTGTGTACATTCTCCAACACCTCGTAAAAATGTGTTGAGTTTATGTCGCAATTAATGAAACTAAATTTGTCGTTGTTCTTGAACACTGGCGTATTTGAAAGGAATCGCCCTTTTATCTGATACATCTTATGATCTATCACATGACATTTAAATCCTGAGCGACTCACTCTTGCCACCTGATCCGGATTTTCCAGGACATCATCCTCCTTTGAAGAATCATTCGACACAAAAGCTCCGAATTCATAAAGAAACTTTGAGGCATCCTGGCCAGTCTCGCCAAATCCAACGACCATGCAATCAAAATCGGATTTTACCGTACCTACATTGTCTTTGGTATCAACATCAACAAAGTTTACTGGATGGTATGCGATGGTGCTCTTTAGTTCGCTGACGCTATAATGAGAAGAATCGACGATACGTACCTCTACATTGCCCGTAGAATTGGAATCTTCCACGACCCTGTTGATGCTATCATAGCGAGCATGGCAATACACGGTAGCCTTTTTCTTGCGACCATGCTTCTCACTATCGGCAAATGAATATATGTCAGAATCACAACAAAGATTCGCAGAAGCCTCGATATTACTTTCCTCATCCTCTCCCAACAGGAAGATATGCAATTCGGAGGTCGTTTTGTTGAAGAGATTCACAAGTGATTTCAGTCCTAACTTTTCCCTTAGCACTTTGGTATGATTGCGCTGCTCCACCTCCGTTAGCTCGCATTTTGATAATCTGTTGAAGGCGTTCGTTGACAAGCATCCCAACTCCTTGTAGTTATCAAGCTCCTTGTTCTTCATTGAAAGAAAGTTGAACAAACGCTCCAATCCCGTCCGCTCACTTGTATTCTCATCATCATCCGCCGTCTTTACAAATATTATACGGAATGATCCTTTTGCATTGTCTTTAATATCTTTTGCCAGGTTAAACGAGGCTTCATTCATTCCCCAAAACACAAAGAGCTTGTCTTTCTTGAACCACAGATGAGAAGCAAACCACAGTTGCATACTTGCTATCATGTTGTATCCAAAATGCTTGATAACAAATACCATGCTGACGAGTGCGGCTGCCAAATGGGCACAGGAGAAGCAAGTCATGTACAAGAGGTTCCTGTGGAAATCCTCATGAACGGCACTGACATCACTTTCCAAGACAAACATGCCGAATGCATGCACAATAGCCATTGGAGCCACGCCTATTAGCTTGCACCAATGGGAAGGTTCTTCAGCACCTTCTACGTTAGTGATGAACATTCCGACGCAATAGGTGACGAAACCGAATACCCAGACCGCCCCGAAGAACATGTATAGGTGTCTCTCTACAAACTTCCAAAAACTACTCCAAACGCCACTTCTACTATAAAACAAAATAAAAGCTATCAGGAATGAAGCAGCGATAATGCCCCCTGCAATAATGCCAGCTTGGGTAAAAAGCAATGCTATGCAAGTATTATCCAAAAACATACATAAAAAAGTACGGAGATACCTCCGAAAGAGATATCCCCGTACATATAATGAGTGATTAGTTAGTGCGGAGTGTGTAGCGGTTGTAAACACCACCGAGGTTCTTTACCTTGATAGTGAAGTTACCTGTCCAACGTGGAGTGAATGAGCAAACACACTGGTCTGTTCTGTCTGTGTCAGAGTCGATAAGGTTACCGTTCTCGTCATAAACATAGAGGTCGAGGTCAGTGTCGCCATCACCACTTACAGTAACAAGAGCATACTCACCGCCATTGAAACGGATTGTGTAGCGGTTTGTGCTATAAGCCTCAACTCTTGTGTTGCTATACTGAGGACCGCGAGTGGCACCTCTTGTCTCGCCTACAGACTTGATCATAGCAAGAAGGTTCTTGTTGCCATCAGCAAACTTAGTTGCATCAGCAAGGATCTTAGCTGGATCGTACTGAACACCTTCAGCCTTCTCAGTAACCTGTGCAGCAACAACTGCGTCGCTCTCGATTGACATTGCAGGAGCCTCTGCTGCAGGATGAACACCAACACGGTTGTAGATCTCTACAGCCTGGATGAGAGGCATAGCAGTCTTAGTCTTGTAACCATACTGCACGAGACGGTCAGCAGTAGCGAGGAGTTCTGTAGCCTCATTGCCACCCTTTGGATCACTAACAGCTGCAGGACCCTGCTGCTGTGCAAATGCAGATGCAGAGAATACCAATGCAGCTGCGATAAATAATTTTTTAAACATGATAATTAAAATGTTTGTTTGCCTATAGTCTCACGGATTCGGCATTGTAATATGATTGGCACACGAGAGACTACTCTTGTGGAGTGTGCGCCACCTTTATTTTTTACTTATTTGGGATCTCCCATTGGCATTCCGCTTGCAGGAGTTGTCATGCCTGCGCCCGGCATTTGTACACCTTGCATGGCACCTCCCATTGCGCCCCCAAGCTTTCCTGTAGAGAGTCCTGCTTCCTGCAATCCAGTGGTGGCTCCCGTCTTGACCATTGTCTTTATGAGAGTGGTTCCGTTTTGTTTCCATAAAGTGCGGAAATACTCGGCAACTTCGCTTCCCTTCTTTTGCATCTTGCGAAGTTGCTTGTAGTCCTTGCTCCAATGTTTCAGTTTCTCGTTCGTAGTTGCGTCCTGTGAGAATTGGCAGCTTTCCCGGAATCTGACCTTTATATTATATTCACCAGTTCCCCACATCCTTTCCGTACTGCTGATTGGCATAAATGAACGTGGTACGACAAAACAATCACCCTCAATGTCTATGAGTTCCGTGTTATTTCTCAATGCTTCAGCTCGTGAGTAGTGATAAGTTTGTACATTATCTGGTATCGTTACATTCAGTTTGAAGGTACCCAACTGCACGTTCTGCTGTACCATGACAGCTTCGTTAATCCATGAAGAGAAAAGTGACAATTCCATACCAATGGTTAAGTGTTCGCGTTCAGAGAACTTGAAACGGTTGTCACGTCCACTTTTGTCATCTCTCATCATACGTATTCCATTGGCAGAAAGATTAGGAAGATGACAAACGTATGGATTGAATGCGATGGTATCTACCACCAAATGAAACTTACTATGCTGGAACAGATGGTTAAGGCGCGTGGTATCAATATGGCAGGAGAGATAAATAACCTCTTCTCCACTGCGAAGTCCACGTATGGAAATACCGTCGAAGTTCATGTTTGATGGATCCAGTGCGCCATATCTTGAGGTTTCCGTATAGAAGTCTTTTAGTCCTTTGATGGATGTGATGCTGTCGGTGTAGTTGCATTCATTCTGTATCATCTGCATCCACTTCTGTTTCCGCTGCTTACGATACTTGGCAAGATTGATTATTTCCGTTGTGACTACATCTACCGCGGCAGAAATTCCCCCAGCCCCCATGGCTTTCAGGATGTCGCCCATTGCACCTCTTGTAGCTCCCTTAGCTTGCAAGTCTGTAACGACAGAAGTGATTCTTTCCCTACACTCCTTGTCCATAGGATTAACATTTACTTCCCAACTGTCCATTTCCATTGGAGCACCTCCGGGTCTATTACCACGAGGTTGCGCCTGGACTGACATGCTTACGCATATCGACAGAATTCCAAATAAAAGTACCTTATACATAAAAATGTCGTTCTTATTCTATTGCGTCAATCATAATGAATGCATTGCGGAAATAGGGCGTATCATAGCTATCAGCCGTATTTATCACCTCTTCAGTCAGAGAGCTTGCATTGAATACTCGCTTTCGCTCATTTTCCATTGCTTCGCTGTCACGCAGAGTGTCACGCGCCTTCATCAATGCCTTGTGAGGAGTCATGTTTTCTCCCAGATACTTGAAGAAACTGGTCATCAGCACACGTGTTGCTGCATCGCTCACTTCCCACAGACTGACCACGAGACAATCAACACCGGCGTTCTTGAATCCCCTCTGTATGCCAAACACACCATCTGACGTTATGTATCCCAGACCCGTCTGACATGCAGAGAGCACAGCCATATCGACATTACTCATATCGATAGCTGATAGTTCTCTTGCAGAGAGCAGTCCGTCGCGATGGCTGCTGTCAAACTCACTGTTGCTCGTATTGGTATTGATGCCGGCAAAGGCAATCAATGCATGAGACAGCGATTCGTCTGTCAAAACGGGCTTCACGTCTGTGCCCTGTGGCAGATGTGCTTCATCAAACGAACCATGAGTAGATAGCAGCAACAAAGGATACTGGTTGCAAACCTGGATAAAACTGTCCTCCGTAGCATTGTCGCCAGACAAGAGTCTGTCCTTAGGGTTGTTTCTGTTCTGCAATATCACGTCACACTCGCCCTTGGAACCTTCCAGATCAAGGAAGGAAGAGTGCGACTGGGAAAAATACTCGTATGCCGTCTGGTCATTACCCTCGCCCTCGTCTGCAGTATGCGAGCTGTATCGCACTCCACCTACGACAAGAGCAGCATCCGTCTTTATCTTTGTGGCTTCTATCAGTCTTCGGGTTGATGACAAGCGGAATATTTCGGCATCAGGGAATGGCACATCGTCCATGTATTCTATTGCCATTTGCTGCAGATAGCCGTCTGGAGCAAAGTATATCTTGCTTGCCTTACCTATCCTGCTTACAAGATCCTTATTCCATAATTCGCCGCAGAAGTCCTCATCGTTGTACAAACGATTTCTTTTGCTCTGTGTATCAACACCTGTTACAGCAAGTCGCTTGCGATTGGTATCGTCGCCATCGCCTATCTTGTAGTCATAGAACACGTCAGGATCCATCATCTGTACCCATTGTGGCTGACCTGTTTTCTTAAGCACAATCGCCCCCATGCGCTGTTTGCCAAGTTTCTCGTATTGCACAAACTCAATGGCACAAGCGTCAACTGCCAAAACTTTTTGAATATCAGTCCATTTATGCTGAAGCGAAGCTAAAGCGGACTCACTGGCTACACCATGTCCCGACATTCTATTCAACTGCAATAGCAACCCCTTGGCAAAAAGCGAAACATCATAGAGAAACGCAGGATCCTCATTCTCCAACTGATAGCAGTCAGCAATAAAAGGTCTTGTGCGCATCCAGTAGTCTTCACGTTCGGCAGCCGTCATCGTGCCTAATGTTTTCAAAGCGTCAGCTTTTCTCCACACAAAATACTGCTTATAGAGTTCAAGTGCTTGCTTCTCACAGCCTGTTTTCTGCGAAAGCATCAGGATCTTTGCCTTCTTGCGCAGGACTTCATAGAAGTCTTCTGACGTTTTCGGATAAACCTTCAGCAAATCATCCATCAGTTTCAAGGCTTCCTCTGTATTGCCTGTCCTTGCCAGACACATGGCTTTCTGGCTTTGGAGATTCAACATTGTCAGATACTCGCTATCCGTGTCGTAGAAATCTCCATTGTCGTATGCTCTTTCGTATGCGACAAATGCAGAGTCCGTATAAGAAAGAGCCTCTTGATAGCGCCCCAACTTATACATCAGTTGCGCCATGTCCCTTCTGATTATTGGCAGATGGTTAAGTCCTCGTGGCAATGAACTGTTCTCTTCGTATATTTGCTCGGCCTGACGCAATAATCTTTCTGCCTCTTTGTATGATTTTTCATCATAATTGCCGTTCTCATAATGCCAGTCACCACGCAGTTTATACAGATCCGCCGTGAATTCCAGGGAGTCATTCCTTTCCAGTGACGAGTTTTTTGCTCTTTCTTGCAGCGCATATTCTATTGAGTCTGCATACAATCTTATACCATTTCTATAGCTTCTGTCATATTGAATGTTACCTTTCGTCACATACGCATTCATCATTTCGCGGAACTCTTCATCAGAGATACTCCTCACGTCTTGTGCGTATGAGCCTACAGTCAATAGGATAGCTGTAAAAACAAGAATCAACTTTTTCATTTTTTTCTTGTATTATGGTTTATTATTACAATTGATTGTGAAGAACTTTCATTGTTTTTTATGGAGAGGGTAAATACTTGTGATTTTGAAGGAACGCCTTTTCCCCATGAGACAACAACAGAGCCATCAGGATTAGGCGTGCCCTTCACTACTCTTTTTCCATTACACTCTATTGCAACCTCCAGTTTCGCAGAAGCATTGTAAGGCACTATTACAAAGACCTGCCTGCCTTCGCGTCCCTTCAATTGATATTTCACCTCTGTTTTACCTTTTAGTGCTCGCTCATACAGTGAATAGTCGTATCGGGTGTCTTCTCCATTGACCATATCACCATGAGTGCTTACGTACTTACGGCTGCCATTCACTTTGGACAGGATCCTATTAAGCTTGAAACCAGGAACTTTCTCTGAGGCTTTGCATTCCTTTCCCTCACGAACAGCGCCCGTTTCGTCCATCGGTGTCCATTTCGTGTCACTCGTAAGTATTTGTGTCGCCTTGTTGAAATTTGTCTCGTTTGAAACACGCAACAGTTTTACGACATCTATCAGTGACGACAATTCCTTGTCATCTGTTGCTGATTGTGCCACGGCAACAGTACAAATGTACATCATTGCTGCAAGTGTAAATAATCTGAATCTCATATTTCTATAGAGGGATTATATATTATGGTTCTATCATTGCATCTGACCAAAACTCAGTATCACCTGTATGCAAACTATTCACAGTGGTGCGTCTTTTGGGTCTTTCTGGAGATATTAATGCTATTTTCTGGGTTTCCGCTGATGCTATTTCAACGATTTGCTTTGAGGTTGGGCGTTGAAGAGGATCCATATTAAGGCACTTTTGTACCAAAAGACTCAGTTCTGGCATGGATTTCCGCATATAAGGAAGGGGAGAATCTTTGTGTTGAGCTCGTCCCCCGAGGCCATTGAACACGTGACAGCCCATATATAGATAAAAAATGGTTGCGCCCAAAGACCAAATGTCACTTGCAGAGCATGGTTGCTTGCCCAGTTCTGGCGCATCAAACCTATATGAGCTTGCATCAGTGGCAGTATCTTCCTGAGTTATATCACCTGGCCTTGTACATGCTCCAAAGTCAGAAAGCATGAACTTCTTACCGTCCCAAAGGATGTTTGAAGGTTTGATGTCAAGATGCGCATATCCTTTTCCATGAATTTCAGACAAGGCGCTGCTTATATCTTGAATCAGTTTCCATATCATGCCCTCGCCAAGGTGAGCTGCTATGCCGTCAACAGAACGCCCTTCGCAATATGGAAGAATAATGATTGGGTGGGAGTCGAAGGAAGATAGAGCAAGGGGGGATATTATATGGTCGTTGCAGAAAAAACGAGCCATTTCGTATTCGTGCTCCGCTTTAGCCTTCACTTCTTCCTTGCCTCTGTATATTTTCAAAGCAACGATGGTTCCGTCACTGGTCAAGGCTGACCACACTTCGCCACTTTCGCCTGTACCAAGGAGCTTCATCAGCTTTGCATCGCCAACGAGCATATTTGCATGTAGATTCAATGGGCTCATTTCTTACCTCCTTTCTGTGAAAGTTCTGTAACAGGTACTGAGTAAGTGCGACCTCCTCCGTTGGCATCTATTCTTGAAACTACTCCAACAGCGTATGCCTTATTCTCCATCACAACCAAGGTTGGCGCACCGGAATAGCCATGAATAAGATCACCACTATGGGCTATCACGCTACCTTTGACATAATCCATCTGCAATTTTCCTTCTTCTGTATTGAGTCCACGCATGGTGTTATGGTCCGGATAACCCATAAAATAGAGTTGTTGTCTGCTCGTTAACAATCGGGTAAGTTCGTTTTCTGTTGCAAGGGTGATCTTTCCTGCACTGCTAGTTTTTGTCCAGGCAACATCACCAAGCATAACGTCCTTGTTGGAATAGGTTTCAGTTATGCTTCGCCAATAGAATGCAGACTCGAAATCACCCATTTCTATAATGTTGTCTCTTGACCTGTCAACGACAAATTCTGTGGATCTTATTGATTCTCCAAACTTTTCCGTTCCGTTCTGACCAGTAAACACATTGCAAATGGCAACAACCTTATATATGGTGTCAGAATCATGCGTTTGATTGTAAGTCTCAGATTCTATAGCCCATTGGGTTGGTATGGACTTCAAGTCCTTGGGATTGTCAACCTCTGTTACCGTCGGATCATTAAGCCAAGGCTCAATGCAATGACGAGCTGTTACGATGCAAGAGTCTGTCGTCAGAAATGCCGTACCGTTTATTATATGGTCTTCGGTCTTCTGATACGAATATGTCCTTAATATTCTTTCTCCTTGAGATGTCACCTCAATATATTGTACGGAATCTACACTTATCTGCAGAATGGATGCGTGTGGGGCAGTATGCAGGTCTGCAAGCAATGCCTCGCGCTGTTCTTCGTCATAATTGCCTTTAATGATATATCCTGCGATAAGAGAAAACAACGCTATTGGCAATACGATCATGCAGGCTATCAGCTTCCTTGACATAGGAGCAGCAACCATCTGTATTCCTTTTGCGGCACTGTATTTGTCGTCACTATGCGTTTCAAACAGCAACTCCTGTTCTTCTCCTTCAAAGGTTATTCTGTCGCCATCATTCAGATAATGAACCAAGCTTACGGGATTGCCATTCACAAAAGTCTTGAAGAATTCAGATGTGGGTACAAGCTGCCACTCGCCCTCGTTTCTGGTTGGACGAATGATGGCATATAGCTCATCCTCATAATCAGTGTTATTGTGGAACAGCACCTTACAGTCATCCTGCTGACCGATACGCAACTCACCTACTGGGACTACCAGCACTTCGCCTTTTTTGTGAAGAGTGTCTGTCTGCTGGTATTTTAAAGTATAGTATGTAACGCCTTTATTTTCCATGTGTGTTCTCTTCATAGAATGTTTTTACAATCAAAGGAATGCAGGCTGTAAGGTCATAATCATAGACTTGCGCATTCTTGCCGGTACCATCATCTTCAAGCTCAGCATAAGCTCGTAAGTCAAAATGAATGTCCTTTTTCTTATATGCCTTCTTCAGGGTCTTCACATCTGTCCTGATCTCTGCCATTTCGTCATCTGTACATGGTCGTACACCCTGTATAAGCCTTTCCACACTCCATCGGTTGTGCTCTGTTTCTGCCAGTATCTCTATTTCTTCCTGAGTTAAGGCGTAGAACGTGTCGGCATCCTCCGCATCATGACCAAGCGAACGCATCTTCGTTGCTATCGTCATTACATTATATATATTGGAAAAGCGCATCTTGAACGATCTTTCGTCGCGCCAAGCCTGTTCCACCTGCTCCAAAGGCAATTCCGTCGGGACTCCTATATTGCTGTAGCTGCAATCATAGAAGTATTTGAGATATTTTGCAAGTTGTACTAACGGAAGCGTAATATCATATCCGCTGTCTCTCATGCCGAAAGGAAGAACATTCTCATAAATGGCAGACCGGCGTAAGGCATCGTTTATCCCCTTTTGCCTTTGCTGAACCATAACGGGAATGCCGTTCTCGTAAATACACCTTGGGAGCGCAATACATTCCGACAAGTTTCTTTCATCGTCATCGTGGCAAACGAAGAAGGTGAGCTGTTGTTGTTTATTGGTTGCCCAACTGTCAATCTTCTTGCAGACCTCCGGATGGTTTATGGTACCATCCACGAACTCCCATTCCACATCCACAAAGTCCTCACGCCTTCCTTTATACATGGGACTATGAAAATCTATCTTTTGTGTATTCAAATCAATCGTTCTATAGTAGGAATTGTCAAACAGATGCTGATACTTGGCAATGATAGTATCACGCTTAGGCTTTATACCTTCTTCAACGATTGTAATTCTTGTGCGTAAGGGGAGCGAGTCTCCTGACCTGTAGTTGGGATAGTGTGCCGTTAGAGCCGCGTGTATAGCGATAGCTTCTGCCTGACTATTCAAGCCACTGATTACAATATGTACATAACTATCGCCATCTTTGGTAATAGGCGTTCTGTCAAGTGTTGGGTAATGGGCATTCTTTATACCAGGAATCTGAACCAGTATGTTTTTTGCCCAAACATCTTCTATTGTAAATGGATAGACATCAAACTTCTCATTGATCCCAAATGGCAAATCCATCGTTTGAAGCATCCATAGAGACGTCTGGCTTTGCAACAGCAGATGCACGACGGGGCGACTGCCATTGGAATAGGAATACTCTTTGGCTATCATCGTAAGCTTCTCCAATGCAGCATTGTCTTCCGCAATGGAATTGCCGTTTGAAGGCGAGGTCAACAACACAAACTCATCAGCCTCGTTTACATCAGAGACATCCATGTCGTTGAAACCGCATTCCTTGATGCCCTCAACACCGATAGAAAGATATTGTTCTCTGATGGAACTCTTTAATGGATTGCTACCTATTATCAGTACCTGTTTCATATTTTCCCTTTCTTGAAACTGCAGAAACTGTTGTTTTTTCTTTTGTTTTTACTAAAGTTAAATTATAGCCAGAACTAAATTGTACATTAAGAGTATTTTTGTTAATAGAGTTAATATACATATCTCCTTGAATTCTACTTTCATGATAATTCATTTTCCTTAGTAAAGCTCTTTTATTTGAATTGCATATACTATTCATATAAGAAACAGCACTCTGTCTAAGATCTTCGTCATCAGTGCCTAGCAGATCCAAACAAGATAGAGTAACATATTCTTCATTAGGATTGAGGAACACCCAGTTACCGCCATTACTCCACTCCCCTTTTACCGATTTGTTAATTTTGTAAACGGCTATTCCTTCATTGTAACTGATATATCCGAGATTAATGATATTTCCTTCAAAAGTACCATTCTTATTGAAGCTTATGAGTATCTCAGGTTGATATTGTAAGGTATCTGAGTTTTGGTTCTTCCAATTCCCGTATAACAACTTTTCTTCAATAGATTTGTTATTCTTTAGAATTACATTAATACTGTCACAAGCATCCTCATATAAATGAGCAATATGGCTGTAGTCTTCATCAGAAACGTATGCATCCGACCAATTGGTATAAACAGCCTGTTCATCCAAAATAATACGAGTCAAAGAACATCCGTCCTTTGTTACATAGAAATCTTGTTGAGGATATTTTTCTTCATTTGATCTTCTTGAAGACAACATAGTCTCAAAAGGCTTCGTATCTTCGCCATCGTCTTTTGTCCACTTGTAGTTTAGATCTTTTATGCATGATCCAAGTAAGATAGACGGATCTCCAACCTGTTGGGCATACGGTTTATCTCTGTCAGAACGATACATCTCAGTATAAGCCAGAAGGATATAGTTTGAACCGCCTTTATTGTTGGTTTTCTTAAAATCAGCGAGGGTGACAAAGGATCGCGGTTTGCGCACTTCTTCTGATATCGACTTTTTTATTCTTGCCATTTGCTTATCTGTCAAATATCTAATGTGTGGTATAAAACCTAATTCAGAGCAAGTTCCCTTCAGCCCTTTTATTTCATACAAACCATATTCATTCTTTGACGGATCCGTAATACGGAACACAACCATACGCTTTTCCTTCTGGGCATCAATGACAGACCTCAACGTCCATTCTTGTTTAAATGTCAGATAAGTAACAGTATTATCCATATCTACAGCATAATCACCATATATAAGAATTAAGTCATTATCTCTTAATCCTATGTTATATGCACTACTGTCTGTTACTTCAATTGTCATTATTTTGGGCAGAGAATCCTTGAATTTGGATACATCTTCTATTACATTATTGTTCTCGTCATAAAATTTGGTTGGTGAATTCGGAAATTGCTTTTGATAATAGTAGGTCTCGGAACTTGAAGTTATATAATCCGGTTCTCCAAATTCATCTGTTCCATAACGAGAAACAAAATCGCCCTTTGCATTTCTCGTCACTCCACCGCTATAGAGTCTTACGGAAGACGCACCTCCACTTCTCGAAACTATGCCAAATGAATTGGCATCGTCTTGAGCAATTAATTCTTCAAAACCAGGAGAATATCTTTGAATAAATGTCTCTTTCAAAACATCATTGGAGTTGTAGCGCCTTATTGTCTGAGTCCATGTTATTGAATCAGTAAAGGTTACAGTTCTGCAAGTACCCTTTACATCTACTCTCTTGCCAAGCTCATCATAATTGATTACCATGGATGTAGATTTACCAATCTCATCTGTATATGTATAGCGTTCGTATGCTCTTCCTCCTGTCATCTCAAGTTTACCATCCTTACCATAAAAACCAACAAAGGTTGTTCTTCCCTTGAGATCAAGCGAATCTATACGTGAAGTTCCATCATTCCAGCGTGTATATATGCAACGAGGTGTTTTTTCATATTTATAACAAATTTCCTCGCTGCCAGTCTCTGCAGAATATTGCTCATTCAGAATCTCCTCACCATTCTCGTCATATTTCTTGATAATCTTCGATAAATAACCAGGTGTAGAACATGGATTCTGGTTAGCATCAAGGAAACGAGCTTCTATCATCCTGCCTTTGTCGTCATATCTAAACTCATATATTGATGTACCAGAGAAGCCTTGGGCAGCAGGAAGATTTTTTATGTTATAGCTGACTTGCCTTACATTATTGCCATGATCATCATATTCATAGACCGTTCTATGGCAACCATGAACGTTCTCTTCTGGATTGCCATTGACGTCAACAAATCTCATTTCTGTTTGCCTTCCATACTCATCATATTTCCATTCGATGCGTTGGATTCCTGCCTTCTCATCTGCTGTCCGTGTGTCAGCAATATGCATAGACTCCCAATTCTCGTCCATGAACGTGGCTGTTAGCATGTTTCCTTCATTGTCGTATGTAAATTCAATGCCACAGTTACCAGCATTGTCAATAATTAAATTGCCAATACTATCTCGAGACTGCTGCATCAACAGATTTCCCTCCTTATCGTATATGAAATACTCCTTTGCCGCCAAATCTGCATTGAGTTTATTGACTCCTTTACTATCAAGGTATTCAATAATGCTATCATTACCCCACCTGTCTTCCGTGATCTTTACCAGTGTACCATAAGAATACCCTTCTTCTGGTCTCATTTCTGCAGGAAAACCATAAGAATCTTTATAGGACCCAATGAACTGCTGTTTTCCATCATTCTCACCAATTCCTGTTCGGGAATAAGTATATACAATATTATAATCCTTGTCGTATGCACGTTCCTGAATGACATTCATTCCTGTCGGATCGGGAATGAATTCAAATATACAGGCAGACTCTATCTTGCTCCTCCAATCTTGATTAGCAAGACTATCCTCTGAATTTTTCAGGATATACGGTTTGATACGACCTGGAACATATTGCCCATACGCGTCAATCACTTCTATTTTCAACCATTTGCCCTTGTCGTTTTTATTCGTAAACCTTATGGACTCTTGTCTATGTTGTGTTACTTCTTTGGATATAACATTCTTAGGGGCAAACCATCCATGCTGCTTTACAGTTTCCTTAGCATAGATGGTGTCTCTTGCATTAGTATCAGTCTTTACTTGAGGGGTACTTCTATTCGTTTTAGGCTTGGGGGTAGAGGTAGGTTTTGAACGAGCATCACTTCGCGGTTCGTTTCCAAGATCCCTTCTTATACGAGGTGATGTTGTGGTGAGATCCTTTCTTATATTGGGAGAAGAATTACCTCTACTGCTTTGCCTAATGTTTGTTTGTGAATAGGCAAAATTGACAACGAATGTCATAAGCATTGCAAGTATGAATCTCTGTATATTGTTCTTATTTGATTTCATTGCCGTTTATATCATAAAAGGTTTTACTTGTATTTTTTCCATTCTTCGCATAGTGGTACACGATGCGATGAATGCCGGATAGTGTAGCATCTGGGGTATTGTCTTCTGTCAACATGATTCGTTCCTTCTCTCTTCCCCATTCATCCAGAAGGACTTTACATTTAACGAAAGTTTCTGTGACATCTGCTCGAAGTCCAGGCATGCGCATAGGCTTGAGACTATCATCAACTCTTGTTATTGTGTATGACTTTCCGTCTGGAGCATACTCATAAATGTTACCACAATTCCCCCAGTTATCAATCATATAGTCACCTACACAATTGTGCGAGGTACGAAGTGTTGGTCTCATTTTGTCATCATACACGGTTCTCTCCTGATCGACTCCGTTACTGTTTGGCTTCCTGTATCCTTCGCCATCAAGATAGTCAATGATGGAGTCTCCTCCTTGTTCGTCGTATGTGATGTAAACAACGCTTCCGTATGTGTTTTCATCGTTTTCATTCATATCCACAGGGAATCCCCAGGCGTCAATATAACTGCCCGTGACGTGGCTTTTGTCATTCTGGATGGGGATAAAGCCATAAATCATGTCACCATCTTTTGTGTATGCTCGTTCTTCTACCACGATGTCACCTGTGAGATTACCTGTGATGAACCATTGTGCTATACTATCAACCTTGGCATACCAATCTTTGTCCGCAATTTTGCTGTCATAAGCTTTATTGATAAAATACGGGCTTTGATCGTGATGTGTGGTCAGAGTGTCACCATGCATCGCCTCAATATGTTGCCAATGTCCTTTATCATTCTTCATTGACAAACGATAATAGAATGGAAGATGATTGGCAACCTCTTGTGTGATAGGCTCACCCTGCCCAACCAACCAAGTGTGTTGCCTAACGATATTACGGTAAAGAACATATTCAAAAGAATCCATCTTCGAGTCGTTGTTGGTTCTTCCCGGTTTTTTCCCCTTGGGTGGTTTATTTGATGAAGCAGCACCAGGCTTGGGCGATTTGTTTGTCGAAGCAGCACCAGGCTTCGTCGTAGGAGGCGCCAAAACCAATTTGGTGTTTTTATTAGTTCCCGTAAAAGACTGTCTAATGCCTTGCCCACTACATATAAGTGGAAAACAAATGATTATAAACAAAAGAAGCTTTTTCATCTCAACATTGTTTTATTTGTAAGGTAATTATACTCCTCTGTGGTCAGAGCCAGTACATGGAATTCCTGTAAATCATTAGAGGATTGAGAGCAGTTTACATCTTTGCTTATTCTTGTAACTGTCCCGTTAGGAAGTGGTCGAAGAACCTCTATTTTTACGTTTTTGCCACTACTAAAAGTTGTATTCCATTCATTCTCCAGCATTGTTGTAGAGCTTCCAATAGACCAATTGCAAAATTTCACTATCCTGTCACCATCCTTAAATCCTGCCTTGTACAAAGAACTTTCTTCGTCAAGAATATGCAGGTAAGGGTAATTGAAATTGGATATGTTTTCTGCAGGGTTTAGAACATATTGTTTATAGGATCTAATAACCTCAACATTTCTATTAGAATTAAGAATTAATTCGTATCCTTTAAAATCTTTATATTGTACATATTGGTATCCCACATTAGGAGTTGGATCGTAGAAAACACTTGATTGCCCCCATTCATTCATTCCTTGGATACCCACAAAATTATCTTCAAAGTCCTTTATATAGTAGATTTTGTAGTACATGTATCCTTCTTCCTCCCAGTTGTTGCATCTAACTGGAGTGCCATCAACACCTTCCACAGCTCTACCAATAATCTGACCGTTCATCGTGATAAACATCATTGATTTTACAATCCTGTTGTTCTCATCACGCTTCTTGTATGAAACGATTTGACCTTCGTTATTTCTCTTTATTTCTTTGCAGTAATAAGAGATGGCTTGCCCCCAATCGGTTTTGATTAATGGAGCCTTCTTTTCTGTTCCATCAAACACATAGAAATAGCGTAGTTCTTCATTTTCATGTATGACACAACGTTTTCTATGGAAAGTAATAGAGTCTTCCTCCATACTGACTTTATAGTTGATAGGCTCATTGTTGCGGCCGAAATAACTCGTTGAATAACCATCCTTGAAAGTACTGTCCACTTTTATCAGATATTTATTGGCATATACGTCCTCCAAGACCTCCTTCGTCACATTGCCGTTTGTCTCAATGGTATGTTGATAAGTTATCTGAGTCTTGTTTCTACGGATTTCGCGAAGCGTCTTGCCATTGCTATACTCCCATTCGTAGAGATAGTCATCGTTTTCGTCAACCACAAACGGAGTTTTCGGTGAAGAAAGTTTTTCAAGTTTTATCAGATTTCCATCTTCGTCGTATGTGTAATTTATTATTGCAGGAACCATGGACGAAAGATTGTTGGAAATAATTTCCGTCTGCACATTACCTCTTGCGTCCTTGGTAATATTTTTGACCGAGTATTTATTTGCAGTTTCAGATACGTACATAAATACCTCCTCCCCTATTTGCTTAGTCAAAGAGAAACCTTCGGGGCCATGTGCTTCTGTACCGACCTTGTCGTCCACTGACAATACATGCCTATATTGCGTTATGAGAGTGTCTCCTGACTGCTTGGTTATAATCATGTTGCAAGTGCTCTCTATTGGCAGCGAAAACTGGTTGAGAATGTATCGCTTCTCTTCATTGTTTTCCTCATCAAATCCCCAAGCATATCCACAAATATCGGCGGATATTGGCTGAACCACGCCATTTTGGTCATAATACATCAGAGAACGTGCCCTACCGAGGGAATCCAACGAGACTTTGGTTCTCTCAATACCGTTCTCTCGTATCTGCATGGCTTGACCACTTGGACTTACGAAAGATCCCCACATCTCAGAATTGTTGATATGGAAATAATTTACAACGAACAGTACTGAGTCTTTGTCATTGTATGCTACTTCCTTTTCTATGGTTTTATCCTCGCCTTCCACAAAGTGCAACTTACAGATGTTAGAGAGGAGCTCGTTGTATGCCATCGCCTTTTCATCCTGCAATTTGCCTTCAGCAACCTCAAAAGAGGCTACTCTTGGCTTGTGTGGAAGTCGTGCATTGGAAGACATAACCTCAACATCCGTGTTCATATCGTCATCCACATCAATGCCGAGTATTCTCATGATTGGGGATTTCGTTCCCTTATGGCTCAAACAATAATACAAAGGAGTGTGGTTCCTTTCCCCACTGCTCAACTGCTCACCAACACCGACAGGCCAGCCATTTATTCGCGTAAAATCCTTATAATAATATTTATATGTATATATATTTGCGAAATAATAATAAATACTACCGAGCAAAACAACAAGAAGGAACGATGCTACACCTGCGTATATACGACGATTGCGTTTCCTCGTTTTTTGAGCCTCCGCCTCTAACTCAGCTTTTTCTCTTGCCGCCTTCTCTTCTATTTCACGTTGCTTTCTTTCCGCTTCTTCATGAAGTCTTCTTTTCTCTTCTTCCTGACGCTGACGTTCTTGTTCTTGTTTGCGGAGTTGTTCGCGTTGGTCCTTGCGATCCTTTACTACCTTACATAGAATGTCATGGATGAACTCAACCCTAAAATCGCCACCATAAGCAAACTGCCTCAACAGTTTCTTCTCAATGAGACCGTCCACGACTTCTTTTCCTAATTCCTTATAGAGTATGCTCAATGACTTGATGTCTCGACGTCCTTCATCATTTAATAACAAATCCTCCAAACGCTCTACAACAACACTATTGAGGTCTTCAATACATTCATTATAGAAAGATGTGATGATTGATCCGCCCTTTTGTTCTACAAGCGTGGTGGTTATGGTATCTTCTGTCTTGCTGTCATACAGACTTTTCAGGTAAAGTGACAAAACAGCAGAGTCAACCTCTATCTCTGGCACACCGTCAAGTTCAAAGTCCGTACGCTGCGTCACCTTTTCTATAATCAGCTTTGCTACATCTTTTGACACCAGTCCTACTCTTGGCTTGAGTATTATCTCTGCTGCCTGCTCTTCATTCAGCGGACGAAGACCATATCTATGCTGCTTCAATAGCGGAATGGTTGATGTATAGTATTCAAACTCTGAAAGGAAATCCTCTCTCAGTGTAAATACCAGATGAAACTCATTGTCATCAACAAACTCGTTAGGCTTTTCTACTATAGTAAAATCAAGGTCAAAGTCATCAAGTCCAAAGTCATCTGTATCAGTGCCTTCCTTAGTTGTCGATTCCTTTATTTCAACAGGAGTCTTGACCTCCTCTACTTCTTTATGAAGAGCACCTGGCATAATATCGTTCAACACATCTGCCATTTCATTAAAGAAGTGCTTCTTCTGCAGAGCATTGGACTGGAGTGTGAATATCTCCTCAAACTGATCGAATATCAGTAATACCTTTACTCGTTCTCCCTTCTCGTTCAGGAACACATTTCTATGGAAGAATTCCCATAACAATTGGTGCTCCGACGGTTGGCTATGCTGTTTTATTATTACACCATTAGCCTTTAGGCTTTCTGCTATCTGTGACTGATAACTTGAACTGCCTTTCTGGTGATCTAATCGTATAGAGATGGAAACGATGCCATTTCTTCGTGCCGAAGGTATTATGCCTGCATTTATGATTGATGACTTACCTATACCAGAACGTCCATACAACACCAAAGAATTATCAGACAACACACGTTGAGTTAGAGCACGAATATCATCATCACGACCATACAGTGTTTTATCTTCTGTATATGCCTGTAATCCAAGCCAAGGATTCTTTTCTTCAATATTATTATGTGTATCCATTTCTTATCTCTGATTAATAGTGTGGACTATCTTTTTAGCTATTTCCTCCAAGTCGGCATCTAAACTATATTCTATTACATTATGCAGTTTCAACTCTTCATTGATTGATGCTCTGTAATAGTCTATGCCGCACTCTGCCACAGGAATGATGTATGTTCTGCCTAAGCTTTTTTGCACGGTCAATGCTCTATCCCATTCCTGCCTATAGACGTGGCGGTCATTCTTTTCCTTCTCGATATTGCTACTGAATATTGGCACAAAATATCTTGCAGAGTCAATGCCACGGAATATTTCATCCATGAACTTGCCTCCGTTAGTAATATTGTTTCGGTCGTACCAAACACGCTTTCCAAGTGCAGTAAGATGTTCATACAAAGCTTCGGCTATCTTTGAATCGCTGCGTGAGTAGGATATGAAGATATCTGCATCCTGTTCCACTTTATTAAATCTTGTCTTTGCCACCTGTTTCAACTTTTTGTCCAACCTTTTTGTTATTTCATCTACCACACTCTCTGGATCTTCACGCATGAAGGCATGGTTTCTTTCTAGGAACAGGTGTAACTTATCCTGTTTTTGTTTTGATGCGTAACAGGAGTGTGTGGAGTTTACGTTTGACTTTCTGATTGCTGTCCATATAAATCTGAATAGCCAGTCAGAATAATCGTTACCCAACATCAGCAGATATTTTCCGTTCTTACCATCATGTCCAGCAGACTTTAAGGCACTGACCAAATTCTTGGGTCTATTATCAGTATCTGCAACCCACGATGAGCAGAAATCCAACATGTCTGTGTCTGTCAGGACATATCGGTGAGCCGCTGCACCTGCTTTTCCCATCATATAGAATAATGTCGGCTTTCTCAAATCCGCTTCACTGCTGATATCTTGTAATTCTGCTGGATTATTACTGAAGCACATCACCCTCAGTTCGTCACCCCACACTTGCCTCATCGCTTGCTCAACTATCGGCGTAAAAGTAGTGGTAATGACAAATGGAAATTGCTTTATACTGACAACCTTTTGTAAAAGCGAAGAAGGCGGGAATGATTTCTTTGACAGAATCTGGTTTATAAATCCGTAGATACAGTCCATGTCATTCTTTGTCCTTTCCATGAACTTAGGATGGAAAATTAGCTCGGAGAAAGAAGTAGGTAATGGTTTATCCTCGCTGGCTGTGATTTCAAACTTCTTTATAAAGAAATTTATGAGAATATCATGCAACTTACCTTTATCTATCAGCACTCCAGGACATATTACGGGTATCACATTGCCCATGACTATCTGATCAATAAGAGTATTCCACGAATTTTCAAGTGGGTCTAGATCTACGTCTATATCTCCAAAGTCCTCTTCGTCGAGAAGAAGATCATCTAATTCATCTTCTATCATAATTATAATTGAATTGATTTGTTCATATTGTTTTTTTTAAAAAGACACTAGGTACATACGCAGTGACTGCTGTGAGAAGTCCATCAATGATGATGCCAACACGCTGTTGACCTGCAAAACGCGCAACAACTCCTTCTACTCCCTTGAATTGACCTTCAATGACTCGTACCTTCTCGCCAGTCTTGAATTTCTTTACCTCCCCCTGGAGTACAACAACATCATTACATGCACTTGATTCACAAATAATTTGAAGACTCCTGATCTGACTGTCAGGGACAATCATAGGAGTCTTCTTTATCTGCGAACCAAGATGGGTATGCTTATAGTAAAAACGTAGGTAAGAGAGATTGACGTTGTCGTAAACAAAGGACTTGATGTCTTCCTCTGTGCCGTATGCAAAGAAAATGTTGGGAAGACGAGATTCTGCAACGAGTTTCTTCTTGCCGTTTATGACTTTTTCTTTGGTGATGGTGGGATAGAAAGCTGTTCCATTATGGGAAATAATGTATTCGTAGGCTTTCTTCTCCCTTCCATAAGTAGTGCGAAGTGCGAACCAATGAGGCAAATCTTCTTGTTGGGTTGTTCGCAAAGGGGCATTTCTGGTGGACACCCCTGTTTGTGAGCGTTCGCCTGTTTCAGGCGTTTTTGCTTCGGGGATGACACCGGAGGTAAGTCCAATGTGAGAAGATATAACGTCTCCGTAAGTGTTCGCATCAGCCGATGCGTTCATAATGATGTCCATAACTTTTTCTAGACAGAACAAAGTTTGTGGATATGTCTTGAAGTCTTCTTCGAGGTTTCTTTTCAACGATAGCGAACACGTTCGCCAATGTTGTTTTTTAACTACGACAACGAGAAATTAAGTGCAAAAGTAGCAAAAAATATAGATTATAAGCAGAAATAATCGGGAAAAAAACACAGAAACGATGATTTTTATATGAATTATGTCCGCATGGCATATATATCTATATTATTTTGAACCGCTTTTTTGCGTTTACCTACTGCAAGCACCAGCGCTCTATGACCTCTGGGAAGTGCTTATGTTCAAGGGCGTGGATGCGAGTGGCAAGGGAATCAACGGTGTCATCTGACTTAACTTCGCACTTTGCCTGAAAGATGATCTCGCCAGCGTCATACTCGTCGTTCACGAGATGGATGGTGATGCCTGACTCCTTCTCATTTGCGTCGAGGACTGCCTGATGGACATGATCGCCATGCATGCCCTTACCGCCATACTTAGGAAGAAGAGAAGGGTGGATGTTCACGATCTTGCGGTCGTATTTTGCCGTGATCCAAGGTGGAAGGAATGCGAGGCAACCGGCAAGGACGATGTGTGTGATGCCATACTGCTCAAGGATGTTTCCCAAAGCAGCGCCTTCTGCAAAGTCTGCTTTCAGGCACACTTCGCAAGGAATGCCAACCTCGTTGGCGATGTCAATGGCTCCGATGCCTGCTTTTGTAGCAACAACAAGTGCAACATTGATGCTCTCGTGCTGCGCGAAATACTTGATAATCTGTCGTGCGTTGGTGCCATGACCAGAAACGAACACGGCAAGTTGTGTTGGTTTTTGTGTTGAAATCATAGTGTGTTGGGTTATATGTTTTCGCGACAAAGGTAAACTTTTTTGGAAAATTCTGCAAACCAAACATTTGAAAATGTTACAATTAGGGCAAGTT
The DNA here is from genome assembly GCA_045600325.1 of Prevotella sp. Taxonomy (GTDB): domain Bacteria; phylum Bacteroidota; class Bacteroidia; order Bacteroidales; family Bacteroidaceae; genus Prevotella. The sequence continues at coordinate 49,967 of JAZRXS010000174.1, forward strand.
CATAAGCTATGTTTTCAGTTTTATGCAGAAAAGCTTCCTTTTTACATTAATAATGTGTAATTTTGCACATTGGAAAACTTTTTTGAAAAAAAGTGAAATTTCCTGTAACTTTTCTGAAACCCAATCGTCATTACTATAGAAGCAGATGAAAAAAGTCAGTTTCCAGACCGACATATTGCCGATGAAAGATTTGCTCTTTCGCTTGGCACTGCGCATCACGCTAAACCGTGAGGACGCAGAGGATGTGGTGCAAGAGACACTGATAAGATGCTGGAACAAGCGCGACGAATGGGAGAACATCAACTCCATCCAAGCTTTCGCAACAACCATCTGCCGCAACCTCTCGCTTGACTGTACAAAGAGAGCCGGCAGAAAGACAAAGGACCTTGAGGACGACACGGTAAAGCAAGCGCCACCAACAACGAGCGCAGCGGACAGTCCGATGGAACGAATGATGAAAAACGAACGCATCGCACAGCTGAAACGGATAGTCGATACGCTACCGGAAAACCAAAGACTCTGCCTCCAACTAAGGGACTTTGAAGAGAAAAGCTACAAGGAGATAGCGGAACTGCTGCAAATTCCCGAACAGCAGGTGAAGACAAACATCTTCAGAGCCCGACAAACCATCAAGGCGCGCTTCGTGGAAGGCAGATGAGATGGTGTCGACATAAACCGGGATATGTCGGTGTAAATCGAGATATGTCGGAATAAATCGGGATATGTCGGAATAAAACGAGATATGCCGAGATACGTCGAGATAAATCGAAACAAATTGAATCCCCTAAAACCTCACAAATGATATTGGACTACAAATACATAGAACAACTTCTTGAAGAATACTTCAACGGCAAGACTACCGTTGAGGAGGAGAAGATTCTCCGCACATTCTTCTGCCAGGAAAGCGTTCCGGAGCATCTTGTCCAGTATCGCGACCTCTTCATTTACGAGCAGAATGAGCCAAAGGCTGACTGTCTTGGTGCCGATTTCGACGCAAAGATTATGAAGATGATTGGGGCTCAGAATACGGAAGAAAGCACTAAGACAGTGGCATTGCCAAACACTTCCCAATTGGCTCACACTGTATTGCGGTCTCTCAAGCCATTCTTCCGCGCAGCAGCGGTAGTGGCAGTGATCATTACAATAGGAAACGCTTCGCAAGCCCTTTTCGAGGAAACTGGCAGGGAGCAGACAGGCGTAGCTACAACACAGCCTACAACGGGAAAGAACATGGCTGACGTCCAGACCCTCAAGACTGATTCGCTGCAAAAGGATTCCCTGCAGGTGATCAATGATTAGAAAATTTTCTTTATACTATACTTAATAATACAATCGTGAATAGAAGGCGCTGCTCTGTACGAAAGAGCGGCGCCTTTGACTTTTAGTAATGGTAAAACAATAACTTCACCACCAATCATAGGCGTTTTATGGCATTTTAGCATTTTTTGTGTCAAATTTCCTTAAATTATTTTCTGTTATGAAGAATAATATATAATTTTGCACCGAAAATGTATGCGACATGTGAATATATATGTGGCATCGAAAATAGTACGTGGCATCCAAGCCAATGCCGCCAATTATATTTCAGATAACACCTTAACCCATTAAAAAAACAAGAAATCATGAACAAGTACGCAGGAACACAGACAGAAAAGAACCTGGAGGCTGCTTTCGCAGGTGAGAGCCAGGCACGCAACAAGTACACTTACTTCGCTTCAAAGGCAAAGAAGGAAGGCTTTGAGCAGATCTCAGCAATCTTCCAGCACACAGCCGACAACGAAAAGGAGCATGCTAAGATGTGGTTCAAGGAGCTTGAGGGCATAGGCTCTACAGCAGAGAACCTTGCAGCTGCTGCTGACGGCGAGAACTTTGAGTGGACAGATATGTATGAAGGCTTTGCAAAGACGGCAGAAGAGGAAGGTTTCCCTGAGCTCGCAGCAAAGTTCCGCCTCGTAGCTGCCATCGAGAAGCATCACGAAGAGCGCTACCGTGCGCTCCTCCAAAACGTGGAGGCTCAGGAGGTATTCAAGAAGAGCGAAGTGAAAGTATGGGAATGCCGCAACTGCGGTCATATCGTAGTAGGCACAGAGGCACCAGAACTTTGCCCTACATGCGCTCACCCAAAAGCATACTTCGAGATACACGCAGACAATTTCTAAACAACTTACCCATAAGGTAAATCGAGTAGGAGGTAAACACTAATCGTAGGTGTTTATCTCCTACTTTCGTGTTTACCGACCTCTCACACCACCGTACGTGCGGTTCCGCATACGGCGGTTCCTATTTTGGATTCCATTCGAGGTACGAATCCATCAAGC
>JAZRXS010000175.1:0-35420 GCA_045600325.1 Prevotella sp.
ACGGCGTGGCTCACTGGAGTCTTGAGCTCAGCCTCGTCCATCTTCTTCACGAAGCGGTCGCGGTCTTCTGTGTCCATGATAGCCTCTACGGAAGTACCGAGCACCTGTACGCCGTACTCCTTGAGAGTGCCGTTAAGATAAAGTTCCGTACCGCAGTTGAGTGCAGTCTGACCACCGAAAGCGAGGAGGATGCCGTCTGGGCGTTCCTTCTTGATGATTTCAGTAACGAAGTATGTGTTTACTGGAAGGAAGTAAACCTTGTCAGCGATACCTTCAGAAGTCTGAATGGTAGCGATGTTTGGGTTTACGAGCACACTGCTGATACCTTCTTCACGCAAAGCCTTGAGAGCCTGCGAACCTGAATAGTCGAACTCGCCAGCCTGTCCAATCTTGAGGGCACCTGAACCGAGCACAATCACCTTTTTTAGTTGCATAGTATTATTGTGTTGTTTAAGTTTTTCTGCTTGTTGGTTTAAGTTTTGCGCTGCAAATATACTATCTTTTCATATAATATAATAAGAATATGGGAAAAAAATGCTTGAAAATTTGTCTATATAAAGAAATAGTTATACCTTTGCACTCGTTCAGTGGAATGAGAGCTTCTCGAAAGAGAGGTTCTCATTCTTGATTTTATATCCATAAATTGTAAATTTAATAGATGATTCAGAAGCAACAAGTTACAGACATCGTCAAGCAATGGCTTGAGGAGACAGAGTATTTCCTTGTGGACGTGGAGGTTAGCGCCGACAACCGCATCGTAGTAGAGATAGACCACGCTGATGGCGTATGGATTGAGGACTGCTGCGAACTCTCACGATTCATTGAGGATCATTTCGACCGTGAGCAGGAAGACTTCGAACTGGAAGTGGGCTCTGCTGGCGTAGGACAGCCGTTCAAGGTTATCGAGCAGTACCATTGTCATGTAGGCAAGGATGTGGAAGTACTCGCTGACGGCAAGAAATATCGCGGCGTTCTCAAGGAGGTTGGCGAAGACTCGTTCACCATTACCTGCGAAGAGAAGGTAAAGCGCGAAGGCGAAAAGCGCCCACACTTGGAAGAAGTGGAATACAGCTTCAAGATTGCAGAGGTAAAGTACTGCAAGTATGATTTGAAATTCTAATAGGCCCCACCCCTGCCCTCCCCCCAGTGGGAGGGAGTTTTATAATAGTTTTGTAGGCTGAGGGCTTTTTGCATACCTACTCTTAAATAGATAATAATTAGTATAAATATAGACCTTAACCCCCAATTAGTAAGACTAATTTAAGGTCCTCCCCCATTAGGGGGGGAGTTAGAGGGGGGCTTATATGGCAAAGAAGACCGACAATGTAGTCTCTATGGTGGACACCTTCAAGGAGTTCAAAGAGACAAAGAACATCGACCGCACCACTCTGATGAGTGTGCTCGAGGACAGTTTCCGTAATGTTATCCAGCGCATCTATGGCTCTGATGAAAATTTCCGTGTTATCGTAAACCCAGACAAGGGTGACTTCGAAATCTATCGCAACCGCGTCGTTGTAGATAACGGCATGGTTGAGGACGAGAACAAGGAAATAGAGCTTTCTGAGGCACAGAAAATCGAGCCTGACTATGAAGTTGGCGAGGACGTGACAGAGAAGATTGACTTCAACAAGTTTGGCCGTCGTGCCATCCTCACTCTCCGTCAGACTCTTGCTTCAAAGATTCTCGACCTTGAGCACGAAAACCAGTACAACAAGTTCAAGGATCGCGTAGGCGAACTCGTTTCCGGCGAGGTTTACCAGGCTTGGAAACGCGAGGTGCTTCTCTTCGACGACCAGAACAACGAGCTCCTTCTCCCTAAGACAGAGCAGATTTCTCGCGACAACTACCGCAAGGGCGACAACGTGCGCGCGGTAATATATAAGGTCACTAACGACAACAACAATCCAAAGATCTACGTTTCTCGTACTCACCCTGACTTCCTCCGTCGCCTCCTCGAGAACGAAGTACCTGAGATTGCAGAGGGTCTTATCACTGTTCACAACATCGCTCGTCTCCCAGGAGAGCGTGCAAAGATTGCCGTTGAGAGCTACGACGAGCGCATTGACCCGGTAGGTGCTTGCGTCGGCGTGAAGGGTGCTCGTATCCACGGCATCGTTCGTGAGCTACAGAACGAGAACCTTGACGTCATCAACTATTCTTCAAATACTCGCCTCTTCATCCAGCGCGCTTTGGCTCCTGCCACTATCTCAAGCATCAACCTTGACGAGGAAAACAAGAAGGCTGAGGTTTATCTCCAGCCAGAAGAGGTTTCAAAGGCTATCGGTCGCAATGGTGCGAACATCAAGCTTGCCTCAATGCTCACAGGTTATACCATCGACGTCTTCCGCGACACTATGGACGAAGAGGAAGAGGACGACATCATGCTCGACGAGTTCAACGACGAAATCGACCAGTGGATCATCGATGCCATCAAGGCTGTCGGCTTTGACACTGCTCGTCAGGTGCTCGGCGCTCCACGCGAGATGCTCATCAACAAGGCCGATCTTGAGGAAGAGACCGTTGACTACATCCTTGACGTTCTCCGCGCAGAGTTTGAATAAGCCCCACCCCGTCCCTCCCCGAGCGGGGAGGGAGTATAAAATTACATTCGTGGGCTATGACTATTAACAATATGACTGTGACCCCAAATTAGCAAAACTAATTGCAGTCATCCCCCCGCTCGGGGGGATTAGAGGGGGGCTTATATATGGCAATAAGACTAAATAATATAGCAACCCAACTCAACATCAGCCCGGATCGTGCCGTAGAATTCCTCAAGAAGAAGAATCTCATTGAGGGTGAAGTAGGCAATCCGAAGCTGAGTGAAGCTCAGGAGAACGCCCTTAGAAGGGAGTTCAGCACCGATATGGCTGCCAAGGAAAAGGCAGAACAATTCATCAAGCCGGCCAAGAAAGAGAAGCAACCTAAGAAAGAAGCGGCTCCTGTAAAGGAAAAGCAGGAGTTCAAGCCTCTCGGCAAGATCGACCTTGACGACCTTGATGGCAAGAAGGCTAAAGCTGAAGCTGAAGCAGAAAAGAAAGCTGCCGAGGAAGCCGAAGCTAAGGCTAAGGCTGAAAAGAAAGCAAAGGCAGAAGCACAGGCTAAGGCTAAGGCTGAGGCAGAAGCTGTAAAGGCTGCGCAGGAAGCCAAGCTCCTTGCAAAGGCTAAAGCCGATGCTATCGCAATGGTTGAGAAAAAGGAAAAAACTGCCAAGCAAGAGCAAAAACCTGCCAAGCAAGAGCAAAAGCCTGCCAAGCAAGAGCAGAAGAACGCCAAGAAGGAGAAACAGCCTAAGCAGGAAGCGCCAAAGGCTGCTGCCAACGAAGGTCCTGTAAAGACTCCAGGCGAGATTGCTGCCATGGCTGCACAGGCTGAGAATGGTCCGAAGATTCTCGGCAAGATAGACCTTTCTTCCATCAATTCAAGCACTCGTCCTAAGAAGAAGTCAAAGGAAGAACGCCGCAAGGAGCGTGAGGAGAAGGCAAAGTCCGCTCATTCACAGCGCCAGGGCGGTGGCCAGAACGGTCAGAATAGTGGCGAAAAGAAGAAGCGTGAACGCATAAACAAGAACAAGGTTGACATCAACCAGGCTGCTAAGCAGGCTAACAATCAGCAGAACCAGCAGGGCGGCGGCAAGAACAAGAATAAGAAGAACAAGAACAAGAAGGGCAATGTTCAGCCGGAAGTTCGTGAAGAGGATGTAGCAAAGCAGGTAAAGGAAACTCTTGCTCGTCTTACTTCCAAGAACAAGTCGAACAAGAACGCTGCCAAGTATCGTCGCGACAAGCGTGATGCTGTTGCCGAGCAGGCCGCAAAGGCTGCTGCTGCAGAGAACGCAGAGAGCAAGGTTCTTAAGCTTACTGAGTTCGTAACCGTATCAGACCTCGCTACAATGATGGGCGTAGGCGTTACTCAGGTCATCGGTACTCTCATGTCTGTCGGCGTGATGGCTTCCATCAACCAGCGTCTTGAAGCAGAGACCATCAACCTCGTTGCCGAAGAATTCGGTTTCCAGACAGAGTATGTTTCTGCCGAAGTACAGGAGGCTATCGTCGTTGAAGACGACAACGAGGAGGATCTCATCGAACGCGCACCAGTCGTAACAGTGATGGGTCACGTTGACCATGGTAAGACTTCTCTCCTCGACTACATCCGTAGCGCAAACGTTATCGCTGGTGAGGCGGGTGGTATCACCCAGCACATCGGTGCCTACAACGTGAAACTTGAGGACGGTCGCCGCATCACATTCCTTGATACTCCTGGTCACGAGGCGTTCACCGCCATGCGTGCCCGCGGTACTCAGGTTACCGATATCGCAATCATCATCATCGCTGCCGACGACTCTGTGATGCCTACTACAAAGGAGGCTATCGCTCACGCACAGGCTGCCGACGTTCCAATGGTGTTCGCTATCAACAAGATTGATAAGCCAGGCGCCAACCCAGACAAGATTCGTGAAGACCTTTCACAGATGAATCTCCTCGTTGAGGAATGGGGTGGCAAGTACCAGTGCCAGGAAATCTCTGCAAAGAAGGGTATCGGCGTAGAGGAACTTCTTGAGAAGGTGCTCCTCGAAGCTGAAATGCTCGAGCTGAAGGCTAATCCTAACCGCAAGGCTAATGGTTCCATCATCGAGTCTTCTCTCGACAAGGGTCGTGGCTACGTGGCTACAGTTCTCGTTCAGAACGGTACTCTCAAGGTGGGCGACTACGTAATAGCAGGTACTGCCTATGGTCGCGTAAAGGCTATGTTCGACGAACGTAACCATAAGATTGACAACGTAGGACCTGCTCAGGCAGCTACAATACTCGGTCTTAACGGTGCTCCTACCGCGGGCGACCAGCTCCACGTCATGGACACTGAGCAGGAAGCCAAGGACATCGCCAACAAGCGTCTCCAGCTCCAGCGCGAACAGTCGCTCCGTACAGCTACAACTCTTTCTCTCGATGAGATTGCACATCGTATTGCTCTCGGTGAGTTCCACGAGCTCAACCTCATCGTCAAGGGTGACACCAACGGTTCTATCGAGGCTCTCTCTGACTCTTTCATCAAGCTTTCTACAGAGAAGGTTCAGGTGAACGTCATCCAGAAGGCTGTCGGTCAGATTTCGGAGAACGACGTAATGCTTGCTTCTACAGCAACAAACGGTATGATCGTCGGCTTCCAGGTTCGTCCTTCTGCAGCTGCCAAGAAGCTTGCTGAGCACGAAGGTGTATCCATCAACACATACTCTGTCATCTACGACGCTATCGATGACATCACCCAGGCTATGGAAGGTATGCTCGACAAGGTTAAGAAGGAAGTATTCTCTGCCAATGTTGAGGTACGCGAAGTGTTCAAGATCTCGAAGGTTGGTACTGTTGCCGGTGCATACGTTGTCGAAGGTAAGGTACACCGCTCTGACAAGGCTCGCGTCATCCGTGACGGTATTGTTATCCACACAGGCGAGATCGATGCCCTCAAGCGTTACAAGGACGATGTCAAGGAGGTTGCAACCAACTTCGAGTGTGGTATCTCTATCGTCAACTTCAACGATATTCAGGTGGGCGACATCATCGAGTGCTTCTCTGAAATCGAAATCAAGCAGACTCTTTAAAGCATAATAAAAGCCGCGGCAGGAGCAAAATCCCGTCGCGGCTTCATTTTTACAGAAATCAATAATCTCATTGTTTTTTCCCGCATTCTACACATATTTATATAATAAAGTGTAATTTTGCAGTGCTTTATGCAAAGATTACTCGCAAATACAAAACAGTTGGCACTACTGCTCCTGACTATCGTCTGCATGACCATTTGCTCATGCACAGACGGTAAGAACGACAATGTCAACAACGGCAAAGCAGAGCCTGTAGATACTTTCTCATACAAAGGCTACACGAATCTTGCCAATCTTCTTGCGGGAAAAGCCACTGCTGTAGATGCAGACTTCATGAATGACATTACCTCTTCGCATGCTTACGACACGCACAAGGCTGCCATGACCACCATGTGGGGGCGCTATCGTGTCAGTGATGTCGATGTCATTCGCCACTGGTCTGCGGAGAATCTCAAGCAGAATGTCGATACGGTATTCTATCCTTTCGGAGGTCCCGACTTCAATTACCTTGCATCATTCTTCCCTGACTGCCGCTTCAGCATACTCGTCGGTATTGAGGATGTAGGAAAGCTTCCGTTCACTGACCAGCTTTCAAGGAACAAATACCAGGAAGTGCTTACAGGCATGCGTGCCTTGCTTTCTTCCAATGTGGGACTGAGCTACTTTCATACTCTCAGTATGGAGAAGGATTTGGACAGCTATCTCAAGGGTACAATGCCCGTAATAATGATGTATGCGGCACTGCATGACTACGAGGTAATAACAATAAATCCAGTGAATATAGAGACTGACGGAACATTGGCATACGTGGAACCGGACAAGGTCTTTGCGCATACGATGGACAAGAAGCCGGGCGACGGATTCGAAATGCTTTACCGCAAGTCTGGCGAGAAGGGGGCGCGAAAGGTTTACTACCTTAACTCAGACCTGTCGGATGCAGCATTTCCAACCGGTGGAATGCAGAAAGTCATCGACAGATACCTCAAGAACAAGCTGGTATTCCTGAAGGTAGCCTCATACCTGCTCCACGATTCGGAGTTCTCAATGATAAGGAATTCCATTCTCAACAATAGCAATGTCATCCTTTCCGGTCCTTCAGGCATGCCTTTCGCAGCCTATGACAACAAGGAATGGAACCTCCAGTCGTTCGGGAAATACATGGCTCCGATACCGGAATTCGCCAATTATCAGCAAGAAGACCTGAAGGCGTTCTACAAGTCTTCAAAGCCTTCGCCTATAGACTTCCGCTTCGACTACCATTCTTCCGCAAGTTTCATTCTGGCAACGAAGAAATAACACTATTTTATCAAATCGTTTCACGATATTAATACTATTTTGCAAAAAGAGAAAGAAATCAGGTTTTATACTTGATTTTTTTCTCTTTTTTCTTGCGTATTCCGCCAATTTGTACTATTTTTGCCGACAAAATACTACACTTATTTCGTAAAACTAATCAATATTCGCATAGAAATTAGGGCAAATATATAGAAGTTGCCCTTTGCGCAGCTTTGGGAGGTGTGCTGCCCTCAGGGCACCATCACCCACAAGAGGCATGCAAAATTTACTGATGGTGTCCTGAGGGCAGGACACCTCCCAAAAACAAAACTTTCCTTAAATACATTGACGATGAAAAGGCTAACCGTATTATCATTCCTGCTAACCATCTTCGTTGCCTCTTTCGCCCAGATTCGCGGCAATGAGATAGAGGTTCTTGTGACTCTCGACCGCGAGGGTTGGACTTACAAATGCGGCGAACAGGCGCAGTTTAAGGTGCAGGTGCTCAAATCGGGCGCACTCCTCAAGAACGCTGTCGTTGACTACAAGATGGGCGTTGAGATGTATGAAGACATCGAAAAGAAGGACGTTACGCTGAAAGACGGCTTCCTTGCACTGAAGGGTAGCATGAAGACTCCAGGCTTCTACCGATTGACGATCAATGCAAAAGTGGCTGGCAAGGAGTATGAGGGCATGGCGACAGCTGCTTTTGAACCAGAAAAGATATTGCCACAAACAGATTGTCCGAAGGACTTTGACGAGTTCTGGAGCAAGGCTTTGAAGGAAGCACGCGACAATACTCCGCTCGAATCCACTCGCCGTTTGCTTCCGGAATATTGCACTGACAAGGTCAATGTCTATGAGATAAGCTACCAGACAAACCATTGGGACTCACGATTCTACGGCATTCTATGCGTTCCTACCAAGCCAGGCAAGTATCCTTGCATGTACAAAGTACCGGGAGCTGGTTGCCGCGCATACTACGGCGATGTCTATCAGGCTTCAAGAGGCTGCATTGTGCTTGAGGTAGGCATTCACGGCGTGCCTGTAACAAACAAGGATCCTTTCTACAAGCAGCTGCAGAATGGTCCGCTATACAACTACTGGACATTCCAGAACAACAACCGCGACGAGTTCTACTACAAGCGAGTCATCATCGGTGCTGTTCGTGGCATCGACTACATCGCTTCGCTTCCTGAATGGGACGGCAAGAACATCGGCGTGCTTGGCAGTAGTCAGGGCGGTTGGCTTACTATTGCAACAACGGCGCTTGACAAGCGAGTTAGTTGCTATGCTCCTGTACATGCTGCTCTTTGCGACCACACAGCCTCGCTGAAGAACATCGCTTGCGGTTGGCCACATTATTTCTATTATGACAAGAACTCACGCGACCCGAAGGTCATTGAGACCGTCAAGTACTACGACGGCGTTAACTTCGCAAAGCGCATCACTCAGCCAGGCTGGTTCTCTTTCGGCTACAACGACGATGTAGTGCCACCAACAACTTGCTGGGCTACATATAATATAGTAAGCGGTCCGAAGGAAATCCATCCATACGTTAAGACAAAACATTTCTGGTATCAGGAGCAGTACGACGAATGGATCGGCTGGATTACCAAGCAGATGGGGGTTTAGCCCCACCCCAGCCCTCCCCGAGCGGGGAGGGGGATTAGATTAGCTTTGTAAGATGGCTAAAATGGAAACGACGCCCCATGGCGTCGTTAGGAAGTGCTAATGGATGTTGTTAGAAACTAACTATGCGGTTGTTTAACGATGCCATGGGGCGTCGTTTCCAAGTTAAAAAAATAAAATAACTATAATATGAAATCAGCAATCAAATCATTTTTTAATCTCCTTCCCCTTGGGGGGAAGGTCGGGATGGGGCTCTTACTTGTGGCATCCTTTGCTTTCGCACAGACTCCAGCCGAGAAACTTCTCAATCGCATGGCAAAGATCCAGACGAAAGGCTATATGTACGGTCATCAGGACGATCCTTTCTACGGCATCACTTGGGACTGGGACAACGACCGCTCTGACACTTACGAGCTTGTTGGCGACTACCCTGGCGTAATGGGATTCGACCTTGGCGGTCTTGAGGTTGGCGACGCAAAGAACCTCGACTCAGTGCCTTTCGTTCGCATTCACGACGAGATTATCAAGCACCACGAGCGCGGTGGTATCATCACTCTCTCATGGCATCCACGCAACCCGCTCCTTGGCACTACAGCTTGGATTGGTAGCGACTCTACAGCCTACAACGAAGCAATCATTGCCCTTGACAAGTTCAATCAGGGCAGTGCCATTAAGTATATTGACAATCCAAAGCATACAGTGAAGGAGATTCTCCCTGGTGGCAAGTGCAATGCAAAGTTCCAGCAGTGGCTCCAGCGCATCACAGACTTCCTCCTCTCCCTGAAGGACAGCAAGGGCAACCAGATTCCTGTAATCTTCCGCCCATGGCATGAGAACACAGGCTCATGGTTCTGGTGGGGCAAGGACTGCTGTTCTACAAAGGAATACCTCGATCTCTGGACATTGACAGAGGACTTCATCGGTGGTCAGGGCAACCTCAAGGACTGCATCGTATGGTCATACTCTCCAAGCTGGGCAAGTCCCGCAGCTCTTGAACGCTATCCAGGCGACGACCGCATACAGCTCCTCGGCACAGACGTTTATCAGTGGGGCTCAGAGAAAGACTTCATCAACCAGGTTGAGACAGAGATGAAGCTTCTCACTGAGCAGGCTCAGCAGCGCGGCAAGATCTGCGCTATCACTGAGTGCGGCTATCAGAACTCACCAGACGCTACATGGTGGCAGCGTGTGTTCAAGCCAATCGTTGAGAAGTACCAGTTCTCTTACCTCCTCCCATGGCGCAACTACTCAGGCGAACACTTCGGCGCATCAAAGGACGCCAAGACTGCCGACGACTTCAAGGCATGGGCAGCACAGAAGAACTTCCTCTTCCTCAAGGACATAAAGAAGGTTAAGTAAATTTATAATCAAGAATTAGTGAATTTGAGAATTTCCTTTTTTGCTACATTCATTATAATTCTTTTGAATTCAAGGGAATAAGAGAACCTTGCGGATAAAAATTCTCTAATTCACTAATTCTTGATAAAATAATCCCGCACAACTCCTATGACATATATTGAAAAGATATCTGCCCTTCGTGCTCGCCACGAGGCTCTTCTCACTCGCCCGAACAAGATGGTTGAGTGGGGAAACGGCATCTACGACCGCTACGAGAATCCTATTCTCACTGCTGAGCATACTCCGCTCGAGTGGCGTTACGACTTCAATGAGAAGGACAACCCTTACCTCATGCAGCGTATCATGATGAACGCTACGCTCAACTCCGGCGCTATGAAGTGGAATGGCAAGTATATCCTCGTCGTTCGTGTGGAAGGTGCCGACAGAAAGTCGTTCTTCGCCGTTGCAGAATCGCCTAACGGCATCGACAACTTCCGCTTCTGGGATGAGCCTATAACAATGCCAGAGGACGTTATCCCTGCTACAAACGTCTATGACATGCGACTCACACAGCATGAGGACGGCTGGATCTATGGCGTGTTCTGCGCTGAACGTCACGACGACTCACAGCCTAACGACCTCTCTGCTGCCACTGCCACTGCCGGCATCGCTCGCACAAAAGACCTCGTAAACTGGGAGCGTCTGCCTGACCTCAAGTCAAAGTCGCAGCAACGCAACGTTGTTCTCCACCCAGAGTTTGTTGATGGCAAATATGCATTCTACACTCGCCCACAGGACGGCTTCATCGATGCTGGCTCTGGCGGTGGTATCGGCTGGGCACTCGTTGACGACATCACAAACGCTGAGGTGAAGGAAGAGGCCATCATCAACGCTCGCCACTACCACACTATCCAGGAGGTAAAGAACGGCGAAGGTCCTCATCCTATCAAGACAGAAAAGGGTTGGCTGCACCTCGCTCACGGCGTTCGTGGCTGTGCTTCTGGTCTCCGCTACGTATTATATATGTATATGACATCGCTCGAAGACCCAACGAAGCCTATCGCTACTCCTGGCGGCTATCTTCTCGTGCCACAGGGCGAAGAGTACATCGGCGATGTTATGAACGTGACATTCACTAACGGTTGGATTGCTGACGGCGAACCAGCTGACGGCATCCACACTGCCGATGAGCGCGTATTCATCTACTACGCTTCTTCAGACACCCGCATGCACGTGGCCACATCTACCATCGGTCAGCTCGTTGACTACTGCCTTAACACGCCAGAAGACGGACTCTCTACAGGCGCGAGCGTGGAGACAATCAAGAAGCTCGTGGCGAAGAATAAGAAATAAGCCCCACCCCGGCCCTCCCCGAGCGGGGAGGGAGAATTAATCGCTGAATGTGGGAGGTGCGTTGCCTCAACGCACCAATAACGAATTAAATATCAAGAATTATTAACCTTATATTAAAGTAATATGATTTCAATCATCAAGACATTCTCAAATCTCCTTCCCCTCAGGGGGAAGGTTGGGATGGGGCTTTTGTTCGTAGCCCTCAGCGCCTTCGCTGACATCCCGCCTATCACCAATGATGCTGCCCCTGAGGGCATGAAGAACAACGCTCTCGGCATCGTAAAGAACATCACTTGCGGCTGGAACCTCGGCAACCAGCTCGAGTCTCTCAACGACCGCACAAAGAAGAAGCTCACCGTCAACGAGATGGAGGAAGGCTGGGGCAACCCACGCATCACTCCTGAAATGATCAAGGCTGTCAAGGCTGCTGGCTTCAATGCTATCCGCATTCCTGTACGCTGGTATCCTCACTGCAACAAGAACTTCGATGTTGACCCTGCATGGATGAAGCGTGTACATGAGGTTGTTGACTATGCTTACAACGAAGGCATGTACGTCATGATAAACACTCACCACGATGCATGGTACGACCGCTGGCGTCCTGACCACCTCCCTGTAGAAGAGGTCAACCGCCGCATGGGTCACCTCTGGACACAGATTGCAAACGAGTTCAAGGACTATGACGAGCGACTTATCTTCGGTGGTGTCAACGAGATGATCAACCAGAGCCTCGACGGCGTGAACGACTTCAACAACGAGCCTTCTATCGCTGACGTACAGGTGCTTCAGGGCTTGTATCAGGTGTTCATCGACGCTGTTCGTGCCACTGGCGGCAACAACAAGTGGCGCGTGCTTTCTGTAGCTTCATGGGCAGCAAACCCATACTTCGCGCTCAAGTTCTTCCGCACTCCTTACGACGTAGTGCCAGACCGCCTCATGCTTGAGGTTCACTACTACCAGCCTTGGTTCTTCTGCGCACAGACAAACGGCGAGGAAGGTCCTAACAAGAACCAGTATTTCTGGGGCACTCCTTACGAAGGACAGCCATGCCACAGCAACACACAGCGCGAGGTACACAACCTCTTCCGCCAGCTCAAGGCACAGTTCATCGACAAGGGTCTCCCTATCGTCCTCGGCGAATACGGTGCTGTTCACCACAACCCTACAAAGGAGAATGCAAAGTGGAACATCGACTTCAAGAAGTGTGAGGAATCTCGTGCTTACTACATGCGCTACATCGTTCGCGAGGCTAAGAACTACGGCTTCACTTCGTTCTACTGGGACAACAACTATTATGGCGGCGATGAGGAGAACTTCGCTATCTTCGACCGCCATCACGGCATGAAGGTCTATGACCAGGCAACCCTCGACGCCATCATGCTCGGCGCTGCAGAAGGTGAGTTCCCGTTCTAAAGACCCACCCAAACCCTCAAGACCCCACCCAAACCCTCCCCACAAGGGAGGGCTTAAATAAATTACATTTGTAGGGCGAGGATTTCCGAGCCGTTATATTAAAATACAGACCTTTGCCCCCAGTTAGCAAAAGCTAATTAAAGGTCCTCCCCCTGTGGGGGAGTTAGAGGGGGTCGTTTTATGGCATCCTTAAAAGAAAAAATCGGCTACGCGCTTGGTGACGCTGCTGCCGGAGGTATCACATGGAAGATCATGTCCATCGCTTTTCCATTCTTCTTCACCAATGTATTCGGACTTTCACTTGCTGACACTGCAGCCCTCATGCTCATTGCCCGCATGTTCGACGTTATCACAGACCCATTGATGGGTACCCTTGCCGACCGCACGCAGTCACGCTTCGGCACCTACCGCCCATGGCTCATCTATGGCGCTATCCCTTATGGTCTCGTCTTCGCACTCCTGTTCTTCACTCCAGACCTTGACCCTACAGGCAAGCGTATCTGGGCTTACGGCCTTTACCTCCTTATGATGGTGATGTACACCATGGTAAATGTGCCTTACGGTTCTATGCTCGGCGTGATGACAGACGACGACAACGACCGCAACCAGTTCTCTTCTTACCGTATGGTTGGTGCTTACGCAATGGGCTTCATCACATTGCTTTCGTTCCCTTACCTTCAGAAGATGATTGGCGGCTCTGACCAGAACCAATACGCAATTCTCGGTGCAGGCTTCGGTATTCTCGCTGCTGTCATGACTCTCGCTTGTGGTCTTTTGACAAAGGAACGCCTCCAGCCACAGCGTGCTGAGAAGTTCTCTTTCAAGCAGTTTGGCGACCTCTTCAAGAACATTCCTTGGGTGTATGTCACTCTCATGGGTGTCTGCACAAACTTCTTCAACGGCTTCCGCTATGCCGTTGCAGCTTACCTCATCGACTACTGTCTTGGCGGCGACATTGAAGTAGGCTCACTCATCATCAACTACACCGTATTGATGGCGTTCGGCGAGGTTACATGTATGATCTTCGGTGGCGTTTCTCCTAAGTTCACAGAGTGGATTGGCTCAAAGCGCATGGCGTTCGTGTGGTCATCAGTCATCTGCTGCATCCTCTCAGTGATCTTCTTCTTCATCCCACAGGATCCTGCTTACATCTGGGTAATCGTTGCCTTGGTGGTACTCACATCAGTGGGCGTTGGTCTCTATTCACCACTCCTCTGGTCTATGTATGCAGACGTAGCAGACTATGCAACAGAGAAGTACGGCACATCATCTACAGGTCTTATCTTCTCTTCTGGTACAATGGCACAGAAGTTCGGTGGCGCTGTTTCAGGTTCCCTCATCGCATTGCTCCTCGGCGTGGCAGGTGCCACAATGGTTAAGGACGAGATGGGCAACGAGTCTATCGACCCAGCCTCTATCACTGAGTCAGTGAAAACAATGGTATGGGCACTCTTCTCACTCTTCCCAGCATTCATTGCCCTCCTCATGGGCATCCTTGCATACAAGTTCCCATTGAAGAAATAAGCCGTCATCGACTCTAATAATAAAAGCTCCCACAAATTTTCTGTGGGGGCTTTTTTTATGGTTGCATTGACGAATACATCTGCCCAATCTGCATATTCTGCGTGCGTTTCCATAACCCACGCCAATCGGTTAAGGTTATGGTTGTTTTTGTTTTACTTATCATATTGCATTTCTCTATATATCTAAAACGTCTATTTCGGCATCTATCGCAAAGAAATCGCCGAATTCGTCTTTTAATACATTCTTTGGCAAAAGATCTTTTACTATATACTTTCTATTGGTATATTTTCCTTCACCAAGACGATCAAAGCCCAATGCCGCCATATAATAATCTATCTCTATGCGAGTTGCGGGAACAGAGTTCCTGATAAAAGGCTGTTTTACAATTGGATATACACTTCTTCCAGCAAAACCCGTAAAACCTACAAAGGAGTAGGCAGAATCTGAGAATATAGAGTTATACATGAGGAATCTTATGATAGTCCTTATTATGCTATCACCACAATGCAGCAAGTTATTGGTCTTATAAATAAAACCGTCTGATGAAAGATATGTATCAGACTCACTCCCGCTTGGTCCAGGAATACCGAGAGAGAATATATCATCAAGTTCAATCCACACATTTCTCTCTTTAGCCCACCTCTCTGCAGCTCGTTTCTCTTTCTCGTTCAGTATCATTGCATATTGGCTGCGAGTGAGAGATTCCTTTTCATCATCTCCACACCCCTCTGTTGCTCTTCGGATGTCATTGGCGACTTGCACCAGGAGATAATTCTCTTCTGGCATCGCTCCGTCTTTTCCTTGTGAAACTGATTCAAGTATGTCATATCTGTTCATTAAAAAGGTTTCTATGATTCGTGTGCAAAATTAAACTTTTTTTCCGAAACCACCAAATCTTTTCAAGAAAAATGCAACGATATGGAAAGTGCAACATTAATAACATGAACACAATAATCTTTATAATAACGAACACGAATTCTTCGAATAACACGAATACATCTGCCCAATCTGCATAATCTGCGTGCGTATTAATTTTTCGAATTAAACTAACGTGTATATACATATTTGCTCGCTTTAACTATCGTTTTAGGTACTCACGTTCGGAAAAAAACCAAATAAATTTGTTTTTTCGCTCACTTAATCGTACCTTTGCAGCCAGAATTCAAATAATAGTAACCATGTGCATTATCCAAGAAAACATAAACAACGATGTGGCTGAGAGCATCATCAATTATATGAAGGTGCAGACACTTAAAAAACGCCGTACCGCCACTGGAGATGAGAAGAGAATCCTTAATGAGAAATTTGAAATGTATGCATACGAACAACGAGCACTTCATCAGCCAGACAGTGCTTTGAGACGTTCTATCATTGACAAGGCTATTCATCTATATGCTCCAACAATAAAGCACAATGCAGTACGATGAAGTTTATGCAGCACGATGAAGTTTATAAGATATTCCAGCAGGTAAAGGATGATTATCTTTATGGAATATCTGCTGCTACGCACCCTAAAGCATTTATTCTGGGTGGACAGGGAGCTGTCGGAAAGGGTAGCATAAACAGAAGGATAATAGAGCAGTATCCTGACTGCGATTTCTTGGAAATAAATGGTGACAACTACAGAGTAGAACATCCTGATTATGATGTACTGAAGAAGGATGAGTATAATTATTCACGTGCTACGCAAATATTCTCCAATGTTTTTACAGAAGGACTTATAGAGGAAGCTATCAGGCTGAGAATGAATGTCATTGTAGAAGGAACAATGCGAACCCCTGACATACCATTATCAACGGCAAGGAAGTTTTGCGATGCAGGCTACCATGTAGAAGCTCATGCCATAGCCGCCCCGGGAGAGTATTCTTCAATTAATCTGTTGAATCGCTATGCTAAGGAACTCGATATTCAAGGCTTTGGCAGACTTGCGGATATGTATTCACATAATAAGGCCGTGGAAGGATTGCCTATGTCAATGGATAAGCTTTATGAAGAAAGAGCTGTTAGCGGCATGACGATATACACTATGTTTGCAGAATCAGTATGTCAAGAATACTACTTAAATGATGGTTCTAATTGGGATTGCGACGTCTATCCACAAGAAATAATTGCCAATGCCAGAAGACGGCAGTTGGACGATAGTGGTTTTCGTGATTTGTTGATACGGAGAGCAGAGGAATCATGTGGCATTCTTAGCGCCGAATTGCAGAGTCAACTGCGTATGCTTGTAGGAAGGTTGGTATCCTTATGATGCGGAAGTACTCGCAATCCTCCCAAAAACTATTTTACAGTAACGAACACGAATGCTTCAAATAACACGAATATATCAGCCTAATCTGCGCGTATTAATTGGAAACGACGCCCCATGGCGTCGTTAGGAAGCGCAAATGTAGCTTCTTGTGGCAGTTTAACGACGCTATGAGGCGTCGTTTCCATTATACAAAAGATGCCGCAGGCTTTTCATCACGGAAAACCTGCGGCGTTCTTTATATAGGGTGCGGGTGGGGCATAGGAAACTTTTTCTCAAGAAAATCCTAAAAAATTTTGTTAGATTAATTTTATTTGCTTAATTTTGCAACGAATAATTATCACAGAATTAAGCAAAAGCATCTATACATCAACCATACATAGACAACAAAATCATGCAGACAATCGTAGCAAACCCTATTTACGACAGCGGGTTAAGACAGCTCACAGAAGATGGAACTTCTTCAAAGTCAGAAAGTCTTGACACAACAGTACTTGTTCAAAAGAAGATTATAGCTCAAAAAGAACTAATTGAGGCCCTGAGAGAGCTAATTGAGGTACGTAGAAAACTAATTGCAGCACAGAGAGAGCTAATCGAGGTACGTAGAGAACAAATCGCGGCACAAGGAGAACAAATCGCGGCAGCAGTAAGAGCTTTAGCCAGCCGCGGACTGCAAGCTAAAGAAATCGCAGAAATAATGAAACTATCCCTAAACAGTGTAGAAGAAACACTAACCCCAAACGGATCATTAGACACATAGGTTTCATTAAAAACTATTTTGAACGGATACTTATAATTCTTATAAAAGTTTCCGACCCTTGGTAAGAAACGTAACTTGTTGTTTTTTATTAGGATGTTAGTTAAGATTTCGAGGAGCGTAGCGACGATCCCTTTAAAGAGCCTCATTAAAGCGAGGTATTCGAGCGCATTTTCAGTTAAGATTTTCGTTCTGGATTTTAAAATCATAAACTATAATCCTTACAAAAATACGCTCCAGTACGTCGCTTTATGGAGCATTTTATAATGGATCGCCCTTAGGGCTCGACATCTGAACTAAAATCATAACTAAAATCAAAAAGATGGGAAAGTTTTATTAGTCATAGATATCATAGAATGGAGTTACATACATTACAGGGGGCAAAGATAACACTTTTTATGCTAAAAAGGCACTAATATTGGGAAAGTTTATCGTTTTATAATCAATTATCATAAACAAACTTGCACGAATATTAAATAATATGTATATTTGCGACCTGAATATTGTACATTTTTATAAAAACATGCAGCAATGAAACGATTATTATTCCTTTTTGTATCTATCCTGACAGCCATAGCTCTTCATGCTCAGCAAGAACAGATAGTGACGCACTATACTATCGAAGTTGCAGCGGGCGAACAGTATGTGTGGACTCCTACACAGCTACCAGCAATAGACAACGTCGTATCCAGTGACGTTAGTGTAGCTACAGTCAGTTTGAAGAAGCCTCGTACCATTACCATACAAGGCAAGAAGACTGGCGAGGCAACCATAACCGCCAAACAGGGAGACAAAACCGTGGTGGTAAAGGTGAAGATTGTTCCTGTGGTTACACCGTGGAAAGGTCCTTACGTCTATAACCCACCAAAGACTGAATTCCACATTGAATATGTTGACCTGGAATCGGGCGAAGTGTACAAGACGGGAAACATCAACCATACTCAAGTGGACATACGCGGAGAGCTGTATGACGTTACCCGCAAAGGTGAGGGTTATCATTCTGAACTCCAGTATCTGCCTGAAGTAAACGGCAGCCATGATGAAGAATATTCCGGAGAGCCAGAGCAAGCTCCATTGGGATATGGCGCTCATGAGATAGAGCTGTTCAAACATATAAAAGCAGAATATGCAGAGAATCTCCAAAAGAAGCTTGCAGAATTATATGTAGGCATGGAGGAAGTGTGTGGCGTAAACTGCTGGGTGTTCGACACAAAAGGAACTCAAGGCCTATCTTGGAAACTGTGGATAGACCCTGCCAACGGATGCTGCCTCAAACTCGTTGACAAGGAGAATGGTCACGGTCATGAAGTGAAGGTCTATGATCTGCACTATCATACATGGACAAAAGACCTGATGCCTGTACCTATGAGCTCGTGGAAAATATATTGGGGCGATTAAACAAGAATAATACAACATATTATGAAAAACTATCTAAATTACATTGTTTTGGCTTTTGCCATGCTCTTGGTTTCATCTGTGCAAGCACAGGATGTGAGCAATCTTAATATCAAAATGCGCATTGACGACACATACGCATTTGCTTTCGACCTAAGCGAGTCACGCTCTGCCAAGGGCGGCATCTGGAACTTGAAGACAGGCAAGGCAGAGACACCTCTAAACTATTCGGAGGCGAAGACTGACACCATCGACGGCAAGCCTGTAGTAATGCTCTATCGTCAGGTGGCTTTGGGCAATCATCCTCTGAACGGCTGGGAGCCTTGGGTAAAGGAGTGCTGCCAGTGGGTTCGCATGGGCGAGGTTCCTGCAACAAATTGCCCAAAGGCTAAGAAAAGCAAGAAATCAAAACGCAGAAAAAAGTAATATCCAAACCTATCAATTAACCCCTAAAAAACAAACACTATGAAAAAGCAACTTTTATCTATTTTATTCCTCGCAGGTGCCATGCTAATGGTATCTTGCGGCGGTGGCAACAAGGCAGAAAACGGCGAAGCTCCTGCTGCTGGTGAGGCTGTGTCTGAAACAGAAGAATTTACTGGCGACACTTATTCCAAAGAGGCTGTAGAGTTCTACATCAAGAACTTCAAGCTCAGCTTCTCCGACATAGAACCTGGCTACGAATACGACGGTTCCGATTCAAAGAATTTCATGGGCTCTGCACGCGATGTTATCGTGAACTTCCCTACCAAGGATGGCAAGGAGTTTACTGACGATATGTTCAAGGAGGCTGTAGCAAAGGTTTACAATGCAACGAAGAAGGCTGCCGACGACGGCAAGTGCATCTACGGCTTCGAGAACAAGAGCAAGACAGACGAGGCTATGGCAGAGATTTCACTTGAGGAATGCCAGAAGGGCAATGACAGCTTTGGCATGCATCTCAACGAAGCATCATGGGTATATAAGGTAAACGGTCAGCTGCAGATAATCTATATGGGTACAATCAGTGGCACTGAAGGCTGCTATGTTCGCGTAGCACAGGCGCTACAGAAGAATATGGACGAGACTCTCGAAGATGCGGAGAAGGCTATTGAGGATATTGAGAATGATCCAGAGAAGAAGGCTCAGGTAGATGCTGCTCTCAAGGATGCAGGATTGAAGTAATAGATGAAGAAAAGACTATCCTTCATTACGATTTTATTGTTCGTCTGTGCCATCGCCATGGCACAGACGTTCATTCGTGAGGGTGATTCTCGCTACTCTACTCCACTCTACAACTGGGATGGACAGTATCTGCGAGAGGGTAACTCCCGTTATTCAAAGCCGATTCTGAACTTCGATGGCAAATATATCCGTGAGGGAGATTCGCGCTACTCTACCCCTCTCTACAACTGGGACGGAAAGAATCTTCGTGCAAAGGATTCGAGATATTCAAATCCACTTCTCAACTGGGACGGCAAGAACATTCGTCAAGGCGACTCCCACTACTCTACCCCACTCTATAACTTTGATGGCAGATACGTGCGGCAGGGTGATTCCCACTATTCAACCCCAATAATCAACATCGAGGGCAAACTACCTACCGCCATACTCATGGTGCTGCTGTTTTAGTCAAATCGCCAAATCATCAAATCACAAATGACTCAGCTTCCTTCTGATTTCGTAACATATACTCGTGAACTTTTCGGCGAAGAGCTGTGGCAGAAGTACCTCGCTTCGTTCGAAGAGGAGACTCCTGTGAGCATTCGTCTTAGTGGCAATACTACCGCTGAGCAGCTTTCGCATCTGCCTTTGGAAAGCAAGATTCCATGGTCTGAGAAGGGCTATTACCTGAAAGAACGCCCGGTGTTTACGCTTGATCCGCTGCTTCATGCTGGTGCTTACTATGTGCAGGAGGCAAGTTCGCAGTATTTGGACGAAGTTTTACGCAAGGCAACAGCGGGACTTGACATCAAGATGGCTGCTGACTTCTGTGCATCACCCGGAGGAAAGTCGCTGATAATAAAGGATTTCCTTCCAGAAGGAGCAACACTTGTTTCCAATGAATTTGTGAGGAAACGCTCGTGGATCTTGGCAGAGAATATGGAGAAGGCGTCGCTTGCAGAGTTGTCACAAACCCTCCCAACCTCCCCACGGGGGGAGGAGTCTGCGCAACAGATAAACAAGCATAATATTATTGTTACGAACAATGACACGGCAGAGATTGCGAAGTCAGGAAACATTTTCGACCTGATAGTTTGCGACGTGCCTTGCTCTGGCGAGGGAATGTTCCGCAAAGACCATGCCACGATAGAAGAATGGAGCTATGACAACGTGATGAAATGTGCTGCCTTGCAACGAGAGATTGTGCAGAATGCGTGGGCTTGCCTGCGTGAAGGCGGTGTGCTTGTATATTCCACTTGCACCTTCAATCGCTATGAAGATGAGGACAACATGCAGTTCATCATCAACGAATTAGGCGGAGAAGTGATCGTTGAACCAAGGAAATTCATTCCGGGACAAGACCGCGGCGAAGGACAGTTTATGGTGGCTTTCCGCAAGGCTACGGAATGTGCAAAGAAAAAGGCAAAGTGCCGACTGAACACTTTGCCTAAGACTATGGAAGAACTGACAACGGATACTCCTCGTTGCTCGGTATCTTTGGAAGACGCCCTCAACTATCTTCGCGGAAACTCCATTGTTCTGCCAAGCGAAACGCCTAAAGGAATTGTTGCCGTTTGCTATCAAGGTTTCATACTTGGTACGGTGAAGAACATAGGCAATCGCGCCAACAATCATTACCCGAAAGAGTGGAGAATAAAACATCTGTAAAGATGGTATCGGCTCTTAATCACGTATATTGTTCATGTTGCCAATCTTTATCTTTGGAAGTTCTATGTTGTATCTTAATCCGATAAGACGAACTATGACGATAAAGAAGAACGTGATGACGGAGATATAAAGCGGATTCATGCCTACATAGAGCAGAACTGCATAAAGACAACCACCAGCAATAGAGGACATCGCATAGATGTCGCGCTGGAAAATGACAGGGCTGATACTTGCCAGCACATCTCTCACCACACCGCCTGCAACTCCTGTTATGCAGCCCATCATAATGGCGACCCACATAGGTTGACCGCAGAAGAGAGTCTTTTGCAATCCTGCAATGGTGAAAAGTGCCAGACCGAGAGTATCAAAGAACACCCAAGCCGTGTTTATCTTGTCCATTAGTTTTGCAAATATCTGCACAAGAACGAGAGCGAAGAAGGTACAAACGAGATAAATGGGACTGGTCATCCAGAACGGAGTGACACCAAGCATTGTGTCGCGCAATGTTCCGCCGCCGACAGCCGTAACCCACGCAAGCACAAAACCGCCGAAGAGGTCATAGCCTCTGCGACCGGCAAGACGGACACCAGAGATGGCGAAGGCAATGGTACCAATGATTTCTATGATGAAAGTGATGGACATGAAAGAGAATTAGAATGGATAGCCAATGGCGAAATTGAGAGTGTGGCTATCCTTGAATTTAGTAAAGTTATAGAAGCCACTCTTTGAAGTCTTGTATGGAGCGTGGAGACCGACACCCCAATCGAGGCGGAGCACGAGGAAGTCAAGGTCGTAACGCACGCCAACACCTGTGCCCAAAGCAGTCTCACGAAGAATGTTGCCGAGTTTGAAACGCCCGCCAGTACGCACCTCGTCATCACGCAAAGCCCACACATTGCCGGCATCAAGGAAAGCTGCTCCGTAGAGGTTTCCAAAGAGTCGCTTACGATACTCCAGGTTCAAGAGAAGCTTTATGTCGCCTGTTTGGTCAACATACGATGTGGCACGATCCTGCGAACGATAGCTACCTGGGCCAAGACTTCTTGCCAAGAACGCTCGAATGGAGTTTGCACCGCCTATGTAGAACTGCTCCATGTATGGGGTCTGGTGCATGTTTCCGTAGCTCCACACGACACCGGCGTTGGCATGAAAGACGAACTGTTCCTTCTCATGCAGTTGCCATGTCTTGCGGAAATCCGTTTCCAACTTAAGGAACTGCGCATAGACATTCTTGAACATCGTCTTGTTGCCTTCCGTCCAGTCTTGTCCGAAGAAGAGCTTGTTGACAAGGCTGGTGAAGTTTCCGCCCTCCGTAAACGTGACATTCCACTGCACAGGATTGATGGTATTCTGCGGAGAGATGTAGGTATATGTGTACTGCATCTTTGGAATGAACATGTCCTGCATGGCAAGTTTCAAGTAGGAGTTGCGATTGAGGATGGAGTCAAACTTCTCCGAGCGGTAGTTCAGCTTCTGGTATGTCAAGATAAAAGGACTGAGCTGATGGGTGGTGTTGAGCTTAGGCTTCCATATATAGCTCCATTCTCCAGAGGCTGAGTGCATACGATAGTAGCCAGGACGGTGGATGATGTCGAAGGACTCCGAGATTTTCGTTGACGGAGAAACGGCAAAACGCATACGCCTGCGACGTCCTTGGGCATCACGACTGTTGCCCGAATTGAGGAATGGAATGAGCAGTCGCGGCCACTCGAGCGATGCGTCCATACCATACTCGTAAGAGTTGCGTTCAGAAGAAGAGAGGTTGCTGCCTTGTTGCCATTCGTATGAAGCATGGAGATTGACATCAAACTTCTCTCCTCCATGGAAGGCATTGCTCTTGGTGAGACCAACCTTCAACTCCGGACCAGTACGTCCAGAGAGCTTATGCACGAAATTGGTCTGCACATATAGGTTGTAAGGCTTGTCAAGCACGCACATCACATCAAGGTCGAGAGAATCATTGTCACGAGGAACAAACTGGAAGTCCACATTCGAGAACAATCCCATTGTAGTAAGCTTGTTCATTGCATCTGTATGAGCCTGATAGCTATAGAGCGCCCCTTGCCGGATGTGTCTCATGTTGGAACGAATGACACGAGTGCGGACAGGACTTTTCCTGCCATGAAACCTATAAACCGTACGACGACCTGTAGAGTCCGTCATCTGTTCCTGATACTGTCGCTTGATGTCTATGCGGATATTTCCCACATACCATTGGTGTTGTGCTTCCACGGGAATACTGTCTGCCATCTGAAGTCGCAGGTCTGCCCAACCATGATGCAGGAGCGTATCTGCAAGGTAAGAGGCATAAGTAGAGTGATAGAAGTAATAGCCTTGGTCGCGAAGTAGTTTTGTCACGCGGTTTCGCTCGGCATCAAGATTGGCAGTCGTGAATGGCGTTCCATGCTTAATGACAGCCTCAGCCGTGTCACTGACAAGGATTTCCATTGCATGGTCAGGAAAATTTGCGTATGATAGTGTATCCACGCGATAAACATCTCCTGTTTCCACATGATAAGCAATCTTCTGCTTTTTCGGATTTGAGGTCTCGATTATGTCGTAAGTTACATCGCCATTGAAGTAGCCGTTGTTCTTCAGCACATTGCTTGCCACCTGCGAACGCAATACCGGATTAACATTACTCATCAGGACTGGTTGCTTTCCAAACGACTTTGTGAGCCATTTGGAGAATCCGTCGTCCTTATCGTGGCAAGCGTTCCATATCCAAAGACCGTAAGGAAAAGGCGTTCTGTAAAAGCTACTGCCGAAAAGCGCACCATTGGGAGCTGTCTGCAGAGCCGCATCAAGTTCCTCCTGTGTTGCAGCAAAATGCTCAGAACGCTCATGAGGACCGAAACTGATTTCCTTTAAGCCGATATAGAGTTTTTCCCCCTCAGGAAGTCCTGCTGTCGTTGAGCAAGATATCATGAGGGAGAAAAGAGCTATATATAATATGCAATGCGTAATACGTAATGCGTAATGCATAATGCTGAGATTACTTTGCTGGTATGGATTCTGTTACCCACTTGTTTGCGCCGATGACAGCACCCTTGCCAATGGTAATTCTGCCAAGCACGGTGGCATTTGAATAAACTATGACATCGTCCTCCAGAATAGGATGACGAGGAATACCCTTAATCGGATTACCTTCATCATCAAGAGGGAATGACTTTGCGCCAAGAGTTACACCTTGGTAAAGCTTCACGTTGTTGCCGATGATACAAGTTCCGCCGATGACAACTCCCGTGCCATGGTCTATGCAGAAATGATGACCAATCTGAGCACCAGGGTGAATGTCTATACCTGTCTCTGAATGTGCCATTTCCGTAAGCATACGAGGCACAAGCGGAACGCCCATCACGAAAAGTTCATGGGCGAGACGGTAGTTTGTAAGCGCCTTTATGCAAGGGTAGCAAGCTATGATTTCGCTTTGGTTATCGGCAGCAGGATCGCCTAAATAAGCGGCTTCGATGTCGGTAGCAAGTACTTCCTTCAGTTCTGGAAGTTTTTCCACTATCTGATTTGCTATGTAGCGAGCCTTGTTCTTGAGGATGTCTAATGTCATCTCACCCTCAGCAGGCAATGTATCTACGAAGCAAAGTCCAGCCAGGACTTGCTCGGCAAGAAGCTTGTAAAGCCTCTCAACACGCACGCCAATGTGATATTTTATCGTATTGATATTGACGTTGGAACGACCATAGAAGCCCGGGAATATGATGCTTCTGAGAATGTCTATTATACTCTGTAGCTGATCCTGCGAAGGCAATGGGTTTCCGAACTGCTGTTCATGGAACAGCTGTTTCAGGGAATTTGAGTCCGACAGCCTGTCAACGGCTGTTATTAGAGTTTGTGTTGTTTTGTCCATTAATATAAATTTCCAATCATGTCGATGGTCTCATCAACATCCTTGTTGAAGCCCTCGACAAGATCCTTGAAGTATTTCTTTGGAGCCATTCCTGGCTCTGGGTGAGATATGCGTCGGATATAGTCCTGGTTTATCTTGATGATTGAATGGAGAAGGTTGTCAACATTACTGTTTACGATGTTCTTCTCAAGCATTCCTGCCACGAAGGTTTCTGACAAAAGTTCTGCGCAAACGTAGTTGATGGTCTGCTTTAATTCTCTTTTA
Organism: Prevotella sp.; assembly: GCA_045600325.1. Lineage (GTDB taxonomy): Bacteria > Bacteroidota > Bacteroidia > Bacteroidales > Bacteroidaceae > Prevotella. The sequence goes on from JAZRXS010000175.1 coordinate 25,472, forward strand.
TTTGCCATAGGTAATAGTTGTTTTTGTTTATTAGATGTAGCAAAATTAATACAAAGAATTTATTCTTGCAAATATTTTCAACGTTTTTTCCTTTTTTAGGCAAAAATAATGTAACTTTGCGCCTGTAAATCATAAATCATACATCAAAAATCATACATGTAACTATGGTAAAAAGTGCACTTCAGCAGGCCCGTGCGGCTTATGCTCCAAAATTGCCAACTGCCCTTCAAGGCCCTGTAAAGGCTGTTGAGGGCGAGGCTACTCAGTCAGTAGGTAATCAGGAAGAAATCAAGGCTCTCTTCCCTAACACTTATGGTATGCCAGTCATCACTTTCGAAGCTGGCGAGAAGGTAGAACTTCCAGCATTCAATGTTGGTATCATCCTTTCTGGTGGTCAGGCTCCTGGCGGCCACAACGTAATTTCAGGTCTCTTCGACGGTGTTAAGTCTCTCAACCCAGAGAACAAGCTCTACGGCTTCATCCTCGGTCCTGGCGGTCTCGTTGACCACAACTATATGGAGATTACTCCTGAACTCATGGACGAATACCGCAACACTGGTGGTTTCGACATCATCGGTTCTGGTCGTACAAAGCTTGAGAAGGAAGAGCAGTTTGAGAAGGGTATTGAAATCCTCCGCGAACTCGGTATCAAGGCTCTCGTAATCATCGGTGGTGACGACTCTAACACTAACGCTTGCGTTCTCGCTGAGTACTATGCTGCAAAGAAGTACGGCGTTCAGGTTATCGGTTGTCCTAAGACTATCGACGGCGACCTCAAGAACGAGCAGATCGAGACTTCTTTCGGTTTCGACACAGCTTGCAAGACTTATTCAGAACTCATCGGTAACATCCAGCGCGACTGTAACTCGGCTCGCAAGTACTGGCACTTCATCAAGCTCATGGGTCGTTCTGCTTCTCACATCGCTCTTGAGTGTGCTCTCCAGTGCCAGCCAAACATCTGCCTCGTTTCAGAGGAAGTTGAGGCTAAGGCTATGTCACTCGATGACGTTGTAACATACATCGCAGAGGCAGTTGCTGCTCGTGCAGCTGAAGGCAACAACTTCGGTACTGTTCTCATTCCAGAAGGTATCATCGAGTTCATCCCTGCTATCAAGAAGCTCATCGCAGAACTCAATGAAGTTCTCGTTGACCCTGCTACAGGTGAAATGCGCGAGTTCCCTTCAAAGGACGAGCAGGTTGCATACGTAAAGAGCCACATCGCTGCTGAGAACCTCGCAGTTCTTGAGTCACTTCCAAAGGATGTAGAGCGTCAGCTCTGCCTCGACCGTGACCCTCATGGCAATGTTCAGGTTTCCCTCATCGAGACAGAAAAGCTCCTCTCTGCTATGGTTGCTACCAAGCTTGAGGCTTGGAAGGCAGAAGGCAAGTACGTAGGCAAGTTCGGTACACAGCACCACTTCTTCGGTTACGAAGGTCGTTGTGCAGCTCCTTCTAACTACGATGCAGACTACTGCTACTCACTCGGTTACAACGCTTCTCGCCTCATCGCTAACGGCAAGACTGGCTACATGTCAATCATCAAGAACACTACTGCTCCTGCAGCTGAGTGGATTGCTGGTGGTGTGCCTATCACAATGATGATGAACATTGAGCGTCGTAACGGTCAGAACAAGCCTGTTATCCGCAAGGCTCTCGTTGAGCTCGACGGTGCTCCATTCAAGTACTTCGCAAGCAAGCGCGAGCAGTGGGCTAAGGAAACTGCTTACGTTTACCCAGGTCCTATCCAGTACTGGGGACCAACAGAGGTTTGTGACCAGTGTACTAAGACTCTCGCTCTCGAGCAGGCATAATGGTTCGAAGCATTGCTTCGAGGCTAATGGCTAATGGCTAAAAGCTAAAGGCTCAAACCTAAAGGCATCTTTGACTATTCCCTGCCGTTGTCGGTAGGGCATTTTCCAAAGTCTCCAAATACTATGACGAAAAAGAAGAAACACAAACAAAGTAAAAATAAATTGCCACGATGGACTTGGTACTTGATATCAGGTGCTGTCGTGGCACTTTACGTTTGGGTTTTCTATGCCTTCTTCGTCAGTCCTACGGGCTTCCGATGGCGTGCATTGTTCGGCGACCCTAAGTATCCGAGCGGTTATGAGATTCATGGCATAGACATCAGTCATTTCCAGGAGGACATCAACTGGAAAAAGCTACAGTTTGCACGCATAGACAACTGCCCTCTGCGTTTCATTCTTATAAAAGCTACGGAAGGAGCCACACGCAAAGACCCTAAGTTTGACTCCAATTTCGAGAATGCCAAGGAGTTTGGTTTCAAGCGAGGTGTATATCATTTCTGGTCAAACAAATCCACGCCAAAGGCGCAAGCTGATTTCTTTCTCAAGAATGTCAAGCTTGTGGCAGGCGATCTCCCTCCAGTTCTGGATATAGAGAAATTTCCTGAGAACAAGGATCCTGAGCAATTCCGTCGCGACATACTGACATGGCTTCACACAGTGGAAAACGTTTACCACCGCAAGCCAATCATTTACACATATTACAACTTCAAGCAGGAATACTTGAACACTCCCGTCTTCGACCAATATCCACTTTGGATAGCCCACTACTACACGGAGGAAATGAAATACGAAGGAGAATGGAAGTTCTGGCAACACACGGACACAGGAAGGTTGCCGGGAATAAAGGGTTACGTGGATTTCAATGTTTACAACGGCAGTTTCTACGACCTTGAGCAACTTTGCATAGAATAGCTTTGCAAAAAACGCAGGAAAACATATCCTCTACGTTATTTCCCTTACTATTTCTTGCCTTTATTGATAATGTAAATACCTATTGTGGCAAGTCCACCAGCAATGACATATTTCCAATAGAAAGGTTCATTCAGACAGAGACATGAAGTAACAGCCCCAACAACAGGAATGAGTGAGTTGTATATTGCAACCTTACCAACAGGATTGCAGGTAAGGAGTTTATTGTAGAGAGTAAAACCGATTGTGGAAATACCGATAAGCATAATCAAAATGGATATGCCCCATAAGGTGATGTTTGGCAATGTACCGCCAAAAAGTACCCCTGGAATAACAAGCAACATTCCTCCCAAAGCCAAGCCGTAGCCTGTTCCAACAAACACGTCAACACGCTTTCCCAACCCTCGCGTCATCAAAGCCGCAAAGGCAGAGCAAAGGGCATTCATGATAATCATTCCGTCGCCAAGGAAAGTAAACTGTCCGCTGTCTTCGCCGCCGATGTTGAGGGCGAGAATACCAGCAAAACCTATCACGCAACCGAGAATCTTTCGCAGCGTCATCTTGTCGCTCTTGAAGAACACACAGGCAAGAATGACCACGGAAAACACACTCAATGAGTTCAGGATGGCTGCTCTTGAACCCGCACTATGAGAGAGTCCGAAATAAAAGAAAGCGTAATGGAAAGTTGTGTTCAAAAGCGAGAAAACGAGAATATAAAGCCAATCCAAAGGTTTGCTGACAGCAAATTTCCTTTTCGCCTTGCCCGCAACAGCAAGAATAATCATGCCTGACAGGAAGAAACGGATTCCAGCAAAAAGCATCTTGCTTCCCGTCATGTCTGGAGTAATCTGAAATTCCGCAAAACCAAGTTTGATGAGCGGATAAGCCCATCCCCAAACAATAGCCGCCGTGAGTGCGAACAACGCAACCCACAGCGGTCTTTGAAATATGCTTTTATTCTCAGCAGTCATTATTCTTTAGCATTTATCCAGTATCATCTAAATGTCTTCACAACGCGCTTTGTACCATCAGCCATCTTGAAAACCTGAAGGACAACGCCCTTTGCGTCAGGACCAACCTTCATGCCTTGCGCATTGAAGAAATCAACTGTAACAACCTTATTGGCAAGAACATCGTTGATGCCGGATGGATCTGAAAGAATACCTGTTATGCTAACGTTGGAAAGTCCCACCTTCTTAATGTTGTCGGCAGTTCCCACCTTATATGGCATAATAATCAAAGAGCCTTTCTTTGATGCTGCAATGCCTGAAAGAGGGAGCGAATATGCAAGATATGGTGGTGTGGCACTGTTGCGAATCATGGCAACACCGCTTGCAAGCAGCTTTGTTGTGCCGTCAGCACCTTTCCATGCCACGTCGAAGCTACCGTTGTCCGTGCCGTTCCTGCTGATAAGGAACTCCACCTTCGTTGGTTCAAAATTAGCGTCGCCGTCCTTGAGTTCGTAAGAGAATGTTACGGCGTGATCAGGATTTCCTGCTGCATCATATCCAGAAGGTCCAACCTCGATGAGCTTCTTGTCGCCCTGGGTTTTCACAGATCCCCATGAGAAGAAGCTTGCAAGGTCAACGGCAGAATTCTTGAGAACAGGCGTGAAGTTGTCAGATGTAGTGACAGCCTGAACATTGCTTGCGTCATCAAGCGGCCAAGTGATTGTGGCATCGCCTTCTGTGATGACTGGCTCTGTAGAGTAATCAGGGAAGACATCCTCGCCGATGGCCTCAACAAATGTGCCGTCCTCCATCCTGTAGGCAGGGAAATATTCGTTTACGGTAGTCTCCGCATTAGCATTTCCGAGAAGTACGATGTCCTGGACGAGAGAGTTGAGATAAACCTCAAGGTTTGTGTAGATGTGCTTCTTTGCGTCTATGTCATAGCCGGCAGCATCAGCAGCACTGTTTGGGTTAAGGCCGTTGGCATTCTCCCAAGCGTCAGGCATACCGTCCTTGTCAGTGTCGAAGTTTGCAGGACGCGACTCTGATGCCACGGTGTAATCGCCCTGGTCAGCCACAACGTCAAGCATTCCCTTCTTCTTCGTTACGCTACCAGTGTAGTTGACAGTACCCGTCATCACCTCGTCCTCATAGCGTACATCAACCATATCCTTCATGAGAGAAGCTCCGGCATAGAAGACCACGTTCTGGTAAGCTTTCTGTGCAGAGTGGGTAGTGACCTCACCGGCATCGATAGCCTCGTCAAGCTTTATTGAAATCTTTGCACCTTCGCCTTCGCCATAGTAGCCACCCTTGTCAGTGCAGTACATTGTGCCGTCATCGGTAACAACGCCCTTCCAGTCGTAGTTTTCGCCATAGCCGTTAACGTAGTTACCATTAATATAATAGCGAGAGTAAAGTCCCCAGTACTTTGGATAGCCTTCGCTATTGCCGCTCGCACCGAGAGTACACTGAGTGACACGGTTCTTGGCTGAAGTGGCAGGACCAGCCTTGTAGTAGTTGTTTATCATGTTGACAAAGCCGCCACCAGGACCGCCGTAGCAACCGCCAGTACCCCAGTTGTACATCACGCAGTTGCGGAAGTCAACACGTTCAGCCATGACGGTGTTAGGATATTGCAACTTGTCGTAGCCGTCCCAATCGTAGCGTGCGCCATTGAAACGAGGCACACGGTTGTTCAAGTGGATAAGGAGGTTATGGTGGAAGGAAGCACCCTTGCCACCCCAGATGCCGCCATAGCCGTGAGCACCCTTACCGTGACCGGCATTGTTGAGAGCCTCACCGATAGTACACCACTGGAGGGTGAAGTTCTTGTTGTCATAGAAAGAAGCAACCTCGTCAATAGACCAAGAGAAAGAGCAGTGGTCGAAGATGATGTTGTTCTTGTTGCGCGTAGTGGCAGCGTCTGCACCATCATTGACGTCCTTCTCCTGTCCACGACGGAAGCGCATGAAACGAACGATGCAGTTGTTGCCCACACCAATGGTATAATAACGAACGGTGATACCTTCGCCAGGAGCCGTCTGACCTTCAACAGTAGTGTTGTCGCCGATGGTGAGATTGCTCTTGAGGGCAATGATACCGCTGACGTCAAAGACTACGATCTTCCTCGTAGAGCCACTTACGGCAGCACGAAGAGAACCTGTACCAGAGTCGTTGAGGTTTGTTACGTGGACAATCTTGCCGCCCCTACCACCGGTAGTGGTGTAGCGCGCAAAACCCTCAGCACCAGGGAAGGCAGGAATCTGGCTTGTCTGCGCCACGGCTGTGAGGCTGAGGGCGCAAAGGAGGAGTATAAAAGAAAATATTTTTTTCATTTTGAAGAGATTGAGCCCAGCCAAGAATGGCTGGGAACTGAAGTTTTAATAGTTATTGTGGTTTGCCTTCTTCTGTGGTGCAGCGAGCTTTTCCACGTCGTAGCCCATGCGCTCCATTTCAAGGGAAGCCCAAATGAAAGGACCAACACCCTTTGCGTCATTGTCGCGGATTGGTTCGCTCATGTAGTACTCGAAAGAACCGTCGCGCTTTGTGTTGCTCTCAGGACCAAGGCCAGAAACAGAGCAGCACTGTGTGAGCGAGATCGTCTTGTCTGCATTGATCTTGATGAACTCATTGATGATACCCTTGTAAGCCTTGATGCCAGCTTGCTTCATATCATCGCCTACATAACCGAGACGAGCTGCCTTGAGAAGGCAATAAGCAAACATTGAAGATGCTGTTGACTCGAGGTAGTTCTTAGGATCGTTAACATCGAGAACATCATACCAGACGCCAGTCTTTGCGTCCTGGTAAGCTACGGTATTCTTGAGAACCTTGGCAAGAAGGTCAATGACCTGCTGACGCTTTGCATAGTTCTCTGGCATTGCATCGAGAATCTCTACGAGAGCCATTGCATACCAACCCTGAGCACGTGCCCAAGTGTGCTGAGAAAGACCAGTCTCCTTGTTTGCCCAGAAGATAGACTTCTTAGAATCCCAAGCGTGCTTCCAGAGCTGTGTCTTCTCGTCGAAAGTATATTGGTCAGTGATTGTAACCTGCTTCACGGCATCGTCATAGATCTTCTGAGCCTTCTTCTCTGGGAGGTAAGTCTTTGCGTAGTTGCAGTAGAAAGGCAAGCCCATGAAGATACCGTCAAGCCAAACCTGGTTTGCGTAGATAGCCTTGTGGAACCAAACGCCCTGCTGTGTGCGAGGCTGTGACTGAAGCTGTTTCCAGAGGAGGTCGCAAGCCAGTTTGTTCTTGTTCTCCGGGTAGAGCTGCTCCATGCGGAGAATGTACTTGCCGGTACGAATCTGGTCGAGATTGTAATCTTCAATCTTGTATGACTGGATGTCACCCTTCTCATCGATCATCTCCTTAGCATACTCATGGAGATAAGAGATGATGTCAGCATTCTTTGAGTTGTCCTTATAGGCAAGGTAAGTGTCGAGCATACCTTCCATCTCGATGCCCATTACATAGCTCCACTTTGGCTTCTTTGCGAAGTCGAGCATGTAAGGATGGTTTACGCGAGTCATCTCTGAGTGAGTCATCCATTCGCTGTAGTGAGCGTATGTAGGCTTGTCAAGAACATACTTGCCATTGATCTTGAGACCGTCATAGTTGAAGTCGCGAGTCTGGCCAGTCTTATAGACAGGATCATCAGTAACGCCTGTGAAGTCGCAGTTCTTGAGGTTCACGTTATAAACATTGCAACGATCCTGAAGACCGACAGCCATGATGCCATACTTTGACTTCTTGCAAGTGACGTTCTCCATATAGACGTTGCGAACCGTTGGAGGATAGTCGCGGCAGCAAAGTTCCTTTGGCTCATAGTCGAGGTTTATCTTGAGCACAGCTTCCTTACACTGACCAACCTTCACGTTGCGGAAATAGATGTTCTCGATGATACCGCCACGACAAGGGTTTGTCTTGATGCGGAGTACGCGGTCAAGGTTTGGAGAGTCCATCTCGCAGTTCTCTACATAAAGGTTCTGATAACCGCCAGAGATTTCTGAACCGATAACGACACCGCCGTGTCCGTCCTTGAACTTACAGTTGCGGACGATGAAGTTCTTTGAAGGAATGTTCCAAAGACGACCGTCAGCGTTACGACCTGACTTGATGGCGATACAGTCGTCGCCTGTCTGGAATGTACAGCCTTCGATGAGCACGTTCTCGCATGACTCAGGGTCACAGCCGTCGCCGTTAGGACCGTCGTTTATTACAGTCACGTTGCGGACAGTGATGTTCTTAGAGAGAAGTGGGTGCATTACCCAGAAAGGAGAGTCGAGCATTGTAACGCCTTCGATGAGGATTCCGTTACACTTGTAAAGGTTAACGAGCTGTGGACGGAGACCTTTGCCCATACCGAAGATACGCTCGTTCATGTCAACACCGTCTTCAGCCATCTTCAAGAGTGCTGGGCGACCGTCTGGGTTTGACTGACATTCTGGACCTTGCCAAACTTCCCCGCCATGTCTCTTGCCTGACATTGACCACCAGCCTTCTTTCGTAGCACCACCGTGGATGGTACCTTCACCGGTGATAGCGATGTTATCCTGCTCGTAAGCGTAGATACATGGCTGATAGTTCCAGCAGTCGAGACCTTCCCAACGAGTGAGCACGTTAGGATAAAGCTCTGGCTGGAAGACGAACTTCAGCACAGCGTCCTTTTCTATCACGAGGTTCACGCCTGACTTGAGAGTGATGGCGCCTGTCTGCCATTCGCCGGCAGGAACGATAACCTTGCCACCACCTCTCTTCGAGCACTCGGCAATAGCCTTGTTGATTGCCTTCTGGTTCTTGGCAGCTGTGTTCTTGATCTTTGCACCGTACTTGGTGATGTTGAACTCTTGCGCAGCAAATTCCGGCTGCTTGATGCTTGCTTCCAAAGCCTTGTAGTCCTGATCCCAGATCTTGCTCTGGGCGAGAGATGGGATTGCTACGAGTGCCATGAGAAGCACGATTAGGGTAGTCTTGAAGTTTTTCATCCTTAATATATTTGTTGGTTATTAATTTCGTGGGTTATTGTTTTTTGATTTGTAGGGCGAGGATTTGTAGGGCGAGGATTTCCGAGCCGCCCATCTGCCATTTGGCTTGTTAGGTACATAAATCAGCTACAAAGTTAAACAATACTTATAAATAATGTGTATGCAAGACATTAAATAACAACAAAACTTGATATGACCGAGCATTTTGTTCTTAAAATTATTGGCAAATTGGAAATTTTAGTGTAATTTTGCAGTAGATTATGAGCAATGTGCACTACATACTTTTACCGGAAACGCCGTCAACGAACACGTATGCGAAGGAGAAACTGAACGATTTCTCCCATGACTACATCGTGGTCTATACGCAAAACCAAACAGCCGGTCGCGGCATGGACGGCAATAGTTGGGAGGCAAAGGCGGGAAAGAACATTTCGTTCTCCATCGTATGCCACCCGAAGATGGTGAAACCCGCCGAGCAGTTTGTGCTTTCCATGGCAATCGCTGTAGATATCGTGACTGTCTTGCAGAAGCTTTATCCTGAGGAAAAGGGCAACTTCCGCGTGAAGTGGCCTAACGACATCTACTGGAACGACAAGAAGCTTGGAGGCATTCTCATCGAGAACACGCTGAAAGGTTACAGAATGGACACTTGCATCGTAGGCATCGGCATAAACATAAACCAGGAGTTCTTCCATGCAGAGATACCTAACCCAATCTCTCTGAAGCAGATTCTAAAGCGCGATGCTGATGCGATAGAGGTCATGGAACTCATTGCCGAGCGTTACAAGAACACTCTCGACCTCATAAAGCTTCTTGAAGACACCGACAACCGTTCGCTCAACATCAAGTACGACAGCATTCGCGACAGCTACCATCGTCTGCTCTATCGTTACGACAACGACTTCCACACTTTCCAAGAGGGCGAAAAGACCTTTGAGGCAAAGATTCGCAAAGTGCAGAACGACGGCAGGCTTCTTCTTGCAACCTCCGACGGCGAAGAGAAGGAATACTGGCTGAAGGAAGTGAAGTTCGTGATATAACCCGAAATTTCGAAACTATTTCCGAATAAAACTCCCCAATCACCAGTCCCCATTCCCGAAGCAAACGCTTCGATCCCCCAAATAAATCATAAATCATAAATCGCAATCATAAATCCCCATTATGTCAAACAAATTCATTGCAGCTGCTTACAAGCTGTACACAACTGACAATACAACTCCTGTTGAAGAGGCTACAGAAGAGCAGCCTTTCGTATTCATCTCTGGTCTCGGCATGGCTCTCGATG
>JAZRXS010000176.1:0-19690 GCA_045600325.1 Prevotella sp.
TCGTTCTTTGTAAATGTTGCAGTCAACATGAAGAACGTAAGCAAGAGGACCATCACGTCGGACATCGGAGTCATGTCAATCCAGACGGACTTCTTTTTAATTTTTACTTTACCCATAGTTAGTTAAAGTTTTAAGTTAAACAATAGGGAAAAGCAAAATTATTCTTCTGCGTGTGTAGATTCGAAAGTCTTAGCGATTGAATAACCTACCTCATCAAGAGCGAAAGTGAGCTTATCGATTCTGTTAGTGAAGAAGTTGTAAGCAACAACAGCTACCCAAGAAGTCAAGATACCAGATGCAGTATTAACGAGGGCCTCAGAGATACCAGTAGAGAGCTCGAGAGAGTCACCACCACCACCTTGTGCAAGTGCCTGGAATGACTTGATCATACCAACCACAGTACCGAAGAGGGCTGTAAGAGTACCGAGAGTTACGATAGTTGCGATGATAGGGAGGTTCATCTGGAGAGTAGGCATTTCAAGCTGAGTTGCCTCTTCGTGAGCCTGCTGGATACGAGAAACCTTCTGAGCGAGCTTAAGGCCCTTAGCCTCGTCCATTTCCTTGTAAGCCTTGATAGAAGCGAGAACCACGTTAGCTACAGAACCCTTCTGCTTGTTGCAAGTAGCTTCAGCAGCTGCGAAATCGTTAGCAGCAATCTGTGGCTTGATCTGAGCAACGAACTTCTGGAGAGACTGAGTACCGAAGCACTTAGAGAGAGCGAGTGTACGTTCTACAGAGAGAGCGATAACAGTGAAGAGGAGAGTGATGATCACAGGTACCACGATACCACCCTTGTACACTGTACCGAGGAGGTTAAGTGGAGCGTTTTCGTTGTTGTTGTCCTGGAAGTTTCCTGGATTACCGAGGAAGAACTGGTAGAAACAAACTGCAAGAACGAAACATGCTACGATGATCCAAATTGCGTTACGAACACCCTGGAAGCCCGGATTTGTAGATTTCTTCTGGGCTGGTTTTTGTGGAGTTGCCATAGTTTTTAAATAAGATTTAGTTATTAATAAATTAAGTTAAGTTTATATACATCAATTCATTTTTCTATGGTAATAGACTGATTTTCAAAAATATAGATTAAAAATTCAATCTATGTCCATAGCAAAGTTACTATTTTATTTTAAATCAACGAATTTTTTTACACTTTTTTTTCGTTTTTATTAAAATAATTTTGAATTAGCCAAGTTTTGCAAGTGTATCAGCAATTCTCTTTATAGCCTCCTTTATGTTCTCGTCACTGGTTGCATAACTCATGCGGAAACACTCTGGAGAACCGAACGCATCGCCACCAACACATGCCACATGGCCTACTTCGAGAAGATACATCGCAAGGTCGGTAGAGTTGTTCACCACCCTACCCTCAGCATCCTTCTTTCCAAAGAAACTGCTGCACTTAGGGAAGAGGTAGAACGCTCCCTGTGGCTTGTTTACTTCAAGACCTGGAATTTGTGATGTAAGATCATAAATAAGGTCACGACGACGCTCAAAAGCCTGACGCATTTCCTCTACGCAATCCTGAGATTCCGTGTAAGCAACGTAAGCTGCGTACTGTGAAATAGAGCAAGGACCACTTGTGTATTGTCCCTGGAGTTTATTACATCCCTTAACGATCCATTCTGGCGCAGCGATGTAGCCAATACGCCAACCAGTCATAGCGTATGCCTTTGATACACCATTAACGATAATTGTACGTTCACGCATGCCTTCCACCTTTGCCATGCTTGCGTGCGCGCCTATATAATTAATGTGTTCATATATCTCATCAGCGAGCACATAGAGATTGTCATGCTTCTTGATAACTTCAGCAAGCGCAGCCAATTCCTCTTGCGAATAAACACTTCCTGTAGGGTTGCTTGGAGAACAAAGTATGAGCATCTTGGTCTTAGGAGTGATGGCAGCCTCGAGCTGAGCAGGAGTAATCTTGAAGTCCTGTTCAATACCTGCTTCAATGAATACAGGGGTTCCGCCTGCAAGGATAGCCATCTGAGGGTAGCTCACCCAATAAGGAGCAGGAATGATTACCTCTTCACCATCGTTGACAAGTGCCATAATGGTATTTGTCACGCTTTGTTTAGCACCATTAGAAACAAGGATTTCTGATGATTTGTAGTCAAGGCCATTTTCATTCTTGAGTTTTGCAGCAATTGCTTCGCGTAGATAAGCATAGCCAGGAACTGGGGAATAAGTAGTGATGTTGTCATCGATAGCCTTCTTACCAGCCTCCTTGATATGTGCAGGAGTAGGGAAATCCGGTTCACCTACACTAAGGTTGATGACATCAATGCCTTGAGCTTTCATCTCAGCACTCTTCTGCGACATTGCAAGTGTTGCAGATGGCGCTAGTCTGTTTAGTCTGTCTGATAAATTCATATATACGGTTGTACGGGTTTTGCGGTTGTACTGATTAGATTATAGATTGAGGGTATGTCCCATGCGTACCTTCTTGGTCTCAAGGTAACGCCTATTGAACTCATTTGGCGTAACTTCTATGGAAACATTCTCTGTTATTTCAAGCCCATAAGCTTCCAAGCCGATGCGCTTTACAGGATTGTTTGTCAGGAGACGCATCTTATGGATACCCAGTTCGCGCAGGATCTGTGCACCACAGCCATAGTCGCGCTCGTCAGGTTTGAAGCCCAGATGAACATTAGCGTCAACAGTGTCTTCACCTTGATCTTGAAGCTTGTATGCACGGATCTTATTCATAAGACCTATGCCTCGTCCTTCCTGCTGCATATAGACGATAGCCCCTTTACCTTCCTTCTCAATTGTCATCATAGCGCGATGCAACTGTTCACCACAATCACAACGCTTGCTGCCAAGAATATCGCCTGTAGCACAAGAAGAATGTACACGAACAAGCACTGGCTCATCTTCTTTCCATTCTCCTTTTACAAGTGCGAAATGCTCAAGACCGTTACTCTTCTGGCGGAAAGGTATCATGCGGAAAGTGCCCCATTCTGTTGGGAGAGTTACCTCTTCGCCCTTTTCAACAAGGCTTTCCTGACGGAGACGGTATGCAATCATGTCCTTAATCGATATGAGTTTCAGGCCATGTTCCTTAGCAAATGCAGCAAGTTCAGGGAGTCGTGACATCGTTCCATCCTCATTCATGATCTCCATGAGTGCCGCTGCAGGATAAAGTCCAGACATCTTGCAAAGATCGACAGCAGCCTCTGTATGACCGCTGCGGCGAAGAACACCATTATCCTGTGCATACAAAGGATTGATGTGTCCAGGACGTCCGAAAGTTTCCGGTGTTGACTTTGGATCGGCAAGAGCCTTTATGGTTTCAGCCCTATCATAGGCAGAAACGCCAGTGGAGCATCCTTCAATCTTATCAATGGTCACAGTGAAAGGCGTACCCAAGAGAGAGGTATTGTCCTGTACTTGATGAGGCAAGCCGAGTTCTTCACAGCGAGAATTTGTTATCGGAGCACAAAGCAAACCTCTTGCATTCTTCAGCATGAAGTTCACCTTTTCGGCATCCACTTTCTCTGCCGCAATGACAAGGTCTCCTTCGTTCTCGCGGTCTTCATCATCCACCACGACAACGAATTTTCCTTCCTTGAAATCGGCTATAGCCTCTTCTATTGTATTAAGCTTTATCATCGTTATTATTCTTTTCTTTGTTATTTCCAAACTTCTCGACAACACTCTTTGTCATCAGTCTCGCCTTTTTCAACCCTTCTTTGACTCCTTTCCGAAGACTTGCGGGAGATGCATATTCCTTCCAAGCATTCTTTACCCAATAGTACAAACGTGCATTGACAAGAGTCAAATCTTTGTTAGCACGATATGTAGCATAGACTGCAAAAGGCGCGAGAACCGCTGTAGCCAAAAGTTTTCCGAACCAAACCGCCCAGAAATGATTTCGGGCCATACGGTATCCAAGTGTATCAAGAACGATGTAAATGATGAACACTATTACGGAAATCAGCACCGGGACGCCAAGACCACCTTTTCTGATAACCGCTCCTAATGGCGCTCCGATGAAGAAGAATATCAAACAGCAAAGTGAAAGAGTGAACTTATTGAAAGTTTCAATCTGGTGCATCACAGCAAAATGATCACCCTCTTCTGTAACAGCCGCTTTGAATTCCGCACTCATCTTGCTATTCCTTGCCTCGTTAAGCGCCATCTGCACCACGGAGAGCTTCTTCTGTTCAGTGAAGCCGTCAAACAAGGAATCCGGCGTTTTCTGATTCATCTTATCAGCCGTAGCTAATGCCTTGGTCCTTTCTTGCAACATCTCTTTTGTCACGGAAGAGTCATTCAGTTGAATCATCCTCATAGTCACCGCCTCCTGCTGCAGATAAGAACGTCCGATAGAGTCATAAAGCACAGCCACTGAGTCCACGTCATGAGCAATTTTCGCAAGACTCTTGGAACGAGCATCATTTGCAATACCTGCGGTCTCAACCATATCGAAATCGCTATTGAAATCAATCAGTATGGTTTTCTCCGAGAAAGTTTCACGACGATAAGGGACATTCGCTTGGTCTCCAAGACCAGTTTGGCGCATGTTCTCAAACCACTCGCCGCTTTGCAACGTCAGTAGCAGGTGCTTCTTGTCAGCAGTTGACTGAATCTTACCAGAGTCAGCAAGTATGATTGCGGCATCATCAAAGCTGTCTGTCATTCGGTAAATCATCAGTCCGTAGAGCATTCCACGTTCCACATCCTTCTTCTGAACGTAAATATTGGATCCTGGTACGCCATCATAGAACACACCTTCGGGGATCTCCAGCTCCGGACTCTTCTGCTTCATCGAAAGCAACAGCTGTGCAAACGACAGGTTGGCATTTGGTCCTATCACATTCTGGAAGTAGAAAGAGACACCCATGATTATGCACACCACTACCACCAAAGGTCTGAACGCCTGCATAAGTGATATGCCCGCTGCCTTTATAGCCGTCAGCTCAACGCTTTCACCAAGGTTACCGAATGTAATAAGGGAAGCCAAGAGTATTGACAACGGCAAGGCTTGAGGCACAAGGATGAGTCCCATATACCAGAAAAACTGCGCGAGAATGTCCATCGGAATACCCTTACCAATAAGTTGGTCAACGTATTTCCACAAGAACTGCATCATCAACACGAATTGGCAGATGACGAAAGCACCCATGAGCAGTGTTAGGAACTGCTTTACGATGAACAAGTCCAGTTTTTTGATTATGCGCATATTTCCGCGTGCAAAGGTAGCAAGAAATCGTGAAATACGCAAACATTAAGATGTTTTTTTAGATATATATCTAATAGTTTTCGCAAACAAAGATTGGCTTTTCACTTTTTTGAAGCGTGAAAAGCCCAAAATCAGGTCCTCAAAAAGTTTCTTGCAGCATCCATTCTAAGGAATACGAACAGCAAAATGGTAAAGCCCCATAGCGACGAACCGCCATAACTGAAGAACGGCAACGGGATACCAATGACAGGTGTCATTCCAAGTACCATACCCACATTGATGAACAAGTGGAATATGAATATAGACAGCACACAATAACCGTATATCCTTGCAAACTTTATATTCTGACGCTCAGCGAGATACACAAGGCGAAGTATCAAGGCAAGGAATAGCAGCAAGACACCGGCACAACCGATGAAGCCTTGCTCTTCTCCTACTGTGCAGAAAATGAAATCCGTATCGTGTTCCGGCACAAAACGGAGCTTGGTCTGGGTTCCATTCAGGAAGCCCTTGCCAGTTAGTCCACCTGAACCTATGGCTATAACACTCTGACGCACATTGTATTCCGCTCCATTCACGTCGTCTGCCAAACCAAGAAGCACGTTGATACGAGTACGTTGATGCTCCTGCATGACATGATTGAGCACGAAACTTGCGGAATGGTAGAAAAGGAACGAGCCAAGGGTAAACAATCCCAACAGCAGATAGGAGCGCATCTGCATATAGAGAAACTTATATCCAAGGAACATGATCAGTCCAATGATCACAAGTATCTGCAGAATGGCAATGTTGAACTGCCAAGCGTATATTGACAACAATGTTCCCAACAGGTTTACACCAGCAACGATGCCTATCATCCAATAGCGCTCCACATTCTGTTTGCGGAAATACGAACGATGAAGAAGAATGGTAAACACCTGTATCATCATATATACCGCATACGGTCCTATATATGTAGGAGTACCTGCCATCAGGACATTCTCAAATCGTATTCCGACGACGAAATACGCGACCATAGCCGCCCCCGTGAACAATATCGCTCCCGACATGCCCTCGCGATAGAACATCAGGAAAAAGGCGAAATATACAAGGGCAGAACCTGTCTCACGTTGCGCTACAATAAGCAGCATAGGCAGCATGATAAGTCCGCATGCTTGCCTGAAGCTACGAGATTCCGTTATGTCAAAATGCCACCCACTCATAAACTTTGACACGGCAAGAGCGGTGGCAAACTTGGCAAACTCAGCCGGCTGTATGTGTATCGGTCCCAACACAATCCACGATCGTGATCCCTTGATACTGTGGGGATTAAAGATTGTAAGGAAGAGCAATATCATGAAACCGATGTAGAGCACGTATGCCGCAGTATCGAAATACCTGTCATCCAGAAGGAGTATGAACGTACCTATCACAATGGCTGTTCCTATCCATATCACCTGCATACCACTTCTCGCACTGAAGCTGAAGATTTCCGTCTCACCGTAATTGTAGCTTGCGCCGCACACACTTATCCAGCCAAACAAGAGCATGGCTGCATAGATGGCTATGGTAATCCAATCAACAGAGCGGAAGATGCTGGTATGTCTATAAGGCATTGACATATTGTGTAATTTACAATTTACGGATTTACAATTTAGAAATTTTCAATTTACTGTTTAGCGGTTTACGATTTACGATTTAGCGGTTCTTGCTATCGTACTCTATACGTTTCTTCTGTAGCGAATATGCAAGTTCCTCATGCGCCTCGGAAAGAGATCCTTTCAAGTATTGCTCCATCATGAGGGACCCCATAGGCACTGCGTAAGTGGCACCAAAACCTCCGTTCTCAACATAAACGGCAATAGCGATCTTCGGATTATCCATAGGAGCAAAACCCATGAAGATGGAGTGGTCGTGGCCTCTATTCTGCGCAGTACCAGTCTTTCCACAAACTGCGTACGAAGAAGAATTGGCGAAAGAGCATGTTCCATTTGTTACTGCTGCACGCATTCCCTTGACCACCCAGTCGTAGGCAGAGCGTTTTGCCTTCGTATAATGACGTTCAGAATACGCCGAATCTATCTCGCCACCTTTAATATCCTTAACCACATGAGGCACAACATAATAACCTCTATTGGCTATTGTAGCACCCAGATTGGCAATTTGCAGAGGAGTCAGGTTCACCTCACCCTGACCAATACCAATGGAAACTATCGTTAGTCCATTCCAATGCCCCTTGAAAGCATCGTCATAGAACTCTGCATTTGGAATCAAACCACGCTTCTCACCAGGAAGGTCTATACCGAGCTTGTAGCCAAAACCCATGCTTACCATATAGTCACGCCATACATTGACAGCCTCCTGCTTTGTAGCATACTTCTGGCGATTGCTAATCATATTATATAGTCCCCAACAGAAATAACCGTTACAAGAAGTCGCCGTTGCCGGCACGAGGGACAGATGTGATGGATGGGCATGGCAACCCACCTTCATGCCTTTATACTTGAAACCGCCATTACATGGAAAAGTAGTACTGGAATTCACGATTCCCTCAGAAAGGAATGTCAATCCTTGCGAAGTCTTGAAGGTAGAACCTGGCGGATACTGACCTTGAATGGTGCGATTCAGCAATGGGTGCCATTCATTCTTTACGAGTTTAGTCATGTTTGCTCCACGTTCCTTGCCAGTAATGCTTTTCGGACTATAACTTGGAGCCGAAACCATTGCAAGAACTTCCCCCGTAGAAGGTTCCAATGCCACAATAGCACCTATCTTGCCTTCAAGGAGTCTTTCTCCAAGAGCTTGAAGTTCCTCATCAATGGTCAAAGTAAGGTCCTTTCCAGGAACTGGCTTGACATCATATTTGCCATCCTTGTATCGTCCCTTTATTCTTCCACGAGCATCCCTGAGCATCACTTGGATGCCCTTTTCTCCACGAAGAACCTCTTCGTATGATTTCTCTACGCCGGTCTTGCCCACATAATCACCTCTCTGGTAGTAGTCGTCCTCATTCAGTTCATCCACGGAAACCTCGCCAAGATCTCCCAGAACATGGGCACCGACATCTGTATTATACTGACGAATGGCGCGCTTGCGTATATAGAAGCCAGGGAATTTGTAAAGTTTCTCCCGCAAGATGCTATAGTCTCTCTCCGACAGTTGGGTCATGAATGTCTGCTGAGTATAACGCGAATACGAAGGATTCTTCTCAAAGTCCTTTATATCTTCCATTCGCTTTGCGTATGCATCTTTCGTAATGCCTACGGTCTTGCAGAAATCAAGAGTGTCAATATGCCCCTTTTGCTCATTCATGACAACCATTATGTCGTATGAACTTTGGTTATATACCAGAATCTTTCCATTTCTGTCCGATATAACACCTCGAGCAGGGAACTCTGTTTTCTTCAGGAAGGCATTATTGTCAGCATTTCTTTGGTACTCGTCACTGACAAGCTGAAGGGAAAGCAAACGGAAACAATATGTCAACACAATAGCAATAGCTATTGCGCCTATCACATATTTCCTATTTCCGTAATCAAACTTCCTATTCATTATGTCTCTTTATCTCTTTTGGAAAGCAAGTGCAACGGCTGCTATTGTCAGGAGAGTAAGCACAAAACTTGCAAGGATGCTCAACAGCCAAAGTCCGAAATGCCACAAGGTGAAATAGTCAACCGTAAAGAATATCAAGCAATAAATGGCAGTATATGTGCCTGCAAAATACAGATACTTGTCAATTCCCATCTGCCTAAAGCTCGGAATGAATTCCGCAGAAGCGTCAACAGTAAGGAAGGGTTCAAGAATGTAAGGACGCAAAGCGGCTGCTGTAGTACATGAGATAGTGGCAACGCCAGGGGTATTCTGAAAGGTATCAATAGTGAGACCGAGGAAAAAGCCCCACAGATACAGTTTCCATTTAGCAATGCCACGAGGCAACTCTATAAGGAAGTATATATATAATAAAGGTGTAGCGCAACCAAAAAGCTGCACATAGTTCAATACCAATGCTTGGACAAGCACCAATATAACGAACATCCTTAATTTATATAATGTAGTAATGTCCAAAATATCACCTTGGGCTTCGATCTGTAGTCATGCCCTTATTTATTGTTCACATTGATTGAATCCTTAGCCTCGCGCATCAGGTTTATTCTTTCAAGCTGACGCTTGTTGTCTATGACGAGCACGTCACGGAGACGCGCAAAGTCGGTTGTCAGCTCTACTGTCAAGCGATATGCAAGACCGTCCGACGAAGAATACACATGCTTTACCTTGCCCACAATTATTCCCTCTGGGAATATTGAAGAGTAGCCACTTGTCTCTATCCAAGCGTTTTCCGTCTCGAAACGCGCAAAACGCGGTATGTCTTCCACCTCTGCTTCATTGACTTGCTGTCCGTCCCACTTCAGGTTTCCGAAATATCTCTCCCCACGAATTCGCACACTGAGTGCAGAACGAGTGTTGATGATCGGAACTACTATGGAATAATGTGCGGACGACATATACACAACGCCAACAGGTCCCATGCCGGAAGTGACAGCCATATCAGGACGCACACCGTCATCAGTACCTTTGTTTATCGTGATATAGTTCTCAGCCTTGTTCACCTCATTGGTAATAACCTTTGCCGGAATGGTGCTGATATGTCGGGTAACACTGTCGTTCATGGCAATGACAGCAGAATCCTGACGGGTACCGTCCTTGTCAAGAAGACTTTGCAGTCGCGCCAACTCTTGCTCAAGCATATAGTTTCGCTGAGTAAGAGCCTCGTTGTTCTCCGCCTGATGTATGAAGGCAAGCATGGAAGAATGAATCTCATAGATCTTTCCACTGATGGCATTTGCCGTAGTGTAATAAACGCTGCCCTGATAACTGTTGAATCTAAACAACAATACTGCTCCCAGAATTTCAAGGAGCAGTAACAGGAACCAATGAGCGTTCTTGGTAAGAAAGTCTATGAGGTTCTTCATCTATCTATTATCGCATAAGGAATGTGAAGCGATCAACATTCTTCAAGGCTATGCCAGCACCGCGTGCCACACTACGCAACGGATCTTCCGCAATGTGGAATGGCATCTGGAACTTTGCCTCCAGACGTCTGTCAAGGCCACGAAGCAAAGCGCCACCACCAGTAATCCAAATACCGTTCGTCATCAAGTCGGCATAAAGTTCCTGTGGAGTATGCTCAAGGGCATTGTGTACGGCATTCTCGATAAGCGTGATTGTACGGTCAAGGCAATGAGCTATCTCCTGATAGCATACAGGCACCTTCATAGGGAGGGCAGTGATCTTGTTAGGACCGTTTACGATATAATCGTCCGGAGCATCGTCGCCAAGGTCAGTGAGTGCAGAACCGACAGCAATCTTGATACGTTCTGCCATACGTTCTGACACCTTCACATTGTGCTGAGAGCTCATGTAGTCCTGGATGGCAAAGGTAAGTTCGTCACCTGCAGTACGGATCGAACTGTTTGTCACGATACCACCGAGCGAGATTACGGCGATTTCCGTAGAACCGCCACCGATATCGACAATCATGTTTCCTTCCGGAGCTTCCACGTCGAGTCCGATACCTACGGCTGCAGCCATAGGCTCGAAGATAAGATATACGTCGCGACCGTCGGCACGTTCAGCAGAGTCGCGCACGGCACGAAGTTCAACTTCAGTAGAGCCGGAAGGAACGCCAATCACCATTCTCAACGATGGAGAGAAGAAGTGACGGCCCGAATGCACCATGCCGATAAGACCGCGCATCATCTGCTCACAAGCAGAGAAGTCGGCAATCACACCGTCACGAAGCGGACGGATAACGCGGATGTCCGGGTTTTCCTTCTCATACATGAGCTTTGCCTTGGAACCTACGGCACGCATCTTTTCCGTACGCTTGTCAAGTGCCACTACAGAAGGCTCATCAACAACGATCTTTCCGTCACTGTTGATGATAATCGTATTGGCAGTTCCAAGGTCCATAGCTATCTCCTGAACAAAAGAAAAGAAACCAGAGCGGCTCTTTCTGCTGCGAGGGTCAAGGATTTGCTTGAAAGAACTTTGAAGACTATCTAAAAAACTTCCCATATTCTCTTTTGTGGTGAAAAGTGAAGAGTGAAGAGTGAAAAATTTAAGTTACCTTTGATTTGGTCTTTTGTAATTCAAATTCTTCACTCTTAGTTCTTCGTTCTTCACTTGATTACTTATTGAACCAATTGTGGATAGCAGTATCGTAGCTGCTGCTTACGCCAAATGCACGAGTAGCAAACATCTTGCGCTGCGCCATCGTAGTCTCTGCACCCTGCTCGTTGAGGATATCAAGAAGTACGCCATACTCAGCCTTGCTTGGTACAATCACTACATCGTTGAAGTTCTTCGCACCAGCACGGATGAGAGAGATACCGCCTATATCGATCTTCTCGATAATGTCTGCCTCAGAAGCACCACTTGCCACTGTCTGCTCGAATGGATAGAGGTCAACGATCACGAGGTCTATTTCAGGAATCTCATACTGTGCCATCTGCTCCTTGTCACCCTCGTTCTCACGACGACCGAGGATACCTCCGAACACCTTTGGGTGAAGAGTCTTCACTCTACCGCCAAGGATTGAAGGGTATGTTGTTACATCTTCCACCTTCTGACATTCGTATCCAAGGCTTTCAATGAACGATTGTGTACCACCTGTTGAGAGGAACTTAACGCCCTCTTCGTTGAGTTTCTTAAGAAGCTCGTCAAGTCCATCCTTGTGGAAAACAGAAACGAGCGCTGTCTTTATTTTTTTGTTATCTGCCATAATCTTGTTTTTATATTATTGGGGTACAAAATTAGAAAAAATCCCGCAAAACATCCTCGTACAAAAACTCTTTTTAACATTAATTTGAAAAAACTTGATATTTATAACAATAATCATCGTCGCGCATACGTTATTTATAAGCACTTTTCTCATTTACGACACAAAAAATGAAACGTATGAAAGCTCTACACATTCTATACATCACATGCATTCTCACAGCCCTGATGTCATGCTCGGAATCTTTGGAAGACCGTGCATATCGCGAGTCCAAGGAATTCACAAAGAAGAACTGTCCTGCACCAATCACAAGGGAACTGGCACTCGACAGCATCACATTCACGATTCCTACCCGCACATTCACCTCCTATCATTCCATCTCTCCAAAGGCCGATTTCAAGGAACTGGACAAGGACAAGACTTCAGAGATGCTCCTGACAGAACTGAAGCAAAACACGAGCTACAGGAAATACAAGGAATACGGCTTCAACTTCCGCTACGTTTACTATTTCTGCGGTAAGCCCAACGAGCATCTTCTTGACGTCACATTCAAGCAAACAGACTATGCTCGATAGGTCTAACTGTCTAAAAATTATTGATTTATACTTATTACAAGGCATTTTTATCAGGAAAAAGTTGGACATTTCCGCAAAAAACACTTAATTTTGCAGTCATTTTTCCCTAAAAGATCAAGATTACACATTTAAATATAACACATGAGACAGCTTAAAATCCAGAAGACCATTACCAACCGCGACAGCGGTATTGATAAGTTCCTTTTTGAAATCAGCCACATCCCAATGCTCTCCATCGACCGAGAGATTGAGCTTGCTGCAGAAATCAAAAAGGGAGGCCGAAGAGCAGAGAAGGCGCGCAACGAACTTGTTTGTGCGAACCTCCGTTTCGTGGTTTCTGTTGCAAAGCAATACCAGCATCAGGGATTGTCGCTCACAGACCTCATTGATGAGGGTAATTTCGGACTCATCAAAGCTGCCGAACTCTTTGACGAAACACGCGGTTTCAAGTTCATCTCATACGCCGTGTGGTGGATTCGCCAGAGCATCATGCAAGCTATCGCAGAACAAAGCCGCATCGTGCGCCTGCCACTCAACCAGGTTGGTTCACTCAACAAGATCAGCAAGGCAAAATCAAAGTTCGAACAGGAAAACATGCGCGAACCTTCTATTGAAGAGCTCTCTGCCATCACTGGTCAGGACGAGCGCACCATCGCAAAAGCTATCAGCGCAGACCAGCACCACGTAAGCTTCGACAAGCCTTTCCAGGACGGCGAGGACAATACCCTTCTCGACGTTATGCCATCAGGACAGGCTGACCGTGCTGACCGCATAGTTGACCAGCAGTCACTTGAGCATGACATCAGCAGCGTTCTCGACCGTGTACTCTCCGAGCGCGAGAGCTTCATCATCCGCAAGGCATTCGGTCTCGGCGAGCAGCCTATGGGCTTGGAATACATTGGCGAGGAACTCGGTCTTACCCGTGAACGTGTACGCCAAATCTGCGACAAGGGCATACGCAAGCTTCAGGAAAGCGGTTGCTCACAGATTCTCCAGAAATACTTATAAAGCAACGAGTATATAATCACCCGCAAAAAAAGACATGCAATTTCCTCGGAAGTTGCATGTCTTTTTTTGTTCCTTAATATTCATAGCTGATGATGCCCTCTCACATCACCATGGGAAAGTCTCTGGATCGTTGTCCTTGTTTGAGCGGAGATTGATGTTCAAGGCATTGATGGCTTGCATATCCTCGTCCGAAAGCGTGAAAGTCATTATCTCAAGGTTCTCCTTGAAATGGTTTGGCTTTGCACGAGGGATGGTGATAAGGTCGCGCTGTATAAGCCAGCGGAGCACAATCTGCGACGGTGTCTTGCCATGTTTCTGCGCAAGCTCCTGTATAGTGCTGTTTCCTACAACATCAATGTCGCCCTGTCCGAAAGGCCCCCAAGCCTGCACCTTGATGCCCAACGAGTGGTTGTAGGCTATGTTTTCCACCTGCGACATCAGCGGATGAACCTCTATCTGGTTGAGCAGCGGACGAACCTTAGCATATTCCAGAAGATCTTCAAGGTGGTGGCGGTTGAAGTTGCTCACTCCTAACGCCTTAACCTTCCCCTGGCTCACATAGTCTTCCATGATCTGCCAGGTCTTCTTCACGCAGTCCTTCACAGGCCAATGGACAAGCAGGAGGTCAATGTAGTCAGTCTGTAGCTTGCGAAGGCTCTCGTCTATCGACTGGCGTATAGTAGCCTCATCCTCGCGCATGATGTTTGTAGCCACCTTTGTGGTGAGGAAAATCTCTTCGCGTGGAATGCCGCTGAGCTTTATGCCAGTGCCCACTTCCTGTTCGTTGTCATAGCCCTGGGCAGTGTCTATCAGTCGGAAACCAGCTTCAAGGGCGAGCTTAACATTGTTTATTGCAGTTTCGTCGCGTAGCGTCCAAGTACCTACGCCAAGTTGTGGAATTGTCATATTAGTTTAATGATTTTTACTTATCGAATCTTTCACGATTACCAACCTATTGTTTATCGTGGCAAAATTACAAAAATATTAAGTAAACGTGAAACACATTTACCATTTTTGTAAGTTTACGAGCAGAAAAAGTGCTTTTGCGTGCTATTATTATAATAATGTGACGGAAAAGGACATGAAAAAGCAGGAGTTTATTCGTGCAATTGTGGGACTTTTCAACGAAAACTCATAGGGGTCTAAAATTTTTCGTATACAAACTCACTTCAGTTTTGTATACAAACTCGAGTGGAGTTTGTATACGAATTTTTTCAGAACTCATAGAGATATTCTCCAAAAGTCATAGGAATATTGGTCAAAAGTCATGCGAATATAAGTCAAAAGTCATACGAAAACGGCAGATTTGCCAAGGAGTTCCCAAGGGAAGGGCAAAGAAAAAAGAAGCGTATTTTCCAACAATTATGGAAAAATGTTTGGTAGAGTGAGAGAATTTCTTTAATTTTGCACCTGTAAAACCATGACAATTCTAACCCAATACTTCCCTGTACATGACCCGACATGGGTATTCTTTATCGTACTGCTGATTATCCTCTTTGCACCGATAATCATGGGTAAGTTGCGTATTCCGCACATCATCGGCATGGTTCTCTTTGGCGTTGCCATAGGCGAATACGGCTTGAACATCATCGAGCGTGACGACTCCTTTGAGATGTTTGGCAAGATTGGCCTCTACTACATCATGTTCCTCGCCTCGCTTGAGATGGACATGGACGGCTTGCGAAAGAACCTCAAGCGCATTCCGGTGTTCGGAATACTGTCGTTCGCCATTCCTTTCGTGCTCACTTTCGTCACCTGCAAGTGGGCTCTCTCCTACTCCACACTCGCCTCTCTCCTGCTTGGCTGCATAATGTCGTCAAACACCCTCGTGGCTTACCCTATCGTTGGGCGCTACGGATTGCAGCAGAAGCCGAGTGTGACGCTGAGCGTGGGAGGCACAATGATTTCGCTTCTCATCTCGCTTATCGTGCTCGCCACATTGGTAGCATCCAACAATGGCAACAGCAGCGTGATGTTTTGGGTGATATTCCTCGTGAAGTTCCTTGCATTCTGCGGAGGCATGTTCCTGCTCGTGCCACGCCTTACGCGCTGGTTCCTGCGCAGTTACAGTGACACTGTCATGCAGTACATCTTCGTAATGAGTGTCGTTGTGCTGTCGGCAGCCATGTCGCAAGCCATTGGCATAGAGGGCGTCTTCGGAGCATTCCTTGCCGGACTTATCCTTAACCGCTACATCCCACGACTGTCAGCCCTGATGAACCGCATCGAATTTATCGGAAACGCGATCTTCATTCCGTACTTCCTTATCGGCGTGGGCATGCTCATCAACTTCAACCTGCTCTTCGAAAAGGAGGGAGTAATCTGGATAGTGCTCTGCATGGTGATATTCGGAACGGTGGGCAAGGCATTGGCAGCATACATCGCTTGCCTTGGTTTCAAGTTGCCTTTATCGTCAGGTCACATGATGTTCGGATTGACATCAGCTCACGCAGCCGGAGCAATAGCGATGGTAATGGTGGGAATGAAGATGGAGATTGCCCCCGGTGAATATCTCGTTACCGAAGACATGCTCAACGGAGTGGTGATAATGATACTCTTCACCTGCATCATTTCCACCATTGTCACAGAGCGTTCGGCACAGAGAATCGTACTCCGTGACGCAGAGTTTGCACCTACCGACGAACAGCACGACGACGAGAAATTCCTCGTGCCTGTGAAGTATCCGGAATATGCGAACAGCCTTGTCACATTAGCTCTTTTGATGCGCAATCCGAAACTCAATCGCGGAATCGTGGGCTTGAACGTGGTCTATGACGATGAGAACATGCGTCGCAACCAAGCTGCCGGCGAAAAGCTCCTTGAACAGATAACGAAGCACGCAAGTTCCGCCGACGTAATGATGCAGACTCAGGTGCGAATAGCGGCGAACATTGCCAACGGTATAAAGCACGCTTTCAACGAATTCCAGGCTTCGGAAATCATCATCGGTCTTCACATGCACAAGGAAATCTCCGCAAAGTTCTGGGGACAGTTCCACCAAAGCCTCTTCAACGGCCTGAACCGTCAGATAATAATGGCGCGACTTCACACTCCGCTGAACACAATACGCAAGATTCACGTTGCTGTTCCTTCGCGTTCACAGTATGAGCCGGGCTTCTATCGCTATCTCGACCGACTGGCACGCTTGGCGGAAAACCTTGAATGCGGCATAAACTTCAATGCCCGAGGCGATACGACGGAACTTATCATCGAGTATATGAAGGCTATGCACCCTCGCGTTCGTGCCCAATATTTCAACATGGAACACTGGAACGAGATGCCAGCCCTTGCCGCAACTATCAAGCCAGACCATCTGTTTGTTGTGGTAACAGCCCGCAAGGGAACTGTCTCCTACAAGAATGCCCAAGAGCGTCTGCCGGAAGAACTCACGCAATACTTCTCTGGCAAGAACCTCATGATAATCTTCCCTGACCAGCACGGCAATGCTTCTACGATGACATTTGCCGAGGCTACCCACACGGAGGAACTCTCTGCATACGATAATATCAGAATATTCATTAATAAAATATTCGCAGCACGGCTGCGAGGGTAATGGCTAATGGTCTGGGAGGTGCGTTGCCCTCAACGCGCCACTGCCCACAAGAGCTTGGCGAACTTCGCTGATGGTGTCCTGAGGCAGGACACCTCCCAAACTTTACCCTCAAGCCATAAATTGTAAATCTGTAAAATTGTAAATAAAACAATATGGCAAACATACAAGTAAACATCGGCGCACTCTCTCTGCGCAATCCTGTAATGACAGCATCAGGCACATTCGGCTATGGCATCGAATATGCTGACTTCATGGACCTCGCCAGCATAGGTGGCGTGATAGTAAAAGGCACTACGCTTCTCCCTCGTGAAGGCAATGACTACCCTCGCATGGCAGAAACTCCTATGGGAATGCTCAACTGTGTCGGTCTGCAGAACAAGGGCGTGGATTATTTCTGCGAGAATATCTATCCGAAAATCAAGGACATAGACACAAACATGATCGTGAATGTCAGCGGAAATGCTCCTGACAACTATGCTGAATGTGCTGCTCGCATCAATGAATTGGACAATATTCCAGCAATAGAGCTTAATATCTCATGCCCAAACGTGAAGCAAGGCGGCATGGCTTTCGGTACTTCCGTAGAAGGTGCTTCGGCTGTCGTGAAGGCTGTCCGTGATGTTTACAAGAAGACTCTCATCGTAAAGCTTTCGCCAAACGTTACAGACATCGTGTCTATCGCAAAGGCTGTTGAGGCAGAAGGTGCTGACGCTGTTTCGCTCATCAACACACTGATGGGCACAAAGATAGACATCGAGAAACGCAAGATTGTGCTTTCCATCGGCACTGGCGGTTTGAGTGGTCCTTGCGTAAAGCCTGTTGCTGTGCGTATGGTCAACCAAGTGAGCAAGGCTGTTCAGATTCCTGTTGTTGGTCTTGGTGGTATATCTTCTACTGAAGACGCTATCGAGTTCCTCATGGCTGGTGCCACAGCAATCGAAATCGGCACTGCAAACTTCCTTGATCCAGCAATTTCAGAGAAGGTTGCCATCGGCATCAACGAATGGCTCGACAAGCATGGAGTGAAGGATATTCACGAGATTATTGGCTGCGTATAGGCTAAAGCAACGGCAAAATGGCACCAAAACCTTTAAAAATGACACATTTCTGTCAAATAAAAAGGTTTTCTTGCTTGATTGCTATCATTTTTTATTAACTTTGCGCACGATTAATATGTACTATTTTGTTTACCGACAAGTATAACCTAACTCTTAAAACCTATTTAAAATACTAACATGAAGAAACTATGTAGCCTATTTTTGGCATCCATTCTGGGCTTCGTCACAGCCAACGCCCAGAATCAAAACAACCAAGATATGCAGTGGACTGGCACTTGGGCAACTTCTGTTGAATACACAGGTCCAAGCGACATGCCTAAGAAGAGCCTTTCAAATCGTGCCGTTCGTGAGATAGTCCACGTTTCAATCGGTGGCGATCTGATGCGCATGCAGTTCAGCAATGTCTTCGGAAACGAGGCTGTCGAGATCAAATCTGTTTACATCGCAGACACAAAGGACCTTTACGACATCGATGTTAAGACTGCCAAATATCTTACTTTCAACGGCAAGCGCAGCGTGAAGATTGAGGCTGGCAAGGATGTTTATTCTGATGATATCAAGTACAACCTCAAGCCACTTCAGCGCCTTTCTGTTACCATTTCATACGGAAACCAGACTCCAGAGCACGCCACTTCTCATCGCGGCTCTCGCACAACTTCATATATCATCGAAGGTGAGGCAAAGCCTAAGTCAGACTTCGGCGTGGAATCTGCAGAGCGTCTTGACCACTGGTACAACATTGCATCACTTGATGTCATGGCACCAAAGGAAACTCCTGTAGTAGTTGCTCTTGGCAACAGTATCACTGACGGTCGTGGTACGACAACAAACCTCCAGAACCGCTGGACAGACCGTATGGCAGAAGCTCTTGACGGCAAGGTAGGCGTACTTAACCAGGGTATTGGTGGCAATGCTGTTCTCCGTGGCGGACTCAGCCAGCCTGCTCTCGTTCGCTTCGACCGCGACGTCCTTGCTCAGACAGCTGCAAAGACTCTTATCATCTACGAAGGCGTAAACGACATCGGTTGTGCCAACGAGAAGAATCCTAAGGGCAACAGTCTCGTCATTGCCGACGAACTCATCGAGGCATACAAGACCATGACAGACAAGGCTCATGCAGCTGGCATGAAGGTTTATATCGCTACAATCTGTCCGTTCAAGGGCAATGGCTACTACTCTTATTTCCATGAGGCAGCTCGCCAGACCGTGAACGAATGGATCCGCACCCAGAAGGTTGCAGACGGTGTAATCGACTTCGATGCTGCTGTTCGTGACCCTCAAGACCCTGCACAGTTGCTTCCAAAGTATAGCGACGACTGGCTACACCTCAATCCTGCCGGCTATGAGCAGATGGGTAAGTTGGCAGCTGAAGCAATAAAATAACCCTTTTAGAAAATATTAATTAACACAAGTTGCACGAAATACACGAGTTCTCCATCTTTATAGTATTTAAGAGTAACACAAGTTTCTTCCGTCACTCACAAAAACTTGCGGAACTTTAACAAACTATACAAAAAACTCGTGACACTCGTGAAACCCGCGTTT
>JAZRXS010000177.1:0-20894 GCA_045600325.1 Prevotella sp.
CAGATAGGTGATGTTAAGTACGAAACTATTTCTGCTGCTTTGGCTGCTGCGTCTGAAGGACAAAAAGTTACATTGCTTGTCGATATTGAGGAGGCTGTTGAGAATACAAATACCAATAATTTCACTATTGACCTTAATGGCAAGAATTGGACTTCTAACAGCTATACCCTTAAGAACAATGGTGGTACTGTCACTCTCGAAGGTGACGGCACTGTAAAGAGTACTGGCGATGAAGGTATAGCTGTTTGGGCTCGCACCGGTAGCATCATCATCAATGGTGGTGACTACGAGAACTGTAGTAAAAAGGAATCTACTGTTTATGTAGGTACTTCAGATGCTAACTTGGGCGGAAAGCAACCGACTATTACAATCAATGGTGGTTCATTCAAGAATACAGCAGAAGGCGTTTATGCGTACAATTCTGCACTCAAGCCTCTCACTCTGAATATCATCAATAACATTGCAAATGCAGATGCTTATCAGGCAATCGTTGTGAATGGTGGAACTTTCTTTGGCAATGACCCTTCGTTCGGTGATGATTCGCAGTTAGGTAAGATCAACAATAATAGTAACTTTGTAAGTTCAGAGAAACATGCTGAGTATAAGGATGGCGTGTTTACAATTGAAGAAGGCGGATATGTTGCGCAGACAGGTTATCACAAGTATGTAACACTTGATGACGCAATCGATTATGTTGATGACGCAACTAAGAAGGTTACTCTTCTCACTGATGCAGAGACAACAAAGGAAACTCTTCCTGAGAATGTAACTATCAATGCTAATGGCAAGGTGTTGACAATGCCTAAGTTATCCGTTATTGAAGGTGAAGCATTTACTCTTCCTAAAGTTACTGGTGCTGAGACTTACATGGTGAAGAATGCTTATTACATTCGTACAAACATCTCTGCAACAGAGTGGGGTACAGTTTGTTTGCCATTCTCTTTGACAAGTGGTAATGGTGCTGATTACTTTACATATAATAGTATAAGTGAAGATAAATTGAATGTGGATGAGACAACAGGAACTGTTGCTCCAAATACTCCTGTTGTGTTCAACAAGACAACAAGTGATCTCGAAATCATTGAGGCAAATGCTACCGTTAGCCTTGTTGCTCCAGAAACATTAACTGATGGTGCTCTCGTTGGTACATACGAAACAACTGACATCCCTGCTGACCGCTCAATCTACTTCATCAATGGCGATCAGTTCCATCTGGCTCAGGTGTCTGTAAAGGTTCCGATGTATCGTGCTTATATCAAGTATACAGCACCTGCAGGTAGTGCCGCTCCACGTGCGCTCTCTATCGTAGTTGGTGGAGATGACGCTACTGCTATCGGTACACTCACAACTGGTGATGCTGACGTTGAAGCCATCTATGATGCTGCAGGTCGCAAGCTTCAGGCACCACAGAAGGGCATGAACATCATGAAACTTGCTAACGGCAAGACTGTTAAACTGATAATGAAATAAAGACCCACCCCCCAACCCCTCCCGTTAGAGGGAGGGGAGAAAAATACATATTCATAATATGGTACAAAGAATAAAAGACATATTTACCTCAAGGCTCGCCCTCTTAGGACTGGGAGGCTTGTTGACAGTGTCAGGGACACTTGTCTCTTGTAACGATTACGTAGAGACGGACTCGACTACCTTCCTTGAAGGCTCATCAAAGACTCCTATCGCAGTACAGACAAATCTCTCGGCTGCACTCCAGAGCCGCGCTGTTGATAAGAAGTTTGAGAGTGGGGACGTGTTGCTTGCTTATATTGAGGCAGGTAAGACTACAGATGCGGCTTTCAGTTCTGATGGAAACCCATTTAAGGGACTGAAAACACTGACTCTCACAGCCGAAGCTGACAATACAGCTGGCGATAACCACAAGGAACTCTATGGCTATTCAGTTCTTCCTGCTGGCCTTCACATCACTGAAACAGAGGACGCTGGTCTTCAGAAGCTCTATTGGGATGATTATAGCTCAACAGAGAAAGACCTTCGTGATGCCGGTGCCGGTATCCGTCTGAAGTATGGTTATTGCTATAATGGTGGTACTCCAACAACAGCCCTTGATGAGGATGCTGGAACTCTTGGCTGGACAATTGGCGACCAAACAACAGCAGCTGCATTCAAGAAAACAGATCTCCTCTTTGCTAAGACTCAGGCACCTGTATCATACACTCATGGTACGGCTGAGACAAGTAATCACGGTGTGCTCGTGCTCCCTTATTCTCATGCTATGAGCAAGGTTACTGTTGTTGTAACTGCTGGTGAGGGATTTACGAATGCGAATAACTTTGGCTCTACTGACCTCTCACTTCAGCACATAAACACTGTTTGTAGTGTTGATGCTCCTAAAGGTGAAGTAACTTCTGAGAATCAAAAAGCAGTAAAGACATATAAATCAGAAACAGTGTCAAAGACTGAAACAGAGTCTAATAAAGCCACTTTCCAAGCTATCGTTGCTCCTGGCACAAACCTCACAGTTGGCAATCTCATGGCAAAGATCGCTAATGTTGATGGCAACAATTATGACATTCCTGTATCTGTAGATGTGCTTGATGGCTGGAAAGAAAGGCTTACAGAAACAACTCCTATTTATTTCGAAGGTCCTGCTTCTCAGGCACAAGCAAAGCCAATGTCGCGCGCAGCATCAATAGATCAAGCAAAGGGCTACCTCACTCAATCTGGCGTACACTATGTACTCAACGTAACAATTAACAAGCAGGTGATAACTGTTCGTGCTACTCTTGCTGATTGGGATAAGGTTGAAGCAACAGCCAATGCTCAGATAGTGTTCAATCCAGATGTTGTTGGCAAGGAACCTATAACAAACAGTCTCCTTCAGGCAAAGGGCTTTGACGTTTATAAGAGCAGCACAAACGACGCATTCTCTACAAAGTCAACCACACTCACTTACGCTGCTGGCAAATGGACTTATTCACCAGTCATCTATTGGCAAGGACAGAGTGATGCTTCATTCTTCCGTGCTGTTTCTCCTGCTGGCAATTCTTCTTCTGAGGTGGCTCAGGGTACTGACCTTATGTGGGGAACATCGGGTGACGTTGCCGTAACGCCACGCACAGGCGATGTACCTCTTGACTTTAAGCATATTATGTCAAAGCTTTGTGTGAAGCTCGAGACATCAACAGATGCTGCAAAGGTTGACCTCACTGGTGCTACTGTCAAGATTACGAACCTAGCAAATGCTGGCACATACGATATTGTCAATGGAACAGTGACGGCAGGAGACAAGGCAGAAGTGATGATAGCAGGTCTTGTTCCTGGCACATCGGAATTTGTTATTCCACAGACAATCGGCGATGATGCAAAACTCGTCATCACCCTTGCTGACGGCACTACTTACAGTCTCCAGCTCAACCAGTGCGTAGTGACAGGTACAGAGAATCCTGTAGAAGCATGGGTATCTGGCAAGTCTTATACCTACACTATCCACCTCGAGAAAGAAAAGATCACTTTCCGTGCTCTCGTTGAAAACTGGAAGGAAGCTACGGGTAATGGCACCGCAAACCTTGAGTGGGATTAATGTTCGCGACAGGTCGCGAGGGTAAAGGCTAAAAGCTAATGGCTAAAGGCTAAGAGCTAAAAAACAAAAACCAAAAGACCAATAACTAATTTTGAAAGCAAAGAACTACATATTATACGCTGCCGCAGTTATTGCTGCAACAACTTCCTGCTCAGACTATATTGATGCAGAAGGTTCGGGAAGTGGCGGTATTGATGAAGGCTTCAAGGGTGATATGGTATTGTTTTCTGCCGGAACAACAAGCAATAGTTTGGCGTCTCGTGCAGAAGGCAAGACATACTACATGCCTGAAGGAGGACGTTTCGTTTGCCGTATGTATCATAAGACACAGGCGGAAAACGATAACTTCGACATCACAAATCCTGAGGACGCATGGCTGAAGGTGAATAATGACATGGGTAACTCCGTATATTGGGATAATGACTATCTAGAATCGGCGGATGTAGATAAAGATGGCAACCTGAACAATGCAACGTTCCTCTACTGGCGTAACCGTCGTCCTCATGCGTTCCTTGCATGGACAGACAATAACAAGCTCAACAGCATAGAATACTCTGCTGAGCAGGGTGGGCTGAAGTTCTCACCATACGATGTCATTATCACTACCAACGAGAAGAAGAAGGCGTGGGTAGATAATGGCTATCAGATCTATGGGGTTGATGCAGAACCTACAGTAGATGAGGAAGGCAACACCAATGCACAGGAACCTCGTAATTTCGCATCATGGTTGGAACTGAAAGCATACGTCGAAGGACTCGATGACACAGAGCTTGCTGACTTCCGCCAGAAGCAGAACTCCTTCAGCGAGGCTCTCACTTGGGGCAACTCATACTACGAGTATGGTTGGTCTTGCAAATACTATGAGAGCAATCAACAAGAGCAGGTAATCAGCGAAACTGAAAAGACCTCGGGATGGATAAAGTATCTTATGTACTATGACAAGTACGAATATGCTCCTAATGGCAATGAGATCGTTGAAAATGACAAAGACGGTGTTCCTGTCTTCCTCAAGGATGCCAATGGCGATTACCTCGCAGAGATAGTCTTTGACAAGGATGATGAAGCTCACGAACATCCACATTATTATATTACCGACATCCACGGTAACGTAAGATATAATGAGGAACGTCCTAAGTACACATTCTATATGAAGCGAACTTCAAAGCTTCAGGATGCAGAATTCAGTGAGGAATATCGTGCTAACAAGTTCGATTTGACTGATAAGGATAAGACAGCGATGGCTCAGCAGCCAGACATCCTCCAGGCTCTCGTCATCAAGGAACCTGCATCAGCCACACTTCAGCTCAACCGTATCGACCTCTACTTCAAGCATCAGTTCTCACAGGTACAGGTGAACATCAAGAACTCAGAGGACAACTCTGTTATGATTAAACCTGAGCAGATAGATAAGGTGGAACTTCTCGGCGTGTCAAACGAAGGTTATGTCTTCACTGAGCTTCTTCCTAACGGTGAGGTTCGTCCTACAACGTACAAGGATGTTGTGGCTACAGACTATACCGACCATGAGTTGGAACTGAACCCTTACGGCACTAGCTTCAATATGTTTCCTCGTGAGATGTCAGCTGACGAACAGGCTACTACAAAGGCGATCAAATCATACGAGTGTATCACCTTCGGTCTGCTTCAGGCTATACGTATCACGTGGCATGAGGAAGGTGAAAACGGTGCTGATGGAGTTGAACATGAGTCAACATACCGTGTTGGTGACCTGAACCTCAGAAACCTTGCCAGTGGCGTAAGATACATCTGGAACATGGAGCTTCGCCGTGGTACTCTTGCAGTAGTTCGTACAGAGATCATCCCTTGGGAAAAGAATCAGGAGGAATATACTACTGATGGAACAGTTTCTAAAAATTGATAATTGAAAATAGAAAATTGATAATGCATATTAATTTTAGGACATATAGATATTGGCTAACGACAGCTTTGTCATTTATGCTGTTATCGTCTTGCTCAGACGTGACCGACATCTTCGATGGTACTCCCGTAGAATTCGAAGAGGGCGAGAAGGTGTCGTTTACTACCAATGTGCCAACTATTGCCAACGTATCATCACGTGCATATACTCCTGACGGCAACCTTCTGAAAGGTTACTCTACCATCAGCGATGACTATACGCTCTCGATAAAGATGCTTGAAGAGAGTGCAGACAATTCTCTCGGCACCTGCACCTACAAGCCTGTCACCGACGAAGAGACTGGTGGTTACGATTCATACGGAAAACTCTACGCCACTCCAAAGAATGGCGAAGGAGAGTTCTACTGGAATTCCAACGTGAAGAAGTATGCTTTCGAGGCAACGGCAGGAACGGAGACACTGGAGATTGACCAGAGCACTCAAGAGAAGTGGTTTGCTCAGGACAGACTCCACGGCTATGCTTTCGCTCCACTTCTTGATACTGATAACAGCAACAAGCCTGTTGACAAGATTGATGCACCAAACTTCCATACCAACAAGGAGTGGGGAGCTATGAACAAGGCGTGGCGCGATGCTGCCGAAACAGATGTCATGCACAAGCCAGACGACTATAAGCAGATACCTCTCTTCCTTCAGCACGAGCGTGCTTGGATAACCTTGATACTTAAGGCTGGAAATGGTGTCAGCCGTGATGCGCTGAAGCTTGAGAATGCTCAGAAAAATATAAATGTCAGCTTCTTTAACTATGGTAATGGTGAGGATGAACCAACCGTTCTTAACATGCCATTGCTGAAGAAGACCACCGTTGATTACAAGGTGAAGGATAACAATGGCGACCCTCAGGATGGGGTAGAGACAACAGCATTCAATGTTATCGTAGATCCTCACAACTATACTGGCGACAATGCTTCAAAGGACAAGATCGCTGCCATAGATATTTCTGGTCTGAAGTTCTCTTTCTTTGCAGCCAATGACGAGAACTATAACAGTTCTGCTGATGCCAGCGATATGCAGAAACTTGCCATGGCTGCATACAACCTTGAGGCAGGCAAGCACCTTACCATCACAGCTACACTCTCTACAGACCGTCTTGTATATATCACAGCGTGGATAGAGGACTGGACAGAGATAGCCACATCTACCATCTGTGATGACTACGGTCAGAATGGTGACCCTATCCTTATCAACTCTCGTCAGGATCTCATTGACTTCCTAAGCAGCGAGACAGACAATAAGTCGGGCAATGTAGCTATCGTCGTTTCAAACTCTCTTAACCTCGACGAGAAGATCACTACCGAATACTATAAGGAAGGTGACCAGATCCCTGCGGGAAAGAAGGTTGGCGATGTGAAGAGCGAAACATCATCTCCTGACCCTTGGAGCAATTATGCTGACAAGACGCTGAAGGCAACGCTCAACATGGCAGGTGCCAAGTTCACTACTTCAAGCCAGTTCCTTGGTACTATAGAGTCTTCCGGCTCCATCATCAATGGCACCATCGTGATGAACAATGGTTCTGCTTCTGTAGCTTCTGCTGTAGCACAGACAAACAATGGTACTCTGGAGCGTATCAATGTCATACCTTACGGCACTTCAAGTGTCAACAAGGCAGGTCTTGTAGTGCAGAACCACGGTACCATATATCAGTGTACCTCTACATTGCCTGTGTATGGCACTACAGGCTATCTCGGTGGTATTGCTGCTGAATCCACAACTGCATCAATCCAAGGTGCCACCATGCCGGTTATCGATGGTTGTACTGTCAATGCTGCCGTAAAGGGAACAAGCGATGTCACTGCTGCTGGTGGTATTGTGGGTTATGCTGATGGTCGTGTGACGAATAATGTCAATGAATACGGCATAACACTGCTGCAGGGCACTCAGTATAAGAATATCATAGGTGCAAAAGCGGAGAAAGAACTTCGTGCTTCCAACAACTCTTGGCCAACATTGGCTGATAACAGCTTTGATGGTGATGGTGCAAATGCAAATGCCAATACATCTGCCAAATACCATAATGTCCTTGACTGCCAGGAAGAGCTGAAGGCGTTGCTTAACAGCACTTATAACCAGGATGATAAGAGATATCGTATTGCTGCAAGCTTTACTGTCGATGCAAGTTCTTGGAAAAGAACAGACGGCGAATTCATTGGTCTGCAGCATGAAGACGTCTCAACAAAGGACGACGTTTGCAACGGTAACCTCTATTGCGAGCTTGACGGAAATAACAAGACGATAACAATAACAGGTGCAGAACCTGTTCAGATACCAACTACAGAGGTCAACGGCAAAGCAACAGCTTACGAGACAAAGCATACTTCTGCCATGCTCTTCTCTAACATCACAGGTAAGCTTTACGACCTTACCATCAATCTTGCTACACCGCTTATTGCTACTCCTGCTGTCAACAACCAAACGGACAAGGTACTCATCTCTACTGATGCCATTGCACCGTTAGCTTACTCCGTAAGAGGTGAGAATGCTGTGATAAGCAATATCAAGGTGAAGATAGCTGATGACGCATACGTTCAGGCAGCAATTCCTTCTGGTCTTGTATGCTGGGCAAGTCATGGTGCTACGATAGAGAACTGTCAGGTAAGGGGCAAGATTCTCGCTTGGTTGCCTGATGCAGGTAGGTCAGCTTCCGATCCTACTATCGGTTCTGATGCCCGTCGTTACGCAGGCGGTATTGTCGCCTCTGCTTCGCATGCCACCATCAAGGGCTGTATCTTCCATTCAAACGGCAACACATTGCTTGAAGCAAAGACAACACCAAGCGGTGCGACAGTTTACTATGGTGGAATCCTTGGTGGTACTGTGCGAAAGGACATACAAAACGTCTTTGAAGACCCTGCGGTTTCTATCGTTGACTGTGTAAGCTGGCTTGCACCTTCAAGTGACGAAAAAACGAAGGGTGCCGTTGTTGGTAGAGCTCAGTACGAAAAAGATAATAAGCACTATACAGGAACAATTACTGCTGGCGATTACAAATGTCAGGGTAACTGGTGGAACACTACCTATAAGGGCGTTGCTGACCGTCTCGACGGCGAGACAATAGAGAGCGTCATAGGTAAGTGTAGTGGTGCAATTCCAACTGTTGATATAAACTATTGATAGGAATGAAGAACAGATTATTATATATACTCTCTGCCTGCTGTATGCTGACTGCCTGTCAGGATATGGACGAGATTATCAATACATCGTTTGAACGCGACGGCGACCTGATAAATGTCGGTGGCGTCAGTGTCAATGATGCATTGCAGATAAGTGCGTCAAGAGCTTTGAGTCGTGCAGACGACGATGATGATTCAAAAGTTGACGTTCCTGCGGAGTCGCAGGATTGGCTGATAACGCCTCTCAAGCAGGGACTCGACATCACATACGGAAGTGTGGGCAATGAGGCCACAACAGAGAAGGTCGCTATCCTCAAGTTGGCAGGAACAGCTTTGAAGGATGACCAGGAACTCGACGGACCTTCTGGCAATCAGTATGCTGTAGATAAAGAATCAAAATGGGCTGTATATACATTTAAGTATAGAGAGGCGGAAGGCGAAGGTGAGAATGCCTGGTGGCATGGCAATGGCGCACACTATTTCGAAGGACAGTATGTGCCAGAACCATTGCGTTACGGGGCAGGTACAAATAGTCGTTTGTCAGCAGACGATGTAAATACCTCTTCTGCCCCAGGTCTTCACTCCAACCAGACCGACAAACTCTCTGGCGGTGTGTCAACAGGCAACTACACCCTCCTTGCACAGTATCTCGGTATGCCTGCACAGACACGTCTGTCGGCTACCGTAGCACGCATAGAACTGCCTTTCCGGCATCGTCTCTGCCGCGTACTGGCATACGTGCTCATAGACCCTGCCCTCGGTCAGGGCGTGACTCTCGAGGGCTATAAGAAGAGTGATGACGAGAAAACTTCAGGCAAGGACAATCCAGAGACCACAGAGCTCCACTTCAGCAATGTTGATGTTCTGGCAGGTGTTGAGGATGTTGTGGCTGCAGGTTCCAATGGCCACCATACCCTTACTCCAAAGTGGAAGACTGCTCGTAAGGTCGTTCCGCATTTCGTTGAGGAAAGTGGCAGTAAGAATAAGAAGGGGGAATCTCTCAATGAGGACTTCCTCGTCTATATGGACATCAATAGCGAAATCTATTACTTCCCTACAGACGACGAATGGGCAGCAAAGAAATCGGCATACGAAGCAGCTTTGTCAAAATATCCGGATGACGTGGCAAAGGCAGAGGCTGCCTGCAACATCCGTAAGATCAACTATGGCAAGGTACCTGTCTATGACATCATCGCACGCCCTACTTACACTTTGATAGACAATGTCATGTACGATGAGGAAGGTGTGAAGAACAGCGATGGCACAGAGAATCAGACAAAGAAGCAGGAGTATTATGCCAAGACAAACAAGATAGACTTCGACCTTACCCTCAGCAATGGTCTTCAGTATGCCAAGGAGTTCGTTTTCGACCTTGACGCAAACTATCAGACAGTGGTCTATCTGCGTATCAGTCCTGAGTCTGTTGACTACAACTCTTCGGGCGCTGAGATATGGAACAACACCAAGTCAGATGATGACTGGTACGGCATAGACAACCAGAATGGCAACAGCCTTTCCATTGCCGGAAGCTCATGGCAGCGTGCATACACTTTAGGCAAAACAGTCAGCGGCGATAAGGTTACCGATGGTGGCTTCTACAATGAAGAAACCAATGGAGAGGATGGTACAAAGAACCAGTATCTCACCGATGCAACATGGAAGAAATACTTCGCTCAGGCTTATAAGGGCGGTGAGCATCATGGCGACTACTTCATCCTTCATAAGGATATAACCATTGACGCTTCTGAGCTTCCTGCAGGCTTTGTCTTTACAGGACACCTTGACGCACAGGGACACGCCATAACCTTCACAGGTGGCGGCAACGATGTCTATGATGTAACAACAAATTATGCTCTTTATCAAACAACAACAACCCTCTACGAGAATAACGGTTCCGGATATATCGAGTTCACTCTTCCTGATCTGTATATCTGCAATGAGATAGCACAGGCAAAACCAAATGTCCGTAAGGCAGCTACTATACCTGCTGGTGATGGCAAGATGGAAAAAGTGGAGAATCCTGACCTTCAAACCGTTATGACCGACGGCGTGGCATACTATACCAAGAGTGGCAATACCTATACTCTATGGACAAGACCTGTGCTATACACTCATCGTATAGGAGCAGAAGCCCTCTTCTGTGGTTTGAATGGCATCTATACTACGAAACAAGAAGATACTGCCAATCCTTTTGCGCTCCCTGCATCCGAATGGGAAGCTAATGTCCATAAGGAAAAGAATAACTACGGTGAATACTGGGTTCCTTACAAAGGAACATCATCCGGCTGGCGTGCTGAGGTTATCAATACCAAGGTAAAAGGCACAATGTTCGGCTCTGACGCAGTGATTACAGGAAATGTACAGAACTGTTTTGACGGTGAAAGTGCATCAACAAAGGTGGAAAATCATACACCAGAATATCCTAAGTATAAGTAAGGTTCGCGATTTCATCGCGAGGCTAAAGGCTAAAAGCTAAAGGCTAAAGGCTAATGAATGAAGACTGAAAATAGAAAATAATGAAATATATAAGTTCCAAATTCATAATTCTAAATTGCTTCTTGTCTGCATTGTTGCTGACAGGCTGCTCGCTGGATGATGACTATACAGAGAACCTGACTCCGGAACAGCAGAGTCTCATAGGAAAGGCTGTGAATTTCAATGCCACAGTGTCAAGTCCTTTCGTCTCACGAGTATCATACGACGAGAAAGGTTTGTTCAATGACGACGATATCATGGTCATCTATCGTCAGTATTACAATAGCGATACAAAGTCATTCGACTGGAGTACCGAGGATTTCCACACCTATTACTTCCGCAGAAAGTATGCCTCAGGTTCTACCAACATCTCTCTTGGCAGGGATTGGGTTGTTGCATATTCTGACAAGAAGAGCAATGGCGACTGGGTGGATTCCTATCTCGCCCGTCTGAAGGGTAATTACTCTCCAAGTGGTAGCGACAGAACACTGGCAAAGGAATACCAGCAGGAGAAAGACTCCATCACATGGGAGAACGGAAAGACGCTCCGCTATCGTGCATGGAGCCGTAGCAACAACTCCAATGCCCTTCGTAGCGGTTCAAAGTCGTCATATTATCCTGACTACCTCATTTCCGACTGGGTTAACGTCTCTGGTCCTACGAATGCCATCCCGCTCACCCTTCGTCATGTAGGAAGCCGAATAATGTTCTCGCTGAAGAACTCGGGCAACCAGTTTGCATGGGCAGAGATCAGTACTGACCCAGAAGACTATAAGCGCAAGGACAATGCTGACAATACGGAGAATGACGGCACAGATATGACTTAC
Source organism: Prevotella sp. (assembly GCA_045600325.1). Lineage (GTDB taxonomy): Bacteria > Bacteroidota > Bacteroidia > Bacteroidales > Bacteroidaceae > Prevotella. Next base: position 11,895 of record JAZRXS010000177.1, read on the forward strand.
CCTAAGACTTTCACCGTCAATGGTGAGCAGGTGACAGTCAATTCCGCAGAGGAAGCTGCCGCTGCCGTAGCAGCTGTCTATAACAGAATGTGTATGCCTGCTGGTGTTGACCTTGAGGAAGGAACGCTGAGGGGTATGACAAAGGCTGCTTACGATGCTACAACCAACTTCTCGAAGTTGGAAGAGTGGGAGTTTGACGAAACAAAGAAGTCGAACCTTGTTGGCTTTGCAGATAAAGACGCAAACTATATTGCGGAGAGTGTGCAGCGCCCTGTCTTCACTGGTTCCTTGAACAATCGCATCCACCTTATCACTATCCCTTATGATATGAGCAAAGGCGAAACAAGTGGTGAGATCCTTACCCTGCCTGCTTGGACTCGTATCAAGATCTGGCTTAGCGATGTCAATGGAGGTGATAAGTTCAGTACCGACTACAAGCGCGAATCCGACTATCACATCTTCGCACTCGACGATATGAAGAAAGACGGCGAGACCGCCTATCCTAATGGTCTTGAGATGCGTCCTGGCTATAGCTACGAGTTTGTAGTAGGTTATCGCTATAATCAGCTTACCATCACTCCGGGCGAGAATATCTCGTGGATAGATCAGGATGCAGATATAGCCGGTGAAGCAGCCGACGACACTCAGTCAGAATTTGACAATGACAGATACTCATGGTGGAAGAATGCCATCAAGGATGCTATTCCTCGTGGCAATGAACCTTACGCACCTGAGTTCCATATCACCAACGAGGGACAGTTCCTTGAGTTCATAAGTCTTGTCAACGGTACTGCTGGCAAGCATGGCAGCGAGCATCCTATCTACCGCCTCGTAAAGGAATATTCCACTATTACAAATCCTAACGGAACCATCAGCAAGGTGCCTAAGACATACGGATGGTCAAGGGTGAACGACGAGAAGAATGCCCAGTGGGTTGACAAGGATGTCCTTGAGGAAGAAGGCTACATATTCTACGAGCATTACTATCCTGCCGAGGGTACTCAGGCGGCTTACTCTGTCGAGGACTATCTCAAGGGATCCTACAACTTCTATTCTGCGAGTCTCACTCGTCCGTTTACAGTCTATCTCGACCGCGACCTCGACTTCAAGGACATGAAGATAAATGCCATTGGTACATCGGAAAATCCTTTCCGCGGATTCTTCGAAGGAGCTCCTAAGAGGATTGTCACCCTTGATGCTTCGGGCAATATGACTTTCACCGATGCTGAGGATCCTCGCATAGCATATACAGAAATAGAGAATCCTGTGGTACATACCATAAAGAACCTCAACGTCGCTGGTGGTTATCTCTTCGGCTATGTCAAGGACTCTGCCATCCGCAACCTTATGCTGCAAGGCTACCACACCATTGGTCTGCTCAACACAGCCACTCCTTCTAAAGACGGCGACAAGGTGACAGGATGGGGTTGCTACATCGTGGGTATCTCGGTAAAGGCAAACAATACCCTTACTGATTACAATGCCATCGCCCATAGCCTTGAGGGACTCAGCTATGTCGTGGGCTGTATTCATGAAGGTGATGCCACTGGAGCACTTGTCGGAACAGCTGACAATATGACAATGTACGGTTGCATGCGCACAGCGGACAATATCAGTGGCGGTGCTCTTCTCGGGGCTTACATGATTGCCAATGACCAGTACCTTGCTCCGAAAGTGCCGCTGAAGCCTTATTCAAACAAGCCTACATGGAGCCGCTTCATGTGCAACTACTATAACAAGGATATCCGTGAAGCCTCAAAGGATGCTACTGCCATTGGAGGTATTGCCGACAACTACTCCATCTGGTACTACATCCGTGGTCGTTCGTCGCGTATCCTATGTGCGCAGAACGATAACCTCCTCGACAAGAAGGTGTCGCTTGGCAGTCTTAATTCCGACCGTAAGGTTGAGGAATTCTACGGCCTTGCTCCTTGGAAGGCTATGAACTATGCCATCTACAAGTATAACACCGATGCCAACTATCCTGGCAAGAGTGGACACGAATGTCGCGCTCGCTATCAGGTAGGCTCTGTGGGCTACGACCATACCTATCCGCAGCTCGTCAGCGGAAAGCCTGGCGACGAGTGTAGTGGATGGGATGTATTGAAGCAGCCTAATTAAAAGCCCCTCTAACTCCAAGCCCCCCAACCCCCGAACGGGGGCGGGGATAATAGCAATGAAAATGAGAAATATACATAATTACATACTTGCCTTTGCAGCCCTTGTGCTTGCAGCATGTTCCACAGATAATGAGGAGCAGGGCGTTGCTGTGCAAAAGCCGCTGACCATAACATCCTCAATAGAAAACTTTGACGGCGAACAGGCTTCTCGTGCCAATGTTGAAGGAAATCAGTTTGCTGTAGGCGACCTTGTACGCCTGAGGATAATATGTCCTTTTGTGAAAGATACTCAGCTCGGCGAGAGCACATGGGGTAATACCTATGACTCTTTCTGGCTCCTTCGATGGGACGGCTCGGCATGGAGAACTATGAGCAGTGAAGAGCATTTTGATGTGACAGGAAGCTATGAATATAACGGCTCAACGGATATCTTCAGCTACTATATGTCGCAAGCAACTCCTTATGTATTCACAGCAATATCATGGACAGAGGAGCGACTTTTCCGTGATAAGGAAAAAAACCTTATAGGACAGTACTGCAATGTGTTCCATCATGATCAGTCGCGTGAGAAGAACTACATCGCCTCCGACCTTCTCTGGGCACAGCAGTTCAGCCAGACAGGTCCGCAGAATATTCATCTTACCTTCAACCACGTTCTTGCGTGCCTCGTCGTAACCATCGATGATGGTGCCTTGGCAGATAAGATCTCAGGTAATGCCATTCTCACCCTTGAAGGAATGCCTGACATCGACCAGCAGGAGATTGTCGTTGGCGACTACTATGCTGAAGCATGTAAGTCAACATCTGCCTATGGCTATCGTCAGAAGTCAAGCTGCGCCTATGACCATAACGGCAAGGTTCTTGGCATCGCTTCCATCGATGAGGATCAGAAGCACGCCGTAGTGCATCCTTTCAGCGGTGGCATCACTTCCATCGGTGGCTTGGGAACTTCTTACCAAGGCTCAAAGATACCTAATACGGGCATCTATACCTGCCACAACGTGGGCAGCAAGACCTACCGCCTCATCGTTCCACCTTGTGTGCTCACTGAGAATGCCACCTTCTGGCTGCGTGACGATAATAGAAGATACAAGATGACTCTTGACACGACAGAATTCAAGCAGGGACATTTGTATAAAGTAACAATGAAGTTGCAGTAAGTCAACGAATTATTATCAATAAATTATACTTATAAGACTGATTGCCGATATACGAAATAAGTACAATAAGTTAAATTTATTGATATAATATAGTGGTCATTTGAGATTATAAAACTAAATTTGAACAGTTAGTTAATAATGATAAAATATAAGTTTAGAATAGTACCTCTCTTTGCAGCTGCAATCATGCTTGGTGGCTGTAAGGATTATGATGAAACTTCCGGCACAGCATCACAGACAGACGCTGTTGAACTCACTGGCATAAATCCGAGCATTGTGTCAGGTCAGAAGTCTCGTGCTGCTTCTGATGTCGTTTATCTTGAAGACCGCATAAGCCGCTTCCAGTTCGTTTCCGGCGACCGTATGACGTTTACGAAGATACAGCGTAAGGATAGTCCTATCCAAAGATTCACCTACAAGGACGTTGCCTTCAATGCTAACGCCAGTGGTGCATGGGAGCGTGATAAGCAGACTGGTAGTTCTGCTGCCTCAGAGGAAGCAGGACAGCATCCTGAGCGTATCTACTGGAGTGATGCCAAGAGTCCTCATACCTTCGTCGGCTACAGTCTTCCTAAGGATAACGGTTCCTTCGACTGGAAGAAGAGTGAGTATTACTACGACAAGGACGGTACGCAGCATACTTTCGATACCTACTACGGCGCTATCGGTAATCCTCTCGATGCCAGCGAGGTTATAGACTATAACCCTGCTACGGCTACCACTGAGACCATCACCACTACCGTGGGAACTGAGGAGAAGGAGGTTACCTTCGGCTATTCGCAGAAGCTGCGCGACGAAGACCTTCTCCTGACATACGATACCGAGCTGACAGCGGATAATTCCGTTGCCAACATCAAGTATTATCATGCCCTCAGCAGCGTACGTGTCATCGTGAACATCAGTGGCTTCTACGGCACGGAGCGCGATGCCTATTCGAAGGTTTCAAACATGAAGCTGAAGAACCAGCCTACGCTCTATCGCTGGAAGCAGCAGAGTCATGATGTTGATGCCTTGCTGACTAATAACGAGCAGACGGCATTGAATACGTTGTGGTCGGACGCAAGCACTAAGCCTGCGTACAATCAGCGCAAGGATATGAAACTCTGGAACACCAATCCTGATGGCGATGGCCAGGGAGCAAGCAAGTTGTTCACGTTCTATGGCATCACAGTGCCTCAGGATGCTGACTTCTTTTCTACATTCGGTGATGCTGTGAAGAATCTGGAGCTTAGCTTCGATGTCACCTATCCTGACCCAATGAAGAACGACCCTGTCAACAAGACCATAAAGCAGGGCTATCGTGCCTCGTTGGCAAATCCTGTAAAGTTCTATCCTGGCAAGTGTACCACCATCACCATCAACCTCAACCATAAGGACGAGACGATGACCGTAGGCGCTTCTTATCAGGATTGGGAATATGTTGAGACACCTGACGAGGGTGCCTTGAAGAAGATGCTTACATTCCTCTCTTCAGCTCCATCCCTTGCCAATCGTGATCAGGCTGGCGTTACTATCGTTGACGATACCAAGGCAACGGCTGACGATGCTACATGGCTGTACAATAAGACTCCTGACGAGTCAAATCCTACAATCGTGGACATCTACGGCAACGATGGTTCGGAGACAAATCCTTACACCATCTCTACGGCAAACCAGCTTCTCAGCTTCGCTTACGAGGTGCAGAATGGCAGAACATTCGCTGGTAAGTTTATTAAGCTTGATGCCGACATCTCAATGCAGCCAAGCTCAAGTCTTCCAACAAATAATGATGGCTCTATCAATACCAGCAAGTTGGTTCAGTGGATAGGCATTGGTACAGAAGGAAAACCATTTGATGGTATATTCCTTGCTAACGGTCGAAACATCTCAAACCTTTATGGTGAACACTTCTTCCATACCCTTGGACCTAATGCTGTTGTTGACAAGATAAACTTCAAGAATGTCGTTGAGGTACAGGGATGCGGCGTGATAGCTCATGAGAACAATGGTCTTATCTGCAGCTGCTCCATCGACGGTGAAGTCAAGCAAACGTCAAGTCATTCTGATTATACAGGCAGTATCGTGGGTATAAACAACAGTTTCGTTATTGGCTGCACACATATCGGAAAGGTTGTTGGCACAGGAAAGGTCGGTGGACTTGTGGGCTATAACAATGGTACCGTCATGGCGTCATACCATAGCGGTGTTGTTGAGGCAACAGGAGCAGGCAGCGAGGCACACCCTACTGTTGGCGGATATAGCACTAAAGCAGATGGTAAGAACGAGAGCATCATGTTCAGTTGCTACTACGACAGGAATGTCTTCAAGGACAACCGCGCGTTGGTAGCGGGCAAACTGGGATATCCTATGCCGACATCCGTAATGCAAAGCAACCTCTTCGTACGTGAGGATGAGGACTCGCCTTCTTTCCTCTTCAACGAGAATGGATACACCGGTCAAGGTCCTATACTCCTTGATGTGGCAAGAGAAGTTGTTAAGAAGGGTAATCGTAATCAAAGCTTGACGGATGCAGAAATCAACGCAATGACCAACGAGCAACTTATTGCAGCCATCCTGCCTACCGGTGCGGTAACAAATGATGTGCTTGAAATATTCAAGTATCATTTCAGCATGAATACAGCTCTCAGAGTCTTCAGATATTGGATTACCAAGATATATCAGGAATCAGAGACAAAAGGTGACGACTATGTTGTTCAAACCAATTGCCACGAATTCACCAAGGCTCAGATAGCATTCCTCTATAAGCACTATCAGCCAACACACCGTTTCCAATACACCCCAGGAGCATATCCGAAGATACAATAATTCAACAAGTTTGAAGCTAAAAGCTAAAGGTTGAAGGCCGAAAGCTTAGGCGTTGCACTGTTTTTCCCTATGGATTATGATGCTTTTTCCTATGGAATAATATTTTTTTCCTTAGGAAAAAGTTTCGTATTCCTATGAGTTATAAAAAAATCTGATATGGAAACTGTGGACGGGTGACGGTTTTTGGGAATATTGTTGGTTCATCGCCAATTTAGGTGCAATAAGAACGTCTGATCATTGTGCTACCTTTTTGCCGAACTGATAACCAAAGGCAAACTGGAAGCAGTCGGCGGTGATGCCTCGGGCGCGGATATTGTAACCGATGTAAAAGCGGCGGCGGTCGAGTGGGAGATAGTAGCGAAGGCCGGCAGTCTCAAAAACTGAACTCTGCGGGTCGTCATACTGTTGTGGTTCGTGCTTCAGGTAGTAGCCGAAACCTACGTGTATGCCTATGTTCTTGTACATGGCCTCATGATGGCCCACGATGCTTATGCCGTGCGGATCCTGATACGGTGTGTCAATACCACGCATGTTCTCCCAGTGCTGCACATCGTCGCCTATTGGCGCATAGACATATTCCAAACCAAGGCCGCTTACGCTGTCGCCCTTCGCTTGCCATGACAAGTTCAAACTATAACCCGTGAGTATCTTGTTGCCAGTAAGTATTCTTCTGGCAGCTGCACTGTGCGGAACGGTGTAACCTGTCATGAAGCTTGCATCAACCTTCATGGCATAGCGAGCACTGTCACCCTGCGCAAAGACGAGGGTAGGCATTATGAAAAGGCACAGTGTACTGAATATGTATCGTGATAGTTTTTCATTCTTTCGACCGCAAAATTACAACTTACTATTGAAATAAACAAATTTTATTAGCGAAATCCCTCTTCCCTCTTTGATAATGTGAGAAAAAGAAAATCCCGAACCTTGGATTTCTTGTCTTTTGGTTCGGGATTTGTGGTATATTACTCAAGTTGGGCATTTGCAAAATTTGGATGAGTTATTTCAGCAATTCCTCGATGGCTGGAGCGAGGACTTCCTTTGTGGCTGTTGGCTCGAAGCGTGCTACGACCTTGCCTTCTTGGTTGATGAGGAACTTTGTGAAGTTCCACTTGATCTCGGCATTCTTGTCGTAGTCAGGATTTGCCTTTGAGAACATGTTGTGGAGAATACTTGTCAGCGGGTGCTGTGGGTCGAAGCCGGCGAATGTCTTCTGCGACTTGAGGAATGTGTAGAGAGGAATCTCATTCTCGCCGTTGACATCAATCTTCTTGAAGCGTGGGAACTGCGTGTTGTAGCGCAATGTGCAGAACTCCTGAATCTCCTCGTCAGTGCCTGGTGCCTGTGCGCCAAACTGGTTGCAAGGGAAATCAAGAATCTCGAGTCCCTTGGCAGCATAAGCGTCGTAGAGCGAGTCGAGATCCTCATACTGAGGAGTGAAACCGCAAGCAGTGGCGGTGTTTACGATGAGCAGAACCTTGCCCTTGTACTGTGAGAGTGCAACGTCGTTGCCCTTGTTGTCAGTGACTGTGAAGTCGTGAATTGTGGTCTGTGCCATAATAGTAAGTGTTGAAGCTGCAAGGAGCAGCAGGGTTAATAATCTTTTCATTGTATATAGGTTTAACGCTGTTATGCAGTGATTGAAATTTTAACAAGGATTCTACCAAATTCAACCCAAAAGAGTTATAAAAATCTATGCTTATTCTTTGGTTGAATCTTTGTTTAGTTTATGATTCGCTTGACTATTTTCTTTGCCAGTGCCATAATGGTGAGTATTGGCGGAAGTCCGAGGGATTCTGGCAGAAGGCTGGCATCTGCTACGTAGAGATTGTCGGGTAGGAGAGGGCTGTGGAGCGTATCGGCTTCGTTTATTGTGAGCGGCAGCATGCCTCCCGGATGACCAGAATTGAGTGTGCCGAGAATGATGTCTTCCTTGCGTGCGCCAACCTTCATGAGAATCTCTTGGCAGTCGTTAACGCCACGCTGTAGGATTTCCTGATCGCGTGCTGTAAGCGTCTTGCGAACTTTTCCACTGTCAACGCTTCCCTGCTCCTCGTCTGCCATCTTTATCATAAGGCTGACCATACCGTCTTTCGGCTTGCGCCACTTGCTGTTGAAGAAGAAACTGAGCCAGTCCATATAAGGCGAGATGATATAGTCATCACGACTGCTCACGAATGGCATGAGAAGTTGGCGGTCCTGATGCGCTTTCTCCATAGGTGCGGCGACGCAGAGAACGGGATCAACGAAGAGCGTTGGCTGACATTCTATGCCCGACTGCGAGAGCACTTGCGGTGTGCCCAAACCGCCAGCGGCAAGTATCACGATGTCTGCCTCGAAGGTCATGGTGCGCAAGCCTTTCTTTGCGATGACGCGCTTCACGTTGCGGTCGCCAATCTCCAATCGTTCCACCCGACAGTTGGTGATTACCTTAATGTCATCGAGCAGTTCGCGCGTGTCCCATTTTGCTCCGTGCGGACAACCGATGGAACAATGTCCGCAGAGTCGGCATTGCGACGGACGAAGAAGCTTCGGCATTGCCTGTGGCGAGAAACCGAGGTCGTCCATGGCGTAGAATGTTTGGCGCGTAATCTCCGACCAATAGCGCTGATGGTCGGTGGTGATGGGGAGTTCGCGATAGAGCTCGTCAAACTCCTCGTCGAGGTTTATGCCGATGTTCTTCAAGCCCTTGTCAGCACGAACGGCGTTGCCTGTGGCAAGAGTTGTTGTGCCACCAAGACCGCGACCGTAAACAACCACCTGGTCGGGTGTTTTCGCGATGCGCATGTTTGGCATGATGAGCGAGATGAGCCTTTCGTCGAAGTAAAGTCCTGTGGAGCGGAGTGAGGAAAGCGCGTCGAACGGCAATGACAGCGGACGGAACTTGCCGCCTGCCTCAAGGACGGTGACGTCGAAAT
>JAZRXS010000178.1:0-9080 GCA_045600325.1 Prevotella sp.
TCTCCGTCTCTACGAAATGTTCCTCGGTCCTGTAGAGCAGTCAAAGCCTTGGGACACTAACGGTATCGACGGTTGCCACCGCTTCCTCAAGAAGTTCTGGGCACTCTACTACAACCGCGACGGACAGTTCCTCCCTGCTGACGGCGAACCAACAGCAGACAATCTCAAGTCTGTCCACAAGCTCATCAAGAAGGTATCAGCAGACATCCCTGCGTTCTCTTACAACACAGCCATCTCTGCCTTCATGATTTGCGTGAACGAGCTCTCACAGCAGAAGTGCAACAACAAGCAGCTCCTTGAGTCTCTCGTTATCTGTATCGCACCTTTCGCGCCACATATCGCCGAGGAACTCTGGCACGCTCTCGGCAACGAGCAGACTGTTTGCGACGCTCAGTGGCCTGCTTACGACGAGAAGTACCTCGTTGAGAGTACTATGAAGCTCGGCGTTTCGTTCAACGGTAAGGCACGTTTCGACATCGAGTTCCCTGCTGATGCTGACAACAAGGCTATCGAGGCAGCCGTAATGGCAGACCCTCGCACAGCGAAGTACATTGATGGCAAGGAAGTTAAGAAGGTCATCATCGTGCCAAAGCGCCTCATCAACGTCGTTCATGCAAAGTAGTGCTAGTCGGCAAATAAAAAAGAGTGCCCCCTGAAAGTCTTGATGACTTTCAGGGGGCACTCTTTTTTCAAAAACCTCTTTTTATTACTCCAACAACTGCTTTGCGGCGAGGACGAGGAACAGATAATTTGACGAACCGCCACCGAGGACGTATTCTGTCTGTTGCCAAAGGAATGGGAATGTGAGGAGCTCCGGATAGTCAGGACGGATGAGGGCTGTACCTGAGATAACACCGCCTGGGATATAGCTCCAGTCAGCACGGTTGAGACCATAGCCTACGGTAGCGGACTTCGCTCCAACTCCACCGGCAAAGGACGCTGTGTTAGTGCCTGGATGACAACCGAGAATGAAGTTGAGGGCGTTGCAGACAGGTTTGCTGTCGAAGAGTTCCGGATAAGCCTTGGCGAAGTAGTAGTACTTGGCGCCGAAGCTCTGAATGTCCCAACCGGCTCCCCAGATGTGTGGACGGTAAGGCACGCCGTAAGGAGTCTCTGCCATCTGCTTCTGTAGTCGTTCCTTATAGGCAGGAAGAGCCTCGCGGAACGCCTTGCTGAAACGTTTCATCTTCTTATCCTTGCTAACAGCACAGAGCTGTTCGATGCGAGTCATGTACCAGCCTGTACGGTCGATGGTGCGGATGATGGCGTCTTGGTTGTCAAGGATGAAGTCGAGGTATTTCTTGTCGCGAGTAGAAAGATAGAGTTCTGCGGCAGGGTGAAGTAAGACCCCTCCCGACCTCCCCACAGGGGAGGCGTTGACACCATCCGCATGGTTCTGTCCTCCCCTTGTGGGGGAGCTAGAGGGGGTCATTGCATAATGATGTTCAAAGATTTCCTTCGCAATGTTGAGACAATGTACTGCGAGGGTGTCGTTGTAGCCTTGAAGAACGCGGTAAGCAGCGGCGAGGTTGGCAGCGGTCGAGAGTTCACGACCAGGATTGTCTTCGGTATAGACGCGGCGGTCATCATGGTCGCCCTTCTTATTGTTTGTCATGGCAGAAGCGTCGCCAAGGAGAACATACTGACGGAGGTCTTCGCAAATGATGCCGCGATAGAGTCTGCCGAGCGCAAGATAGCCGTTAACGACTGTCAGTGCGCCGTTCTCAATCTGCTGGAGAACATCGTCCTTACCGTCCGGCTGATGGATTTCAGTGACATGCTTGTGATGGTCGATGGCAGTGACATCAATCTGCGGATTGAAAGCCTCCTTGATGAGCGTGAGATTATACATCTCGCCAGCCTGAGATTCTACGCGAAGGTCGAAGTCGCCAGCGTCATGCCAACCGCCGAAGTTCAGGTTAGGAACCTGAGTATTAGGAGCAAACGGAAGGTTCTTAGCGTCCTGCACATAGCCGTCGATATGGTTGCCCGGAGGTGCCATGAGGGCATCGTCGAGGTGGCAAGCGTCGTGCCATACGCGATACTTCTCTGCAACGCGCATGTGGCACATCTGTACAGGGAGGAAGTACTCCATGACAGGCTGCCAAACGCCACGGTCGTAAGCATCGTCTGAAATCTTGAACACAGAAGAGCGAGAGCCGGCATATTCCACCTGATAGAGTCCGCTCTCCTTGATGTCAGAGAAATCTACTTGATAATACTTGTAACGAAGGAAATCACCCCACTGCTTTGGAGTAATCTCGCGAACAAGTTGCTCGCCGTCGGCAGTGAAACGGAGGAGGCGGGCGACCCCTCCCGACCTCCCCACAGGGGAGGCGTTGGCCACGTCCGCAGGGTTCTGTTCTCCCCTTGTGGGGGAGTTAGAGGGGGTCAGCGTTTCAATGACTGCCACCTTATCTTGGTTGGTGTGATAGCCTACCTGAGAAGTCTGTACAACAGGAGCATAATGCCAATCCTTGACCACATTAGGACGGATAATCCAGCGGATAGCGCCTTTGGTAGCTCCTTCTGGCACGAGAGAGCGCAGCACGAACCAGCCGTTGTTGTGGTTCATGCGACCGTCAATGAGTGCCATGTCGGCAGTCTTGCTCTCGATAGTGAGTCGGTTGAGATCGTCGTCAGGACGAGAAGTGAAGATTCGTCCCACTGCGTAAGGTTCTGCAGTGATGAGGTCGGCATTGATAGGACTGTAGCCTTCGCCCTTAAGACGAGGTATGGAAGCCTCCATCTTGCTCTTGTCGCGATATTTCCAGTCGTTGTCGATGATAGACTCCTGCTTTGAAATGACAGGAGAGTTAGGCTGCTGAGGGAAGATGCCCTGCTGGTTGTCCATGATCCAAGGCTTGCCGAAGAGACTGCCCGGGAAGAACTCCATGTTGAAACCGACCTTGCCGACATACTCCTTCGGGAGCGGTTTGTCGAGATCAACAGTGACTTCCACTGCATTGCCGATGCTCTTCACACTAACATTATAAGAGAAGTGGAGGTCAGGATAAACCATCGGATTGAAACCTGTCATGTGGCGAGAAGAGTCAGGATAGCAGAGAGTCGTTGAGATGGTGTTGTCCTTTGCCGTGCGCTTGAGCTGCTTAGGCACAGCCTGCCACTGTCCCGGTGTTTCCTCAAGACGGAGGTCGCCATTGGTGGCTACGCGGTTGCCGTGCATGATGACAGACACACCGCCCTGATGACCTTCAGGGTAGATGTCGTCGAAAGCCATCACATCCACACCACCCGACTGGAAATAGCCGCGGTCAGTGAGACGGAAGGATTGGGCAAGGACCCCCTCCGACTCCCCCACAAGGGGAGAGACCCAAAGGGCTGCGAATAGAATGGAAGTGGTTAATAAAAGCTTTTTCATGTGAAGAGGGATTTACCCGACATTGACATGTCGGGAACGGGGGGCATATTTTAAGCCCTCCCCTTGTGGGGAGGGTTTGGGTGGGGTCTTACTTCTTGAGAAGGTTCTGGAGAGCGTGGCAGAAGTTGAGGTAGCTTGTGTTGTTGGCAATGGTACCTTCGTTCTCGCCCCAGAGGAATGGCCAATCGTCGTAGTTCTCGAAGTGGTCTGGCTTACGGAAGAGTACGCCCGGAGCAACGTTGCCCGGAATGAACGAGAGATCGGCGCGGTTGTTGCCGTAGAAGACATTCTTAGGACGAGTAGCGCCTACTGTAGCCACGAAAGAGTAGTTGTGGTAAGGGTGGCAGCCATAGAGCCATGCTGCAACCTTGAAGGCGTAGCTCTTGTCGATAACATCTGGGAAGTAGTAAGATGCCTGACAAACATTCTGTCCGAACTGGATAACGCCGCCATTGCCAGCCCAGTTAGAAAGACCTACAGGCACGCCGTAAGGGTTGTTCTTCTCAAGACCGTCGAGATAATCCTTATATTTAGCGATGTAAGGACGAAGTTTCTTTTGATACTTTGCGTCCATGTATGGAATAGCGTCGAGAGCGTTTGCAATGACATTTGTGAGCTGATGGTCAAGAGCTGGCCAAATCTGCTTTTCGAAAGTCTTAATGTAATTCTTTTCGCCAGTAGCGATATAGAGCTGGAGGTTTGTAGCCATCTCAGAGATAATGCCACGAGCGAGGTGAGGGTGAGCAGAGAGAACCATTGCAAGGTTGTCAAGGTCTTCCTTCTCCTCTGTAGCCTCTTTCTTCATGAGTTCGCGAGCCTCCGACTGAAGACGCTTTGACTCAGAGAGAGCACGCTCGGCAAGATCGTCGTTATAGCCACGGAGCACACGACTTGCAGCGGCAAACATTGTAGCTGCGCGGAAGTCGAGATCAGGATTGCGTGTTGTGAAAGCCCACATATCGTCAGGCGTACCGCTCGACTTGCCGTCGGCAGAAACCTCGTAAGGCTTCAAAGATGGGTCGTAGTGAAGACCGTCTGTAATGGCAGAGATGTCGCCAAGGTGGTGGTAGTTGTCGAGGACAGAGTTTGAAAGACACTGTGCCATGTGACCGATATTCTCCGACTGAGCGATGAGGTTGAGCACGCCATGCTCGATATACTGAAGCATGTCAGGCTTTCCGTCTGGACGGTGGAGGTCAACATAACGCTGCTCCTGGCTTACGAAAGTCTCGTCACGCTGTGGCTTAAACTTCTCCCAGATATTCACCATGTTCTGGACAACACTGATGTTTGAACCAGTCTCAATGTCGTAGTCGCCAGCATCGAAATAACCGCCTACGTTAAGACCAGGAATGAGTTCGAGAGGCTTGTACTTAGTATCGATAACACCCTGACTGTGAAGGTCGAAGTGGTCAGTGTTTGCAGGAGCCTGAAGATAGCCTTCCTTGAAAGGTTCGCCATGCCAGATGCGGTAAGCCTCGTTCACGGTCATGTGATTCATGTGGATAGGAATCCAAACATCGCTCGTTGCATCGCCTATCTTGTCGTAAACCTTGTCGCCAATGATGAAGTTGTCAGTCTTTGTATCGCCATACTGAATGTAGTAAACACCAGGTTCTGAAATGCTTGAGAAGTCGAAGCGAACGTAGTTGTACTTATAGTATCTACCCCATTCTGCCACAGCACCAGTGAAGACCTTCTCGTTCTTGCCTTCTGAAACCTTATAGACAGAAGCGTCGGCGAGAACCTTGTCCATCTTGTCAAGTTCGATGACGGCAATCTTTGGCTGTGAAGGCATATAGCCTACCTGAGAGAAGCCGATGTTTGGCTTGCGAACCCAACCTTCAACGGCATTTGGCTCGATAGTCCAAGAAACGACCTTGCCAGTCTTGCCAGCAGGAAGAACGGAACGAAGCACATACCAGCCGTTCTGCGCAAGCATACGACCGTCGTAGAGATTGATGTCGGCATCTGTAGAAGAAACGCGAACCATGCGTTCAGGTTCTTCAGGAGCGAAGAGGAAGTTGCGACCTGTAGAAAGTGGAAGCGGATCAACGAAGCGGTCTGTGCCACGATCGTCGTAAGTCTTATAGCCCTTGTACTGGCGAACCTTCTCGCTATTTGGGCGAGTGATGGTTGTGCTTACTGCATAGCGTGGGAAGCGGTCAGCCTCGCCATCAACGAAGTAAGACTTGTTCCAATACTGCGAAGGGAGGAACTCGAGGTTGAAGCCTGCATCGCCTTCAAGTTCCTTTGGAACTGGCTTGTCAAGATAAACTGCAATCTCAACAGCTTTGCCCTTGCCTGTAACGACAACACGAGAATCAAAGTCGTACTGCTTGTAGCGAAGTGCCACCTCAATGCTGTTGTTGTCAGCATCAACCTTGCGACTGGTAGTTTCTGGCACGAGGTCCCACTGCTCAGGAGTATTGCTCAAACGGATAGCACCGCCCTGAGCTGTACGTACGCCGTGATGGATAAGTTCGATGCCAGAGTTCTTCTCGTCGTTGAAACCGCCGGAGAAGAGGTTGCTATAGACGAGCACATTCACGCCTTGGCGCTCAAAATACTCTTTGTCGTTGATTTTCAGGTCTTGCGCTACTGCTGTCGATGGCATAAGGAAAGATGCCGAAAGAAGAACGGCACAGATGGTTATAAGTTGTTTCTTCATAGGAATAAGGTAATAGTAATAGTTAGTCATATCATGGTGTCCCCCTATTTGTGCTCATCTGCCGAAGCAGAGAGCACAAAAGAGTTTTATCTTAAGGGTTATAAAGAAAAAGGGGGATTATAGGTCAGCTTTCAGACCATTGATAAACTGGTCAATCTTCTGGAGTTCGCGTGGAATCTTGATTTCCTGCGGACAGTGGGAGAGACATTCACCACAACCGATGCAATGGTCAGGCTGACGCTCTGGTGCAACCTTTCGGTCGAGTCCGATGAGATAGTTGCGACGCAGGCGAGTGTATTCTGAATCGTTAGGATTAGAAGGCAGGATACCTTCGTTCAGGCACTTGTTGTAATGAGTGAATATCGTCGGGATATCAATGCCGTAAGGACATGGCATGCAATAAGCGCAACCTGTACAAGGAACTGTCTGCACGCTACGAATGTCGTCTGCTACATCATAGAGGAAAGCCAGTTCTTCTTCGTTGAGCGGCTTGAGCGGACAATAAGAAAGGAGATTATCCTTGAGGTGCTCCATGTATGTCATACCACTGAGCACGGTAAGGATGTTCTTATATGTGCCACAATAGCGGAAAGCCCATGACGCGAGACTGTCCTGAGGCGCACGTTCCTTGAGTTTCTTGATGACAAACTTCGGAAGTTTTGCCAAACGACCGCCAAGAAGTGGTTCCATGATAACAGCAGGAATGCCGCGTTTCTCGAGTTCGTCATAGAGATAAGACGCTGCGATATTCTTTTCTTCCTCTTTGTATTCTGGTCGCCAGTCAACATAGTTCATCTGGATCTGCACGAAGTCCCAATGATACTCATCGTGATGAGCAAGGAGCCAGTCGAACACTTCCACCTCTCCATGGAACGAGAAACCGAGGTTGCGGATTCTGCCTGCCTTGCGCTCTTCCATGAGGAAATCCATTATTCCGCTGTCAAGGTAACGGTTATGGAGAGTCTCCATACCACCGCCACCTACAGAATGGAGCAGATAGTAGTCGATGTAATCAACCTGAAGTTCCTTCATTGAGTTGCGATACATCTCAATGGCACCTTCCTTGCTCCATGCAGCCTCAGAGAAGTTTGAGAGCTTTGTGGCAACATAGAAGCTTTCGCGAGGGTGACGCTTGAGAGCAATACCTGTGGCACGCTCCGACTTGCCTTGGCAATAGACAGGAGATGTGTCGTAATAGTTGATGCCATGCTCCATAGCATAGTCCACGAGTTTGTTTACCTGCTCCTGGTCTATTTCATCCGGCGCATCCTGGTTCTTTTCATCCTTCTCCATCATAGGTAAACGCATCATGCCGTAACCGAGAATGGAAACCTTATCGCCAGTGGAAGGCGTTGTGCGATAAGTCATCTTGCCCTTTGGAGGGTCTTGCTGACTTTGGTAATCATCGTTGTTGGATTTATCGAGGTCAGAGTCGCCGCTACTACTGCAACTAGCCAACTGACTTCCAACAGCTGCAGTACCTACCGCAGCACCTATAGTCTTGAGAAAATCTCTTCTATCCATATTTTATTCAATTTTCGTAAACTCAAATTGAGGGTAAAGGCTAAAGGGTAAAGGCTAAAGGCCTCCATGCGGATTGATTCTACGCGCAGCTAAAGCCTTTAGCCTTTAGCTTTTAGCCTTTACCCTCGCTCAAAGAGCGAACCTTATACCTCCTTATGTTTCTCGTGTCCTTCTACGTAAATTGCAGAGAATGGGCGCACAGGACAAAGGTTTTCGCACGCACCGCAACCGATACACTTGATTTCGTCGATGGCAGGAACCTTTGGTGATTCTGGATCGTCAGGGTTTATAGCCACCATTTCTATTGCCTGTACAGGACAATGGCGGGCACAGTTTCCGCAAGTAGCCTTGCCATTTGCTGCAAGACAGTTTTTCTTCAAAAGCACGGCATGACCAACTTGAATGGCAGAACGATCTTCCTTCTCAATGGAACGAATAGCCGATGTTGGGCAGACATCAGAGCAGCGAGTACATTCTATGCGACAGTAGCCACGGTCGTAGGACATCACTGGCTGCATGAAATTGCCAAGGTCGGTAGAAGGGCGAAGCACATTGTTTGGACATTCGCTGATACAAAGCTGGCAAGCGGTGCAATGCTTTGCAAGATTCTGCGCAGAGAGCGAACCAGGAGGCGTGAGAGGAGTTGTGCGCTTAGGAGATTCCTTGCCTTCAATCTTCGCAAGACCGCCATCAAGCTTTATCTTGCCTTCTGCGAGAGCTGCGGCAGTAGTTGCCATGGCAGCAGAAAGGAGGAAAGCACGTCTTGAGACCCCCTCCGACTCCCCCACAGGGGGGAGGGTTGCCGTCGGGATGGCTTCTTCTCCCCTCCTTGTGGAGGGGGCGGGGGAGGTCGTGTGGGAGAAGCTTAGCGCTCCGAAAGAGCAGTGCTCAAGGCAGTCGCCACAAGTTACGCAACGGCTGTAGTCAACAGTCATTGACTTGAAATCAATGCAGGCAGCCTTGCAGTTCTTAGAACATTTGCCGCACTTTCTGCACTTTGTTTCGTCAATCTTTATCTTCAAGAGAGAGAAGCGTGAGATGAAGCCGAGCAATGTTCCTACAGGACAGATCGTGTTGCAGTATGTTCTGCCGTTACGCCATGCAAGGACAGCAATCACAAGGAAATGAACGGCTGTCACAGCAATGAAGATGCCCGACTCAATCCACAGTTCCTTCTTGTAGAATGCGTAGCTGTCGGCACTCTCTGCGATGGACGCAAAGAGGTTGTTTGCCATGATGTAAAGCGGTTGGAAGAGCGATGTCACGATGCGACCGAAGGTGCTGTAAGGCGCAAGAACCTCAACAACGATAGCCACGGAAGCAACCACGCCAACAACCATGAGCGCAAGCATGGCATAGCGGAGCCAGTTCTTTGGCTTTGAATAAGAATACGGATTCTTGCGGCGAATGCGACCGATGCGCGCAATGAAGTCCTGCATGATGCCAAGCGGACAAATTACGGAACAGTAGATTCTGCCGAAAACGAAAGTCAGCACAACAAGC
>JAZRXS010000179.1:0-11492 GCA_045600325.1 Prevotella sp.
CAATCCGTTTGAGCAGCAGCAGATGGAAACTGCCTTTGCCACCGTCGGCATCCGCTTTGAGGCTACAGAAACACCAGGCAACATGGTGGCAATGACGGACAGCATCGGTGCGATAAAGGTTGCAGGAGTGGAGTTCAACAAAAAGGCTCGCAAGCTCCTCATCACCGCAAAGGGCAAAGGACAGTTGGATGTACGCTTGGACAATCCGGAAGGCAAACTCATAGTCAGCACATTCATTGATGCAGAAGCTACGCAGACACAGGCAATTTCATTGAAATTATCCCCTACCGGCACGCACGATGTAGTATTCATATTCAGCGGAAAAACGCTGCAAATAGATGCTTGGAGCATGAAATGAAAACCTTGAATAACGAAAAAAAAACAAGATATGAAAAAGACATTGGTCATGGCAGTTTGTCTGCTGACTGCCGTTGTTACAATGGCGCAATCGGCTCGCATTGAGAAGAACTGGAATGCCGACTGGCGTTTCTCTCTTCAGGATATCAAGGAAGCGAAGGACGTGGACTTCAACGACAAGGCGTGGAAGACGGTCAGCGTTCCGCACGACTGGAGCATAGACAGCGACTTCAAGAAGGACAACGCCATGGGCAATGAGGGCGGTTATCTGCCAGGTGGTACTGGCTGGTATCGCAAGCAGTTAAACATGCCGAAGGAATGGGCTGGCAAGACAGTTCATCTCATGTTCGATGGTGTTTATCAGGATTCCAAGCTCTATGTGAACGGTGACTCGGTAGGCAGTCATTTCTACGGCTACACTCCTTTCGTCATAGACATCACAAAGCAGCTGAAGGTAGGCAACAATGTGATTGCTCTTCGCGTGGATAACTCGCAGCAGAAAAACTGCCGCTGGTACTCAGGTTCGGGCATTTATCGCAAGGTGCAACTCATAGTCTGCGACCCTGTTCACATCACTCCTTGGGGTGTAGCCGTTACGACTCCGAAGGTGGAGAAGAACGAGGCTGTTGTTCTCGTGCAGACTGACCTGATGAACGAAGGTAATGCTCCAAAGAACATCAAGGTGAGAGTTTCCGTGCCTTCAGAGAATGTTTCGGCAGAAAGTCCAGAGATGACTATCTCGCCAAACAGCGTCTATGAAAGGGTTACTCAGCAGCTCACCATCAGCAACCCTGTGCTCTGGAGCACAGATTCTCCATGCCTTTACGAGGCGAAAGTGGAAGTCTTGGAGAACGGCAAGGTGATAGACGAAAAGACAGAGATATTCGGCATCCGTACCATTGAATATGATGCGCAGAATGGTCTTCGTATCAATGGCGTGAAGACACTAATCAATGGTGGCGATGCTCACCATGACAACGGCATAATCGGTGCTGCAGTTTATCGCAACGCAGAATATCGCAAGGCAAGACTCATGAAGGATGCTGGCTTCAATCTCGTTCGCACTAGTCACAATCCTCCTTCTGAGGACTTCCTCAGTGCCTGCGACGAACTCGGTTTGATGGTCATCGACGAAGCTTTCGACGGATGGATTGACGAGAAGAACACCTACGACTATCACCTTCGCTTCAAGGAGGAGAGCAGCGCGGATGTGGCAGCAATGGTTCTCCGCGACCGCAACCACCCAAGCATCATCTCTTGGAGCATCGGCAATGAGATTATAGAGCGCAAGCACATCAGCAGTGTAACTACCGCACAGCGACTGAAGAACGCCATTCTCAAGCACGACAATACCCGCCCTGTTACGGAAGCTCTATGCGCATGGGACAGCGACTGGGAAATCTACGATCCTCACGCAGCCGTTCTCGACATCACAGGTTTCAACTATATGATGCACAAGGCGAAAGGTGACCATGAGCGTGTGCCAGAGCGTGTGATGTGGCAGACGGAAAGTTATCCTCGCGATGCTTTCAAGAACTGGGAAATGGTACATGACAACTCTTATGTCATTGGCGATGTCGTTTGGACGGCAATCGACTATCTCGGTGAATCGGGCATCGGCCGCTTCTTCTACGAAGGCGAAACCGACGGCGAACCATGGATGAAGCAACAGTTCCCTTGGCATGGCGCTTACTGCGGCGACATCGACATCATCGGTTGGCGCAAACCTATCTCGCACTATCGCGAGATGCTTTATTATCCAGATCACGAGAAGCTCTACATGGCAGTGAAGGAACCTGACGGCTACAACGGCAAGATTCGCGAGACAATGTGGTCGGTATGGCCTACATGGGAGTCATGGAACTGGAAAGGTCACGAAGGCAAGAACATTGACGTGGAGATCTGCTCAAGCTATCCGAAGGTGCGCCTATACCTTAACGACAAGCTCATCGGCGAACGCCCTACAACTCGCGCAGAGGAATTCAAGGCTGTGTTCGGCATTCCTTACGAGCCAGGCACACTGAAGTCAGTTGGTGTAAACAACCAAGGCGAGGAACTTGAGGAACGCATTCTCAGAACATCAGGCGATGTTGCAGACATTCGCTTCACTACTGAAGGAAAACTCAATGCAAAGAATAGCATAAGCGATGACATTTGCTATGTAACAGTAGAACTCATCGACAAGGACGGCATCCGCGTGCAGGACGCAGAGCAGGTTCTTCGCTTTGAAGTGAAGGGCAACGCCACTCTCATTGCCACTGGCACAGGCGACCTCAAGGACACCGTTTCATACACAAACCCTAACCGCAAGACATTCAAGGGTATGGCTCTTGCGGTAGTTCGCTCAAACGGCAAGGGCGGCAAGGCAACGCTCATCGTCACAGGCAATGGCATAAAGAAACAGATTAATCTGTAATTCGTTCAAGAAACGATATGTAACCCTTAAAACATGAACAAGCTCGTAATACTTATAACTGGCGCAAGCAGTGGCATCGGCTATGAAGCTGCCAGGATGCTCGCGAAACAAGGACACAAGGTGTATGGGGCAGCACGACGCATGGAACGTATGGAACCGCTGCGTCAGTATGGCGTGATGCCTATTGCTCTCGATGTCACTTCCGATGCTTCGGCTAATGAGGCTGTGGATATCATCATCCGTGCGGAAGGCAGGATAGATGTCTTGGTGAACAACGCTGGCTATGGAGAACTCGGACCTATGGAAACGACAAGCCTTCAGGATGCCCAGCGACAACTTGATGTCAACGTCGTCGGCTTGGCACGCATGACGCAACTTGTACTGCCTTATATGCGAGAGCAGCGCAGCGGACGCATAGTGAATGTGGCTTCCATAGCAGGCAGGATAACGTTCTGCTTTGCCGGTTGGTATAATGCCAGCAAATACGCAGTCGAGGCACTGAGTGACGCCACTCGCATGGAGGTTCGTCCGTATGGCATTGATGTTGCCATCGTAGAACCAGGAGGCGTTTACAGCGCATGGGGAAGGATTGCCGCAGAACAACTTCGCAAGGCTTCGGGTGATACCGTCTATGAAGAGAAGGCTGGTCGCATGGCAAATGTATTTGAGATGATGTACGGTCGAAATCCATACAACCTGATGACTTCCGCAGAGAAAGCTGCCAAGCACGTTTGCAAGGCGGCTACAGCTCGCCATCCGCGCACTCGCTACGCCTTCGGCATCGGCAACGCCTCAATGCGATTCCTCCACACCATTCTCCCTGCCCGATGGTTTGACGCCATAATCCTCTTCCTTTTCAACAAGTTTGGGAAATAAAGAACCCTCAAGTCATTATTATTTCAGGCAGTTATGGGGCATAACTCTTAGACTTACAACTCGTTTTACTAAGGAATATTTTTGTAACTCTAAGACTTATGAGTCGTAACTCATAAGAATAAATAATAGAGACTATATATCAGTTGTCCTTCTACTTGTAGGGCGAGGATTTTATAATTGCAAAAATCCCAAGAGAAGGTTCTGCGTCACGAAATGGCATCGGCAGCATCATTCAACTCTTTAGCCAGATGCCTTAGATATGATTTCATCTGCAATCTTTCTGTTTCCGTAAACTCAGTTAGTCCATCAAGTTTGTGGTAGAGCCATGAAGAGGATTTGCCGAAATAACGACGTGCGAATTCACGCCAAGAAATAAGCATTAGAACATTGTTCAATTGTTTCTTCACCGAAATAGAAGGGGAAATATCTTTCTCAGTCATAGTAAATTGATCTTTTAAGTTTGGCCTTAGTTGTTATAAATACGATGCAAAAGTAATACTAATATTCGTATTACACAAATTCGTGTATGGACGCCTCCGGCATTTCGGGATGTCCAACTCTTTCGTGCATTTTCTGTGCCATCCATTCATAAGCTTCCGAGCTATTATCCCACATGAAACTTTTCTTTGTACAGCATGCTATCCCATGTTCCATTACTTCCTTATAAAAGTCGTAATGTTGAAATGTCCACAGTTTGACGTTCTCATTCATTATGTTCAAAATCTATAGACCCTCGTTTTTTATCTCAGCAACATGTTCTCTATATCAAGATAGAAATTCTTTTCTTTGTCTTCACGCATAAAGTCATGGATATAATCCTTCTTTGCGATGTTCATTTTCAAGACTCGAAGAGGAACGGCATATACTTGCTCAGGCTCTGAAGGCGTACCACCGACACCAATAACCACAAACACAGGCATATCACTATCTTTCTCAAACTTGCGATATATGTCTGCTTGCTCTTCTGTAGCCCATGTTATCCATTCATTATTAAACTTATTTCTCCATTTACATTCAACAGCAAATGGAACAGTCTTGCCATCAAGTGAAAACTCGTACTCCATATCCGGATATCGATTAGACTCTGCGTAGTTACCTTCATAGTACTTGTCGCCACGCCACTCCTTCAAAGTGAAATATTTCTTATTGAAATGACTGACCACATACTCTTCAAAGGCACGACCTTTCTCTTCTGATTCTGTCAAATCATTGTCAGTATTATTATCGTCAATCTCATTCAAGTTAGCATCAGTATCTTTCTGATCAGTTACAAGTTCGTGTGTTGCAACAGACTCTTCTATAGTTGCTGTTCTTGAAGCACACACCATCCAAACGCCTACTCCAACAAGCAACACACCGATTATTACCAAAGCATATCCCATTTTCTTGTTCTTCATTATAACATTCTTTTATACATGAATATTATCTTTGTCCCAGGAACTTATCACCATTCAAATTAATCATGTGGTCAGGTTCATCTACACACCAGATATGAGTACCCCATACCAGTTCTTGGGTTTTCTTTCCATATTCAGCACGACTCTGATATACGAAAATATAAACACGTCCCAACTGACATTCAGAGAACTGTGATTCCATAGCATCAACATAGGCTTTGGTGTTCCTTGATTCCAAATCTGTCGCATTGATTACGTACAGACATTTCATGTCTTTATCGTATGCGAGTATATCAGGAATCTCGTCCAATGTCACATTTAGTGAATCCACTGCCTCAGGAGCTATGATTTCAGCGTTATTGCAATAAGAGAGCAGTAAAGAAATAACTTGCATATTCATTGTTGTCATATATTTAGAGATCAGAAGGAGAATCGTTTCTTGTTATTCTTGGCGAATGGAAATTTACATGTCTCCCAGCATTGATAGATGACGTAGGGAGTTTTTTCTTGCTATACATCCTGATAGGGTAAGTATATTCTTCATGTCTTATTTTATTCCTATAAAGTCACTCAAAGGGCGGATTTTAGCCTTATAGGTCATTAATCCTTCCTTGAGGTTAGGGTGCTTTTTGAAATCTACAGGTTTCCTGCCATCAAACTTCAATACGACATAATATGGAGCATGCTCTGGTGAAAAGCCGTGTTCGCGTAAAGTCTCCGCTGTCCAGATCTGAAATGTTCCTTTGTTCTTAAGCCTAAACAGTTGGCAATTTTCACCATTAGTATGAAGTAGCACATACTGCATTCTTTCAAACCCTGGGGGCACAAGGAGGGAGCCTTTTGAGTCACCAGCACGCAGGTAGCATATACCTTCTTCAATCATTTTGGCTTTAAGTTCTCTGCGAGCATGATTCACCATTACCATGACTTCTTCTGGATTCTCGGCCATCTTACGCAGCATCTTCTCCGCTATCAAAGGATTGCTAATTTCCTGCCATCGTCTAATACCAAGGTCAAGAAACTCCTTTCTTTGGTCAATACCTATAAACTTTCGACCAAGGAGATTGGCTGCAATACCAGTGGTGCAACTTCCAGAGAATGGATCAAGAATAGTATCTCCTTCATGAGAAGAGGCAAGAATTATCCTATAGAGCAAACGTAAAGGTTTTTGAGTAGGATGCTTTCCGCATTTCATTTCCCAAGATGCTACGAACGGAATACGCCAAACGTCTGGCATTCTAGTCCCACCATTGATTTGTTCCATCAAGTCACAATTAAAATAATGTGGATTCTTCTCGCATTTTCTTGCCCAAACGATGTACTCTGTTGTGAAGTTAAAATAATTTCGTGAAAGCGTCGGTTTCGCATCCGACTTCTGCCACACTATTATATTGAGTATCTTATAACCCAACTCAGCCATACAAGTCGCAACAAAAAAAATATTGTGGTATGTTCCGCATACCCAGATAGTTCCATCGTCTTTCAGTACATCACGACATTCTGACAACCATTTGCGATTAAAATCGTTGATTGATTCAAGATTCCGTACTCTATCCCACTCGCCCTTTTCAAAACTTTTCCAAGTTCCATTTATACAAGCAGAATATCCCTTTGATAGAAAATAAGGAGGGTCGGCAAAAACCATGTCAACCTTTCGGCTGACATGTTTTATTTTCTCCATGCAGTCACCTTGCAACAGTATGAAATCCTTATTATCCGATTCAAAGTATTCGTTCATTTATACAGCGAAATCAAATTCAAGTTCCAGTTGGGGGTGCTCTTCTATAATTTCTGCTCTATCTTGTAACTCAAAGTTAAATACTAAAGCCTCAATCATTGCATGACGATTTTCAATATGCCCACCACCATGATAGAAATGCTCTTTGGTCTCAACATTGAAGTTGTTCCACAGTCTTGCCATCATATCGTTATCGCGATACTCATTGTGATGCCATGTGGAAAGAATGAAATGAGCTGGTGTGTTCTGTAATGCTTCAAATAATGCGACCTCATCGTCTTCTGTCCATCCATTATAGTAGTCAACATAACGTCCATAATATGGAGGATCACAATAGATTATGTCACCTGCCTGTGCTCTTTGAATTGTTTCAATGAAAGGCACATTATTGAATTCCCAATGATGACGTCTAATCACTCGTTGCACCTTTTCAACTTGATTACAAATCTTGGTTATGTATGCTGGCGCGAAGCGGTTAGGTTTCTTGCAAAAAGGAATATTCCATTGACCACGGCGATTGAATCTCATCATACCATTGAATCCTGCACGTGACAAGAATATAAAGTCAAACGGATCATGCTCTGTATTAAAACGATCTTTCACTTCACGGTAGTAGGCATAGCCATTCTCATCCGCATGTGATAGAAGTTCATTTGCTTGTTCTAGATAAACACGCATATTGTGTGGAGTTACTTTTCCATTCATCACTGCATTATAAAAGTTTATGATGTGCGGATTTGTATCACCAACAATTCTATTGCCACCAACTGGAGTATTTATGCCAACGACTCCCGTTCCAAAGAATGGTTCAATCCAATTAGCATGTCGAATATCTATGCCTGATTGCAGAATCAGGTCGTTTATCCAAGGTACAAGTTTGGTCTTAATACCTTGCGATTTAATTGGAGGTACTATTACTTGCATCTTAGTTATTTCAATTTATTAAACTTATCGGCTTTCTTTCTTAGATATTCTTTGTATGACTCCATATTGTTGTATGGAGGTTCACCAATTCTTGCTTTATCGGCATCTGCTTTATTGTAATAGCCTTGCCAATAATCATCAAAATATTCTTCACCAAGTTCAGAGAAAGGTCCTTTGCCATTGATGATTTGATCAATATTTGTAATACCTCCGATGTTTCTGGTGTTTCCACTACCTGGAGTTGTGCTTGCGATCTTCCATTTAGGCTGAACAAAGAAAATAAACTTCTCTATTACAGAATGTATAATACTTAGCTCATTAATAGAGAAAACTGTGCGCTCATTTTTGTTGACAACACTTTGTTTGTAAAGCATACCAAGAACAATGTGAGCACTGTACGCAGCAAAAGGATAATCCATACTGCCAGTTTTCTTGTTGCGATCTCTAAAATAAGTCCAATATGACCCAAGTGTTAACCCGTTCACTGATTCACCTTCGTAATAGCTTGACTTGAAATCAACAGCGAATAAATGTCCTTCATTGTCTTTGAAGGTTAAATCTGGATACTTATTCTGTACAGAAGGTAATTCTAGTGTTAATCCATGATCACGAGCAAATTTGTCGAGTTTTGGAATCAGAAGTATTTCTATTATTTTTGACACTACCTTAGTGTCGTTTGTTATTGTATAAACATTCTTATCAATGTCTATGAACCCTTTGACAATCCAATCTTCACCGTCTGTCTCAAGATACTGTTTGTATGTCTTAACCTCTTCTGTCAGTAGGTTGAAAAATTCTTCTTTTGTCATAATACTGTATTATACAACCACTATTCTTTGTGTTCTTATCTCAGTACTCTATTTCCTAAGCTATTCAAACGAACGCAAATAATAGTCAATGCGCGTTATGTAATTTTCGGTCGCAAAGTTAGTCTTTTTTTTGAAAATCCATCTTGTTTTACGCAAAAAGTAAGTACAAGGGGAATATTTTCTTGTTAAAACAGTGATTTTATCGTCAAAATATAGACATATTGCTCACGTCTTTCTTATAGATCTTTGGACGCTCATCGGGGTTCATCAGCGTCATGTTGATGTTCTCCAGGCGTATGCCGTCAACATGCTGTATGGAGAATCCCCACGCCGGCTGTATGCCGTGGGCAGAAGGCTCGGGATATGTGCTTTCGTTTCGTGAGGAAAAGAATGTGTTACGACCTCGCTGCTCCTCGTAATCCTGCATCGTAATACCGCCACGAAATTCCACACTAAGATTGCTTATCGAGACGTTGCGGATAGGATTGCCCTCCATGCCGTAGATGAGACAAGCATAGCGGGCATCGGCATCCTTTACGGTTACATTGTTTATCCTTACGCCGTTGACTGTTGATGGCGGAGTACCCTTTGGCGAACGCATTCGGTCGCCAAGGCGTATGTAGAT
Source organism: Prevotella sp. (assembly GCA_045600325.1). GTDB lineage: Bacteria > Bacteroidota > Bacteroidia > Bacteroidales > Bacteroidaceae > Prevotella. The sequence goes on from JAZRXS010000179.1 coordinate 9,143, forward strand.
TGGAGAGTTGCAGATGTCGTTCATGGTGATATCTGAGAACTCAACATTCTCAAGTACAGCTCCGTCAACCGTTTCAATGGCAAGACCACGACAATGGTTGAAGCGGCAGTTGCGTACAAGGATATCACGGAATGCCGTACTACTCTCCGTGCCGAGCTTTATGCGCCCGGTAGGACCGTCTTTGTCAGGAACAACGGTGACGGTGGTTTGCTTCGTGCCGTCCATGAATGTGCCTACGTCGTAGCCGCTCACGTCGCAATCTTCCACAAGGACATTCCTCGTTGGCTTCGGACGTCCCAAGGCGTATGAGCATTTCAGTACGATGGCATCATCGTTGAGTGTGTTCACCTTACAGCGCCTAACGATAACGTCCTCGCAGCAGTCAATGTCTATGCCATCGCGGTTGGTGTCGGCAACTACATCTTCTATAAGCAGCGAATCGACACCCGTCAGCAGCATAGCGAAATGCCCACAGTTCAAGAACCTTGTACCGCTGATTCTCACGTTCTTGCAGTTCTTCAGCGCAAGAGCTTTGTTGGCGACGACGGTTTGCGAAGTGCGACTTCTGCCAGTACCTCGCGTCAGCACTCCCGTACCGTCAATAAGTCCTTCGCCGCAAATGACAACATTCTCAAGATTCTCTCCCCACATCAATGAGTTGTGCCAATGGCTATGGCCGAAATCCTGATAGAGTGAATCGGGGTTATGTTCCGGCATATCATAGCCTCTGTCATCGCATTGTGCGGCAGCAAAAATCGTTGCATTCTTATCGAGCATCAGCGTGACATTGCTTTTCAGGTGTATAGAATAGCAAGAGTATTGACCTTTTGGCAGAAAGACAGTGTCTGCTTTGCGTTGCGAAGCTTCTGCTATGGCACTATTGATGGCATCCGTGTCAATGCTTTTTCCATCGCCAACAGCACCAAAGCTTCTCACATTGAGAATCTTGGCATGGCTGAAGCAGAAACTGAGCAACAAGAAGGCAAGCACAAAAATGTGTCTTATCATAATATATGCGCGTCATTAAAAATGAAATGTAGCGCACAAGTCGAAGCCTGTGCGCCACATTTTTAATTATGCATTATGCTTATTCGAGACCGAAGAGGAGCTTGAGGCCGCCGTCAACGCCAGAGAAGCCCATGAAGGCGAGGCTGAGGAGGCCGGCAGTAACCATTGTGATTGCTACGCCCTGCATTCCTTTTGGCACCTTAACCATTGCAAGCTGTTCACGGAGGCCTGCGAAGACGATGAGTGCTACGCCGAAGCCGATGGCTGTAGAGAGTGCGTAAACGAGGCTCTGAACGAGGTCGTAGTCCTTCTGGATAACAGCGATAGCTACACCAAGAACGGCGCAGTTTGTTGTGATCAAAGGAAGGAACACGCCGAGAGCCTGATAGAGTGCTGGAGCAACCTTCTTCAGGATGATCTCAACCATCTGCACGAGAGAAGCGATGACGAGAATGAAAGAGATAGTCTGAAGGTATTCAAGTCCAAGTGGATTCAACACGAAAATCTGTACGAGGTAAGTCACCAATGTTGCGAGCACGAGCACGAAAGCTACTGCGCCGCTCATACCGATGGCAGTGTTTACCTTCTGTGATACGCCAAGGAATGGGCAGATACCCAAGAACTGTGACAACACGATGTTGTTCACGAAGATGGCGGTAATGAAAATAAGTATATATTCCATAATTAAGACCCCCTCTAACTCCCCCACAGGGGGGAGGACTTTTTAATTAGACTTGCTAATTATGGGGAAAAAGTCTTACATTTTCTTAAAATAGACCGAACCTCAAAAGGTAATATCTTTAAGCCTCCCCCTCGTGGGGGAGGTTTGGAGGGGGTCTTTACTTCTTAACAACCTTATTCCAAAGTGCTGTGAGGTAGCCGAGAGTGATGAATGCTCCTGGAGGCATTACGAACATGAGCATGTTGAGCTGCTCAGGGAGGAGAGTAACACCGAAGATTGAGCCTGCACCGAGAATCTCACGTGCTGCACCGAGAAGGGTAAGACCGAGTGTGAAACCGAGACCGATACCAACACCGTCGAACATAGAGTCGATAGGGTTGTTCTTGCAAGCGAAGCCTTCAGCACGACCGAGGATGATACAGTTCACCACGATGAGCGGGATGAAGAGACCGAGGCTCTTGTCGAGGTCAGGAAGGTATGCCTTGATGACCATCTGAAGGATTGTCACGAGCGATGCAATGACAACGATGAACACTGGTATGCGCACCATGTCTGGTGTGAGCTTCTTGATGCAAGAGATGATGATGTTTGAGCAAATAAGCACAGCCATCGTTGCCAAGCCCATCGACATACCGTTCATGGCAGAAGTGGTAGTACCCA
>JAZRXS010000180.1:0-22556 GCA_045600325.1 Prevotella sp.
CTCATGGCTTACCTTATATATAATAATGAGGAAGGCAAGAATGATGTGTGGTATTCCCCAAAACTAAAAGAACTTATCAATGAGTAACAATCCGTTTTTCAAACCATTCAATACTGTTCACGACACCTTCCCGTTCAACGAAATAAAGTTTGAACACTACGAAGAAGCTTTCATGGAAGGTATGCGTCGTGAGAAAGAGCGTCTTGAACGCATCATCAACAATCCGGAAACCCCTACTTTCGGCAACACAATCGTGATTGTAGAAGAGGAAGAAGACGACTACTACGACCTTCTCGACAACGTGGAATCCGTGTTCGGAAACCTCATGAGCGCAGATACCACAGACGACATGGAAGATCTTGCAGAGAAGCTCCAACCGCTTCTTACACAGCACTCTAACGACATCTCGCTCAATCCGAAGCTCTTTGAACGCGTGAAATACATCTATGAGCATAAGGCGGATGAGAATCTCACCGAGGAAGAGGAAAAACTGCTCATCGACACTTACCAAGGTTTCGTTCGCAGCGGTGCTTTGCTTGATGAGGCTGGCAAGGACAAACTTCGTGCCTTGACCGAAGAAGCAGGACTCCTTTCGCTTAAGTTCTCAGAAAACCTTCGCAAGGAGAAGAAAGCCTTCATGCTTCACATCACTGACGAGGCTGATCTCTCCGGCTTGAAAGAGCATGACATTGAGATGGCAAAGGCGGCTGCTAAGGAAAAGAAAGTTGATGGCTGGGTGTTTACGCTTGATGGTCCTTCTTACGGTCCTTTCATGTCACATTCAGATAAGCGTGAACTTCGCGAGAAGATGTATATGGCGTACAACACTTTGTGCATCAAGGACAATGAGTACAACAATCTTGACATCTGCAAGCGCATTGTAAACATACGCCTTGAACTCTCGCAACTGCTTGGCTATAAGTCGTATGCGGATTATGTTATGGAACATCGCATGGCAAAGTCTGCAAAGAACGTAAAGGAATTCCTTGACACTCTCATCAGGGCATACAAGAAGCCTGCACAGGATGATGTAAAGGAGATTCGTGACTATGCCCGCAAGCTCAACAAAGACCGCAAGTTCCAGCTGATGCCATGGGATTTCAGCTACTATTCTCACAAGCTCCAGATAGAGAAATACAACATTGAGTCAGACATGTTCCGTCCGTATCTCAAGCTTGAGAACGTGATAGACGGTGTGTTCGGACTTGCAAACCGACTCTATGGAATAACATTCGAGGAGAATCCTGACATTCAGGTTTATCATCCGGATGTGAAGGCTTACGAAGTGAAGGATAAGGATGGCAGTTATCTTGCCGTGTTCTATGCCGACTTCTTCCCAAGAGAAGGCAAGCAGGGCGGCGCTTGGATGACAGAGTTCAACAACCAATGGATTAGCCATAAGGGAGTTAACCATCGTCCGCATGTGTCTGTTGTGATGAATTTCACAAAGCCAACAGAGGACAAACCTTCGCTCTTGACGCTTGGCGAGGTGGAGACTTTCCTGCATGAGTTCGGACATTCGCTTCACGGCATGTTTGCAAACACTCGTTTCGGTGCAATGTCTGGTACAAGCGTGTTCTGGGATTTCGTGGAACTTCCATCGCAGATTATGGAAAACTACACAGCAAACCGTGAGTTCCTGAACACCTTCGCATTCCACTACAAGACAGGAAAGCAGGTGCCAAAGTCATTGCTAGCTCGCCTCAAGAAGACAAAGCATTACCTTGCTGCTTACAGTTGCATGCGTCAGGTTTCGTTCGGACTTCTCGACATGGCTTACTATTCTATCAAGAAGCCTTTCGACAAGGAAATAATTCCGTTCGAGAAGAAGGCTTGGGGACGAGCAATGATTATGCCACAGTTGCCGGGAACTTGCATGACTACGCAGTTCTCTCACATCATGTCTGGTGGTTATGCTGCCGGCTATTACAGCTACAAATGGGCGGAAGTGCTTGAGGCAGATGCGTTTAGCGTGTTCAAGAAGAAGGGCGTTTTCAATCAGGAAGTGGCACAATCATTCCGCGACAACATCCTTTCAAAAGGTGGTACGAAAGATCCTATGGAACTTTATGTAGCCTTCCGTGGACAAGAGCCAACAGTTGACGCTCTCATGAAGCGAAATGGCATTAAAACCCCATCCAAACCTTCCCCACAAGGGAAGGCTTCCAAAGCAAAGAAATCAGAAAAATAGTCTCTTTGTAGGGCGAACATTTGTGCCGTCTTTATAGAATCGGCTCGGAAATCCTCGCCCTACAAGCGATAGGAGAAAATAAATATAATGGAAGAAAAACAACTGAAACTCGATGGCCGTTACCTCAGAATGGCTCGCATCTGGGCGGAAAACAGCTACTGCAAACGCCGTCAGGTAGGTGCTATTGTGGTAAAGGACAACCGTATAATATCCGATGGCTACAATGGAACTCCAAGCGGTTTTGAGAATGTCTGCGAAGACGAAGGCAATGTTACGAAGCCGTATGTTCTCCATGCAGAAGCTAATGCCATAACAAAGCTTGCCCGCAGCCATAACAATTCCGACGGAGCTACGATATACATCACTGCCTCGCCTTGCATAGAATGCGCAAAGCTGATCATTCAATCAGGCATTAAACGTGTTGTCTATGGCGAGAATTATCGCCTGGATGATGGAATACAGTTGCTGAAAAGGGCTGGAGTGGAAGTTGAATTGTTGGAGAATTACAATCAATAATCATATAAGTTTTATATGAAGAAAGAATATTTGATGCCGATAATAATGGCTGTCTGCGTAGTTGTGGGCGTGCTCATCGGTACATTTTGTGCAAACCATTTTGCAGGCGATCGCCTTCAGATAATAAATTCTGGTAGCAGTCGCCTCACAAATCTGCTACATGTTATAGACAATCAATATGTAGATGAAGTTGATGTCGATTCGTTGGTGGATAAGGCTATCCCTCAGATTCTTAGTGAGTTGGACCCTCATAGCACCTATATCCCTGCTGCTGAGGCTAAGCAAGCAGAGGACGACCTTAAAGGGTCTTTCTCCGGTGTGGGTGTGGAATTCACAATTCGTGAAGATACCGTGCGCGTGCAGAATGTCATCAAGGGCGGTCCTTCAGAACGTGCGGGCATCCTTGCAGGTGATAAATTGGTAGAGGTTCAGGGCGAAAAATTCGTTGGCAAGGATATAACAAACGAAAAGGTCATACATACGCTGAAAGGTCCTCGTGGCACAAAGGTGAAACTTGGTGTGCTGCGCTATGGCAGCAAGAAGATAAAGGAGTTTGAAGTGACTCGTGAGGACATTATCCAGCCGAGCGTTACCGTGACTTATATGCTGGACGAGAATACCGGATATATAAAGATTCGCAATTTTGGCGAGAATACATACGCGGAGTTCATAATCGCACTTGCCGAGCTTTCAAACAAGCAGATGAGCAATCTTGTCATAGACCTTCGTGACAATACTGGCGGTTTGCTTCAGGCTGTAGCCATGATGGCAAACGAATTCCTTGACAAAGGCCAGCTTATCGTTTATACTGAAGGACGAAGATCTCCACGAGACAATATCTATGCAGATGGCCGTGGAGCATACAAGAAAATCCCTCTTGTTGTGCTAATCAATGAGATTTCAGCTTCTGCAAGCGAGATCTTTGCTGGTGCTATCCAGGATAACGACCGTGGTACGATAATAGGAAGACGCTCTTTCGGTAAGGGACTGGTACAGCAGCAGCTTAACTTTACTGACGGTTCGCTTCTCCGCCTTACCGTTGCTCGCTACTATACTCCTTCTGGACGATGCATTCAGAAACCATATACTCCAGGAGAAGGCTTGAAGTATGAGGAGGATTTGCTGAATCGCTATATGAGTGGCGAAATATATTCCGCTGACAGCATTCACAATACTGGTAAAGCTTTCCTTACTTCCATAGGCAGAACCGTATATGATGGTGGCGGCATTACCCCGGATATCATTGTGCCGGAAGATACTATTGGCTCTACTTCCTATTATAAGGAAGCTGCCATGTCGGGGCTTATCTTGCAGTATGCCTACGAATATACAGACAATAATCGTGCGAAACTGAAGGACTTCGCTGATATGGAGTCTATGGACAAGTATCTGGACAAGCAACCATTGGTGGAAGGCTTTGCTACTTACGCCGAGGGAAAAGGCTTGCAGCGCCGTAATCTGATGATAGAAAAGTCGCGTAACCTCTTCAATAGATACCTGCATAGTCGTATCATCTATAACATGCTCAATGATAAGGCTTTCATGCAGTATCTCAATAGGGATGATAGAACAATCAAGGAAGCTCTTGATTTGTTCGCTAAGGGGAAGGCGAGACCAACTATCAAGACAACATATTATTCTGCACCTCCTTTCCGTACGGGCAGATTCCTAACCTCAATAGCATAGGCGGATAACTATCAGTTGCCGCTGAAATATGAATTATGCAAAAGATTGATCCTAACGATTTTAAACTAAAGCCGCTACAGATTATTCTGTATTTTATAGTAACAGGTTCGTTGATATTCATCTTCTTGAACCTTGACTTCCAACTGTGGCAGGCATCCCTGATGGCATTGGGCGTGATGATATTGCTAATCCTTATGGAATACCTTATCATCGGCTATCTTGAAAAGCGACGCGATGACAAGGAATGGGATGAACAGCATGGAATAAAGTAAAAAGAATGCAAGAACTAAAGCAACTATACATATCTACCTTCAACAGGCAACCAAAGAGCGTTGAACAGCTCAAGGGCGCTGGCAGCAATCGTCAGTACTATCGTTTCTGCGATGCTGACGGCAACTCTGTTATTGGTGCAGTTGGTACTTCTGTTGAGGAAAACGACGCTTTTATCTATCTATCAAGGCATTTTACGGAGAAGAAACTCCCCGTACCTGAGGTTTATGCTGTTTCGGAAGATAGGCTTTGTTATCTACAGCAAGACCTTGGCACACGCTCTCTCTTTGATGCCATTGCCGATGGTCGTGAGAGTGGAGGAAAATACAATGAAGAAGAAATCGCACTTATCGAAAGGACTATTCGTGAACTTCCTCGAATTCAGGTGCTTGGAGCTGAAGGACTTGATTGGAATATCTGCTATCCGCAGCCATCATTTGATAAGCAGAACGTATTTTTCGATCTCAACTATTTCAAGTATTGCTTCCTGAAGGCTACAAATATTGACTTCAACGAGATAAAGCTTGAAGCAGATTTCCATGCCTTTGCAGAAGACCTGGCCCCAAGACCCCCTCTAACTCCCCCACAAGGGGAGGACGGAACCCTCCGGATGGATACCCCTCCCCTGTGGGGAGGTCGGGAGGGGTCGGATACCTTCATGTACCGCGACTTCCAGGCTCGCAATATCATGCTTGACCGCGAAGGCAATCCGCTCTTCATTGATTTCCAAGGTGGTCGTCGTGGTCCCCTTTGCTATGATCTTGCTTCATTCCTCTGGCAAGCTTCAGCACGCTATCCACAATCTCTTCGTAATCATCTCATAGATGTTTATTACGAAGAACTCAAGAAATATACTGAAGCGCCAACTCGCGAAGCCTTCAACAAGCAGCTCTCTTCAATGGTTCTTTTCCGCTTGCTTCAGGTTCTTGGAGCTTACGGTTTCCGTGGATATTTCGAACGCAAGCAGCACTTCATTGATAGTATACCGCCAGCGATAGAGAACCTCAAGAATCTCCTTTCTGAGAACGATTTCCCATACGCTTACATGATAAGCGTTCTAAACAAGCTGACCCAAAGACCCCCTCTAACTCCCCCACAAGGGGAGGACGGAACCATCCGGACGGCTACCCCTCCCCTGTGGGGAGGTCGGGAGGGGTCGGTCCTCACCGTCCGCATCTTCTCTTTCTCTTATAAGAAAGGAATCCCTCAGGACCCTTCTGGCAATGGTGGAGGCTATGTCTTCGACTGTCGAAGCACGCATAATCCTGGGCGCTACGAACCTTACAAGAAGATTACTGGTCTTGACCCTCGCGTCATAAAGTTCCTTGAGGACGACGGCGAGATTACAACTTTCCTCCAAAGCGTCTATAAGCTTGCCGATGCTCACATAGAGCGTTATATACAGCGCGGATTCACTTCGCTCATATTCTCGTTCGGATGCACTGGTGGTCAGCATCGCTCTGTCTATTCAGCGCAACATCTGGCAGACAGGATACGCAAGAAGTATCCGCAGGTAAATGTGGAACTTTGCCATCGTGAACAAGAACGTCCTCACGCATTGATATTCGCAGCCGGTCTTGGCACACGTCTCAAACCGCTTACCGACACAATGCCAAAGGCACTCGTTAGGGTAGGGGAGAAGACTCTCCTTGAGCGCACTATCGATACGCTGAAGGCTACTGGCATCGACCATATTACAGTCAATGTCCATCACTTCTCCGACCAGATAAAGACGTTCCTCGCAGACTATAAGTCAAGGTCAAAGTCAGAGTCAAAGTCAAACATTGAAATCCGCATCTCAGACGAAACCGACAAACTCCTTGACACTGGCGGCGGACTTCTCAAAGCTCGTGAGCAGTTCAATGGTGTAGCACCTATTCTCATTCATAATGTTGACATCATTTCCAACGCCAATCTTGAGAAACTGATGGCTGTGGCCAAGGCAAACGATGCAGTGGCAACACTTCTCGTAAGTCGTCGTCAGACTTCCCGTTATCTCATCTTCGACAAGGACAACAACCTCGTTGGATGGAAGAATATAAAAACAGGCGAGGTAAAAGGCTCGGAACCAGCAGACTCACAGATGTTTGCGTTCTCAGGCATTCATATCGTAAAGCAGAGCATCTTCCCACTCCTTGAAGAATATGCCCAAAGACCCCCTCTAACTCCCCCACAGGGGGAGGACGAAACCATCCGGATGGCAAACCCTCCCCTTGTGGGGGAGATGGAGGGGGGCTTCGGCATCACCGACTTCTATCTCTGGGCATGCCAACGCGCAAAGATTCAATGCCTTGTGCAAGATGACTTGCAGCTCACAGACGTAGGCAAACTCGACACTCTCGCCCAGCTCAATTCGTAATATAAACATAAATCCATTATCCCCCCTTCCTCACCAGGGGTAATATAAATTCCCTCCCATTGGGGGGAGGGTTAGGGTGGGGCTAATATGCAAAAAATCATTATCCTTGATTTCGGTTCACAGACCACTCAGCTCATCGGTCGCCGTGTGCGCGAGCTGAACACGTTCTGCGAAATCATGCCTTACAACAAGTTCCCGAAGAACGATCCCGACATCATCGGAGTAATCCTCTCGGGTTCGCCTCTCAGCGTGTATGCGGATGATGCTTTCCACATCGACTTCTCAGAGATTCGTGGCAAGTATCCTATCCTCGGCATCTGCTATGGCGCACAGCTTATGGCACACACCTTCGGCGGTAAGGTGGAGTCGGAAGGCACTCGCGAGTACGGACGCGCCAACCTCGGTTTCATGGAGGAAGGCAACGTTCTTCTCAAGGACTTCGCTCCTAACTCACAGGTGTGGATGAGCCACGGTGACACAATCACTCAGCTTCCGGAAGGCTTCCGCTGTATCGCTTCTACTTCTACAGTGAAGTTTGCCGCTTATCAGGCTAACGACGAGAAGATCTGGGGCGTTCAGTATCACCCAGAGGTGTTCCACTCTATCGATGGCACGCAGCTTCTCAAGAACTTCGTCGTTGACATCTGCGGCGGTGTTCAGGATTGGAGTCCAGACATGTTCGTTGAAACAACTGTCAAGGAACTCAAGGAGCAGGTTGGCGACGACAAGGTCATCCTCGGACTTTCCGGCGGTGTTGACTCTTCCGTTGCAGCCGTTCTTCTGAACAAGGCTATCGGCAAGAACCTCACTTGTATCTTTGTAAACAACGGTCTTCTCCGCAAGAACGAGTTTGAGGATGTGCTCAAGGACTATGAGTGTCTCGGCTTGAACGTTATCGGCGTTGATGCCTCTGAGAAGTTCTACTCAGAACTCGCTGGCGTTCATGAGCCAGAGCGTAAGCGCAAGATCATCGGCAAGGGCTTCATTGATGTCTTTGAGGCTGAGGCTAAGAAGATTGAGGGCGCTAAGTGGCTTGCTCAGGGCACAATCTATCCTGACCGTATCGAGTCGCTCAACATCACAGGAAAGGTTATCAAGTCTCACCATAACGTGGGCGGACTTCCTGAAAAGATGGGTCTCGCTCTCTGCGAACCACTCAAGTGGCTTTTCAAGGATGAGGTTCGTCGTGTAGGTCGTTCTATGGGTATGCCTGAACATCTTATCACTCGCCATCCATTCCCAGGACCAGGTCTTGCAGTTCGTATTCTTGGCGACATCACTCCTGAGAAGGTTCGCGTACTTCAGGATGCTGACGATATCTACATCCGTGGACTCCGCGAATGGAAGACAAAGATGACACCGGCAGAAGCCACTAAACTCCTTCAGGCTGGTTGTCCTGCAAATCTGTCTCTCCCCCGCTCGGGGGAGTCGGAGGGGGCTATAGAAGTTTCACTCTACGATCAGATCTGGCAGGCAGGAGCAATCCTCCTTTCTGATGTTAAGTCGGTAGGTGTCATGGGCGATGAGCGTACTTACGAGAACCCTGTTGCTCTCCGTGCCGTTACATCATCTGATGCTATGACAGCCGACTGGGCAAAGCTTCCATACGAGTTCCTTGCTAAGGTCAGCAACGATATTATCAACAAGGTTAAAGGAGTCAACCGCGTATGCTATGACATCTCCTCAAAACCACCTGCAACTATCGAGTGGGAATAAGTTGAAGGCGAAATAGTCAAAATAGGACCGTAATTCTGATTTTTCTTGTCGGAATTGCGGTTTTTTTCTTTGTGTATTGCAAGGTTTTGACAATTTCTCTTGATTTAATTTGGTACTTTTGTGCGTTTTTAATAATTTTGCAGATAAATTCTGATAATTATGCCACTGCAAAAAGATACTTGAAGGCTCGTTCTATGTGGATGAATATAATAGAGGTAAGTTGACAATGACTGAAGACGGTTCGTATTTTGAAGGAACATTCAGCAAAGGTCAGCCATATAACGGTAAGTGGTATGATAAAGACGGCGGTTTCATTAGTGACGTCGTAAACGGAAATTAAGTATAATATGAAACATCTACTAACAATATTCGTCCTACTTCTCTGCACTTTGACCATGTTTGCCCAGAAGGAAAAGGTGACGGGACCGAAGAAGAAACCGCAGACTACTACGGTTACTGCTAAGCCAAAGCAGCAAGTTAGTCAACCAAAGCAGCAGAAGCAGCAAGCTGCTTCCAAACCTAAGCAACAGGCGGCTCAACAAAAAACTCAGCAGCCAAAGCAAACACCAAAAACTCAACAAAAACAACCTTCAGTTAGTTCGCCGAGTGGATACGAGAATGGTCACGGATATGTTGACCTCGGCTTGTCCGTAAAATGGGCTACATGCAATGTAGGCGCAAGTTCTCCTACTGACTATGGTGGCTACTATGCTTGGGGAGAGACGCGTACGAAGAGTAACTACAGCTGGAGTACTTATTTTGATTCCGTAAACGGAAGTGATCGGAATTTCAATAAGTACGTCAAGAACAAGAAGACCACCCTTGACCTCTCCGACGATGCTGCCCATGTAAACTGGGGCGGCTCTTGGCGCATGCCTACAATAGCAGAACAAGATGAGCTCCGTGAGAAATGCACTTGGACTTGGACTACTCAGAACGGAGTAAAGGGTTACAAGGTTGTGTCTAAACGTAATGGTAATTCCTTTTTCCTCCCTGCTGCCGGCTATCGCAGCAATGGTGACCTCTACAATGCCGGTTCGAGCGGCCTCTATTGGTCGTCGTCGCTCTACTCGAGCTACTCGCTCAACGCGTACGACTTGAGCTTCAATTCGAGCAATGTTTACTCCTACAACTACGACCGCCGCTACGGTCAATCTGTCCGCGCCGTTTGCCAGTAGGGTTAGAATTATCTCTTTCCCCTAGCCCTTATCACTTAGAGTTCTGCCAAGGGGTATGCGAAAGGGAGTGGCCTCCCATAAAAGACGTATAACGTCTGAAGGACGTTGACATTCTAGCCTAGGGCAACGCCCTAGGGACTGATGTTAAAGGGGGGCATAGCTGCAACGCAGCAACAACAATATGCTGCGACGCAGCTTTCTACACGACTAATAATCCCGCGAAATTCGGGTTAAGCCAAAGGGCGTTGCCCACTATTGCCGTTGCTGCGTTGCAGCGATGCTAATACCTTAAATATCAATTACCTAGGGCGTTGCCCTAGGCTAGAATGTTTCGTCCTTCAGACGTTCTTGTTGCACCTAAATTGGCGATGAACCTTTCTGCGTGGTTCTGCACTCAAATGGAAGACGCCTTAGCACACCCTTCTGTTTCAGAAATATCTCTATGAGTTTTGGGTCAAAACTGTGGGAGTTTTGAAAATTTCCGTGGGAGTTTTTGTGCAAAACTCATAGACTTTTTGTGAGCAAGTGTATGTGATATATGAGAAAACGCAAAAGTTTGTGCGTTTGAGTGCTGATTTTTACGCAATTATAGCTGTTGTTTAATGTTTTATTGCTATCTTTGCAGCAGAAAAATAAATCTTAATTCGAAAAATATACAATGAGAAAGTTTTTTATGATTGTGGCACTTGCTGCAATGACTATTGGATACAGCTCGTGTGGTAGCAACGATGGCAAGTCGGCTGACAGCGATAGCACAGAGGTTGCAGGCGTAAATCCTGGTGAAGTTTCTGACTCTCCTGTGCAAGATGCCCAAGAGGCAGCGGAGGCAATGTTGACTTCAGCGATGCCAGAAAGCGTGGACGATTATTTCCTTAGCAAGCAGGACCTCATTGATGACATCAAGAAGGTGAATACTGCTGAGGAAGCAGCAGATATACTCTCGCTGCTTTGGGGTGTAGAGGACAACGAAGACTACAAGGCTTTTGCAAGTTCCCTTTCCGCTGAAAACAAAGCCAAGAACGAGGCAATGACAAAGGAAATCGAATCCATTGCGCAGAAGGCAGGAGCAAGCCTCGACAAAGAGCAGCAGTTGCCAGTAGGCAATCCGCTCCCTTCTACAGAATAATACCCATCGCAAATATACGATCACGGCAGCATGTTCCATGACTTGGATTATGCTGCCGTGCTCCGTTTTAGGGGATTTTTGTGCAAATTTGATGGGCAGACAATCAAGAAAAGCAGCCCTTTTTGTGTTAAAGTGTGGATGATATTTTGCAACGCCATCTTTTTTTGCTAAATTTGCACGCGTTTAATTAAAATGTGCCACTGAATTTTATAAATACCCTTTTTACGAATTAAATAATTACCCTTTATGAATAAAACTCTACTCCTTTTATCTTTTCTTTTTGCACTTAGTACCAGTGCTTTTGCAACAACTTTTGGTTATACTAACGGAACTGCAGGCCGCAGCAACATGGCTCGTGTGGGAACTACAGAAAAGCAGGGTCAGCTTATACGCCTCAACAGCAATAAGGTGAAGATGCTCGCTGGCAAGACCATCAGCGGCGCCCAAACCGTGATTGGCTCAAAAAACGGCTCGAATTTCCAGATGTTCATTAGAGAAACTCCTGACGGTCCAAACCTCGCTGCTACTGAGAATGCAGAGTTGGGAAGAGCTAACCAGTGGGCAGACTATACTTTCGTAGCACCTTACGTAGTGAAGGGCACAGAGGAAAACCTCTACATAGGCTTCACTTACGATATTGCCACAAGCTACAGCCCACTCTCTTACGACCTCACACAGGATACGAAGAATGTCTCTTACGCTTTCGAGGATGGCAAGTGGGTAGATACTTACGGCATGGGCTTCGGTATGCCTAACGTTCGTCTCGTGACAAGTGAGACCTTCGACTTTGCCGACCTCATGGTAAAGACTTTCACCCCTACAGGCTTCATGAGAACCGGTGGTGAGTATGGAGGCCACGAGGCGCAGATCCTGAACATCGGTAATGTTGTAGCCAAGAGCTTTACTGCTAAGGTAAAGGTGGGTGATGGCGAAGAAACCGTAGAAGAGTGCAAGGATGTAAACCTGGCTCCAAATACTGAATACACTATGAAACTCCCTAAGATGGTAGCTGCAAGCGAAGGTCGCCAGAATGTCAGCGTGACAATATCTGACATTGTCTTTGCAAACGACCTTGCTGATGCCGACCTTTCTGACAACAGCTGTTCGGAGGAAGTCTTTGTGTATGACAGTAGCATAACAAAGCGCATCCTTATGGAAGCCTTCACTGGTCAGGCTTGCTCCAACTGTCCTTCTGGCCATAGAGCTATGAACACTACTATCGAGGAACTTGAAGCTAACGGCATAGAGGTGTTTGAGGTGTCGCATCATGCTGGTTATCAGCCAGACAACTTTTCAATGAACGAGGATAGCGAGTATTGCTTCTTCTACAACAATGGCACGAGCACATACGCTCCAGCCATAATGATTAACCGCTGGAAGAACCCTAAGGGAACATATCCTGGTCCTGTGTTCAATACGGAAGCGGCGCTTATCTGGAACAATTCTGTTGATGCGCTCAACCAGGAACCATACGTTACTCTCGATATGACCAGCGACTATAACGAGGCTACTCGTGAGGCGCAGCTCAAGGTGGATATCCATTGCCATCGCAAACCAGAGGGAGTGACTGTCTTCAACATCATGATTGCACAGGATTCCATCGTTACTTACCAGACATCTGGCGGCAACGATTATGTTCACACCAATGTTTGTCGCGGAACAATCAACGATAACGCTTGGGGATACAATATCTCTGACAAGCTTGTAGAGGGCGAGACTTACACCTACACTACTACCTACAAGCTTCCTGAAACCATTAAGTCAACAGCTGGCGTAAAGATGTTCTTGCCTATTGACATCCCAACAGTAGCAAAGAATATGAAGTTCGTGGCTTACGTTGCCGCTTACGATTACGATAATGCCAATGCAAACGAGGTATATAACTGTGCCGGAACTCCACTTATGGGTAATGCAGCAAGCGGAATAGCTTCAGTAATGCAGAATGCAGGAAGCAGAATTCAGAATTCATACAACCTCGCTGGTCAGAAGGTTGGCGAGAACTATCGTGGTATTGTAATCAAGAATGGCAAAAAGGTGTTGAAGTAAAGCCCCACCCCAGCCCTCCCCAGCAGGGAGGGAGCCACTAAATTACTTTTTAGGACAATGAATATCTTGCAAAACATATATAAAAAACTCCCTCCCTATTGGGGAGGGTTAGTAGTGGGGCTCTTCTTGTTATTATGCTTCACTACTGCCCACGCCATCGACAAGGTTCGTGTTGACGTTCATGTTGAGGCTCTTCACAACGGTCAGTCGATGGTCTTGAAGCAGGCTGGCTTCGATGCCCTGAAGGGAAATGGTGTTGTCGTAGGCATTATCGATGCCGGCTTCGACTATACTCACCCTGCATTCTACGACCCACAGCGCAAGACTCTCCGCATAAAGCGCGTTTGGGAGCAATATACTACGCAGGAAGGAGCTTCTGCACCTGCTGATTTCAACTATGGCATTGAGCTGACAACTCCCGAGGAGATTCTTGCCGCAGGAGGCGATTATGAGGGAAACTCACACGGCAGCCATGTTGTGGCAACAATAGCCGGTGCAGATACAACGCTCTATTCCAAGTATATAGGCATAGCGCCAGAGGCAGACATTGTGCTCGTAAGCAAGAAGGAATACGAGCGTGGCAACCAGAACCTTCTCGATGCCATCAAGTATATCTTTGATTATGCTAAGTCTGTAGGCAAGCCTTGCGTCATCAATATGAGCCTTGGTCATCAGGCAGGTCCGCATGATGGCACTTCCGTTTTCGACCAAACGCTGACGGAACTCCAGGGCGAAGGACTCATCATTGTTGGCTCTGCAGGCAACCATAACCTTGAGAAGTTTCATCTTGGTTGGGAGTTTGCCGGTCTGAACGATACGCCGCTCCAGACTTTCATTGACTATCACAGCACTCCTTCTGCATCAAACACAGGAGGCGATGTTGAGATATGGGGTGAAAGAGGACTTGATTATCAGGTGAACCTCGTGTGCTACAATACTGTTTCCAAATCGATAACTGAAACCCGTTGGGTACTTGAAAACAAGGCTGATGTCAATGGTTTGGAATATCCTGATGAGAACTCTGCCAAAGTTCAGACCATTTCCTTCTCAAAGAACATTACAGGCAAGCTGCTTATAGCTTCTGAGGTTAGCCCATTGAACGGAAAGCTCCATATGGTTATTTCTTCCCGCGTAACAAATATCCGCAACAACTATGCTCTTGGCATTCAGATAGTTCCACTGACTAGAGGCAAGATCAATTTGTGGGCTGATGGCGGTAAAGTGGGACTCTCGGATAAAGTTCAAGGCAAGCCGCAGCCAGGTTTCATGGATGCCGATAACGACCTCACGATTTGCGAGATTGGCGGTACGGCAAGAGACATAATAAGTGTGGGCGCTTACACAACGCGCAATACATATTATCTATACGATGATCCGAAGGAATATACGCTCTCTTCCGAAACAGAAGGCGAACTCTGTTCCTTCTCAAGTAAAGGCATCACGCCTGACGGTCGCGTAAAACCAGAGGTTACAGCCCCTGGTTGCCTGACAATCTCAGCACTTTCCTCGAACGATCATGGCACAAAGCTTCTTGCCCACGCATACGATTACAATGACAAGACGTACGAGTATGGCTACATGCAGGGAACTTCCATGGCAACACCTGTAGTTGCTGGCATCGTTGCCCTTATGCTTCAGGCAAATCCGAACCTTACCCCACAACAGGCGAAGGAGATTCTCGTTAGCACTTCACGCGAGAACATCAAGAAGGTGGATGCACTCGCTGCTGTGGAAATGGTCGTACAGACAAGCGGTATTGATGCTATAATGCAGAATGCAGAACACAGAATGCAGGATTCTTACAACCTTTCTGGTCAGCGCGTAGGAAAAGATTATCGCGGCATCGTCATAAAGGGCGGCAAGAAAATACTTACCCCCTAACCACCCAAGGAGGAACTTTTAATTGGTTCTTCCTCCCTACAAATCGCGGGATTCAATAGATAACAAAAAACAATAATCCAATAATCTCCCTCAAAACTATCAACATCTCCCCTCGGGGGAGCTTGAGGGGTCGCATTCATTATGAAAAAACTACTTTTAACATTCGGAGCTATCTGCGCAAGCATCAGCATGTTTGCCCAGATTCCTGGTATGCTCCTTCGCCAAACAGAGGTTGTTGGCGATGCCTTGGGCGAGAGCGGCAACGCTATTACCCAATGGACTAAGTCTTTCTACGACAAGGATGGAAAGGTTATCCGTGAGGCTGTTTACGGACTTTGTGCCGACGGCAGCATTGAGATCATGCGTTATACCACTAACGAATATGACGCAGCCGGCAGACTTGCTCGCAAGAGTTCACAGCAGTACGGTTTGTTCGACGGTCTTGACCTTGCTTTCCGCAATGTCAACGACACAACAGTCTATACTTACGACGCCAAGGGCAACCTCATTCTCGAATCTACACAGGAGTACGAGAAGAAGGAATATACATACGATGCTGACGGCAAGCTTCTCAAGAAGGTCCGTTATTCATGGGATAGAAACGTGTGGGCAGAGTCGGAAATCACTGAATATTCTGATTTCGTGAACGGCAATCCTACAAAACTCAACAACACCGGTCGTTGGGAATCATACAACTATGTTGGTGAGATGGCTTACGACGCCAAGGGAAACAAGGTAAAGGAACTCCACTACAACAACTGGACAGAGAAGAAACTCGTAGGCAACTCATTCTATTGGACTTACGACGATAGCGGCTTTTGCACACTTTATGAGAAGAATGTCATAAGGGATGGTGTTGAAGAGGATTATCTGCGCACCATTCACAAGAAGACTTTGACGTCTGAAAATAAGGTTCGCATAGAGGAAAAGACCCAGACATTCTCTTTGGGACAGTGGTTCAACCAGGCTACACATCTCGTTCATGAGTATGCAAAGTATAACCACGCTGACTACGCTCCTGTGTTGGCAGCAGAGAAGGTCGGCGATGAGAACAAGATAAAACTCACCATTACTCTTCCAAAGCAGGCAACAGCCGATGGCGACAATGCCGCTCTTAAGATTACCGACAATGGCATAATCATCAGCATGATGAATATCGCTCAGGCACGTGCCAAGGGATTGCTCTCTGCCGATGGCAAGACTATCACCCTTACAACAGACGTTTTCCGTAACGGCAACCATGAAATCATGGCTCAGTACGTCCAGACATCTGATGCTTCTGCGACTATCACCGAGACAAACACTACCGATTGGAACGTGTCAAACCCAGTGATGGTAGTTCTTGACAAGGCTCTTCCAAAGGCTTCAAACATCCGTGGCGTTGCCGCCGACAAGGACGATAACGGCTTTTATACCCTCACTATTGAGTGGGATGCAGCTCCAGATGCTGAGGCTTACGGCTTGAAGCGTTACAATGTTATCGTGAAAGGCTATGCCGTTGCCGACAACTACGATGATAGTGAAAAGTGTCTCGATCTCACTTGGACACTCAAAAATCTCGACGGCCCTGTGACTCTCATGGTTCAGGCAGTTTATCCTTTCGGTAAGGCTAACACCGAGTATGTCACAATCAATCCTAAAGACTATGTTCAGATTTCTGACGACAACCGCATCTGCGTAGAGGAAGAGTGTACCTACGTTGAAGGAAACAATCTTAATGCAGATGCTGGCGTGACATTTGTTGAGAAATTCTTTGTTGATGCCAACGATGTTGTTAATCGTTCCGCTATTTATAATCTCGACAAGGACGGCAATCTGCAGCTCGCTCAGTATAAGAAATTTGCTTACGACGGCGATGTACTCACTATTTCTTCAGACGAAAACACTGAAGTCCGCACACGAACTTTTGACGAGAACGGCAAACTCGCAACTGAAACTTATGATGTTCAGGAAGGTACTGCAAAGTATCAGTATGTCGTTACATATAATTATAGCGCGAAGGACGGTCGCCTTGAGTCAGAGGTGATAAAGCGTGCGAAGTATAAGTCAAACGGTTCGCTTGGCGCTGCCTCTGTCTATGCACAGACCTCTTATACCAACGACCCGGAAGATGATGGCATTGTCTATGGTGTCCTCAGCACTTACGATGCAATGAAGGCAAAGTGGACAGAGGGCGCTCATATCAAGCGCTACATGATGCCAGCTCAAAGCTCATACGCTCCAACTGCAAAGGCTCTTGAGGTTACTAAGGAATCTGTTGTCATCAGTGCCATTCCTCAGCCAGAGCACCTTAACGGTATCGCCGCTTTCAACATCTATCGTGATGGCGAACTCATTGCCAAGGGCGTTTCTCTCCTTGACGAAGAATACATGAAGACAACTGAGGCAGGAGATTTCGTTGACTGGAACTTCAAGGATCTTGCTCCAGAAGGCAAGGCTCAGTGCGAGTATATCGTACAGTACGCATCTCTCGACAACTTCATGGAATACGATCGCCCATACGCTTCTTCAGCACCATTCGTCGTTGACTTCGCTAATGCTTCTGGAATTAAGGTGATGCAGAATGCAGAATGCAGAATGCAGAATTACTTCAACCTCGCTGGCCAGAAGGTTAGCAAGGATTACCGAGGCATAGTGATCATGAATGGCAAGAAAGTCTTGAAGTAAAAACTAAAAACCAAAAACCAAATAATGAAAAAACTCTTTTTAACCCTTTGCATCGTGCTCACTTCCCTGAGCGCATTTGCAGACAAAGGCACTATCGTGCTTCGTACTCCTCAAGAGTACCAGATCATGTACATCTCAGCCAACGGTAAGTGGGCTACAGGTGTATATTACGACTACAGTTATAACCCATACGCATTCCGCTGGAACCTTGAGTCAGGCAAGATCGAGTTGCTTTCTTCTCTTGAGGTTTCTGTTCCTTCCGGCATATCTGACGATGGCGTTGTTATAGGTCAGTTCAGCTCAACGGAGATAACTGGCAACGGTGCTCCCGTTTCTGCTGTAGGCTATTATGATAACAAGTGGCATACGCTTCCTTTCGTAGGTACGTTCATTGGCGGTTCTGAGATGGGACAAAGCCTTGGTGGTGGTATCTCTGGTGGTATCTCTCCTGATGGCAAGTGGATGGCTGGTTCGTTGAATTCTAATGGTGCTCTCCATCCGGTTGTATGGCACAACGGTGAGTTTTACAAGAATCTTTGGGATGGCTGCTACGGTGTGCCTTACTGCATCTCTCCTGACGGTCAGAGCGTAGCTGGTTGGAAATATATTGAAAAGGGAGCTATGGCTACACGCTACGCTGCCGTATGGCGCGACCTTTCAAAGAACGCCGAAATTCTCAGCGACTATGGTGCTCCATGGTGTACTGGCCAGATGTTCTCTGCTGACGGCAAGAAGCTCCTTCTTTGGGGTGGCATCACTGCTGGTTCTGCTACAAAGAATCCAGAAGTAACTGCCATCTACGACATGGCTACTCACAAGACTTCTCTGCTTGAGACCATCACAGAGCAGCCTTTCCAGGAGGACTTCAACTCTATTGCCAACGACGGAACAATCCTTGGATTCGAGCAGTATAACGGTCAGCGCGCTACCATTTACAAGGATGGCAAGGGCTATTGGGCTACCGACTATCTCAAGGACAAAGGTATTTGGGACTTTTACAATGATCCAAATGTTCTCTATGTACTTGACAATCCTGAAATTCCCGCTATCCCACAGGTTATCCGCGGATTGGGTATCTCTGCCGACGCAAAGGCAATGGGCTTCTTCTGCTATGAGCCTAACGGCTACTACCAGTCTTGCGTAGTCCTCACTGACCAGGAACTCACTCACCGCGCTCCTTGTGGCGCGGAGGCTAAGCAGTTTGACGGCATGAACATGGTTCGTGTATCATGGCTCAAGCCTCTCGTTAACGCAGAGAATGTTGACAAGTATGTCATCTATCGCAACGGTGTAAAGATTGCAGAATGCACTACAGACAACCTCGTTTATTTCGATAGCGAAGTATCTTCAGGCACAACTTACGAATATACTGTGTCTGCCATCTACAAGGATGCTACTGAATCTGACAAGTGTGCTGTTGCTTCAGTATCTCTCAAGGAGAAGGAAATCCAGACTCCATACGCTCTTGTTGCTCGTCAGAATGGCTTCAACAACGCTACTTTCATGTGGACAGCTCCACGCACAAACAAGGTCGTAAAGACTTACTACGATGCTGAGATAGACGACATCTTCGGCTTCGGTGCTTATAATATGTCTTTCGAGCTTGCTGTTCGCTACGACAAGAACGACTTCAAGTTGTACGAAGGCACGAAGATTGAAGGTGTTTCTTTCTATCCAATGTCAACGCAGATGGGCTGGAAGGCTACCGTATATGAATATGATGAGGCTACGGACAAATATACTGTAATCAAGGAAGAGAAGATCACTCAGGATCTTGTTCTCAACGAACTCAACACTGTTACCTTCAAGGAGCCTATCACTATCGACGCAAAGAAGGACATCGTTGTTGGTATCACTGCTACTGTTAGCGACCTCACTGCTTCTAACAACGTCATCGGTATGACTTACGGCAAGTGCATTCCTGGCAAGACAGACCTTCTCCGCCTCACTATCGAACCTAAGCTCTACTCATTCTACGAGCTTCGTCAGGAGGATGCTACTACAAACGAATGTACTTGGGCTATCAACCTCATCATCGACAATGACGCGGTTTCTGCCGATGCCGACAAGGTTTCTGGCTACAACATCTATGCTGATGGTGCTCTCGTAAAGAATGTTGCTGAGGAATATGCAAAGGTGGAAAGCCTCTCTGAAGGAAAGCACACTCTTGGTGTTGAGGCTGTTTACGCAGATGGTAGCAAGTCTAACGTTCAGAACACTGACGTAAATGTGGACATCGATGCCAACAAGTTTGGCGTCAACTTCATCAGATATGACGCAACAGATGCTTCAAAGGTTAAGTTCTCATGGGTAGCACCACAGGATAACGACCGCAGCTTCGTGGCTTATTGCTCAGAAACTCCAAGCAAGCAGGAAATCAGAGGTAACAAGGAAGAGAACTATGCTCTTCAGGCTCTTGCTATCTACGAACCAAGCAAGCTTCGTCCTTACGTTGGCACACAGATCAAGTCGTTCCGCTTCTATCCAACTTGCGACGCTGAGTTTACTCTTGCGCTCATCCTCAACGACAATATTATTGCTTACGAGGAGGTTATGGATTACACTCTCAACCAGTGGAACGAGGTAGAACTTGAAGAGCCAATCTCCATTCTTCCAGGTCTTACATACCAGCTTGTGCTTGACTGCTACGATACAACTCCAGAGAAGTCTCCAATCGGTATCGACAATACATCACCATTCACTGACATTGCTGACCTCGTTACAACAGATGGACAGAGCTTCCAGACACTCAGCTACTATGGTATCTATGGCAACTTCATGATGGGACTTGTTACAGAATCGACAGAGTCAACTCCTCTTCCTATAGCAGGTTACAATGTATACGTTGATGGCGAGCTCAAGACTCAGACTCCTATCACAGTGAATTCTTTCGAATACGACATGACAGGTGCTGAAGGCAAGCATAACGTAAATGTCGAGGTTGTGTTTGACGGCACTTCAAAGATTGGCAAGGGTGCCGTAAACGACTTCTATATTGGTGCTAATGCTATTCAGGAAGTTACAGCTGGCAAGAAGAACACCAACAATAGATATTATGACATTGCTGGTCGTCGTATCAACAAGCCTTCTTCTACACCAGGCATGTTCATCGATGCACAGAAGAAGCAGAAGACTATCACTTCTGGTCATCAGCCACTTAACATTAGATAAGGACTGCGGCACTCGGAATTGAGTGTGATAAATAAAAGACCGCCCCATTTGACATCATGCCAAATGGGGCGGTTCTTTATTCTCTATTCACAAAAACAATTCATTGTTCACAAAAACAAATCGTTGCTCCTACTAATCAAATCATAGCTCACATGAACTATATTACTCTTCATCGAACAACGGCTGCTGCTTGTCCTTATGATAATAGTCGGCAAGCATACCGATGAGAGTGGAAATCTCGTTTATTGCGTTCTGTGTCTCTTTGGAAATCTCCTTCTTCTGGAGTGAGAGCATCATCTTGCCATAAAGAGCGTTGAAGCAAGTCTCTATCTCGTTCTCGTCGTTGTTCATGCCACGCTTGCGAAGTTCCACGATGAACGGCAGAACACGGTAGTATTCAGAGCGATAGAATGGAAATTTTGATGACTCGAGAAGTTGGTTGTGTAGCTCTATAAGCTGTATCATCACAACCTTGTTAATTTGCAGATGTCCCTTTTCGCGGCACCCCTCCTGATTGATCATGTTGATGAGATCGCCATACCAGTCGGTCATGTCCTCCTTCTTCTCATCGTCAAGATTGAACTGCGAGATGTATTTCTTGCGAATCTCCGTGAGAGAGCATCCGTAAGCGCGAATAAGGTCTTCTATCTGCCACATATAAAGCAGATATTCCGCTATGCTTTTTTGTCTAAGTTGCTGAGAGATATACATGTTACCCGAGTATTGCAATATTGAACAAAGTGCCGAAGAGCACGAGTAATGAAATGAAAATCACTACGCCACCTATGATCTTGTTTATCATTATGATGCCGCCATTGTTGAAGTTTGTGCGTATTTTGTCTATTATCCAAGTGAGGCTCCACCACCATAACAATGCGCCGAGGGCTATGCTGAGGAATGAAACCACAAAAGACAATGGGTATTTCGTGCTTGGAACGAATGCCAACTGTGCGAAACTTGCCATGAATAGGAAGATGATCAGCGGATTGGCGAATGTTATGAGGAAGGCGGTTATTCCGTTCTGGAGGAGAGTGCCTTTCTTCTTTTTCGCACTGACGTGCATGTTCTTTGTAGGGTCGCTGCGGTAGGAATGTACTCCGAACAGCATAAGTATGATGCTTCCGGCAAGCTGAAGCCAGAACCGAAGCCCGTGTTCATCGATGAAGTCCACGACGAACGACACGCCGGCAAGAGTGATGGCAGCGTATATGAGGTCGGAAAGGCAAGCGCCGATGCCGGTAACGAATCCAAACCAGCGGCCCTTGTTTATGGTTCGCTGTACGCAAAGCACTCCGACAGGTCCCATTGGAGCCGAAACGAGAATGCCTATCAGCAGACCCTTGAATATGACATCAATAAAACTTATTTCTAACTGGAACATTTCTTTTTACTGAAAAATCGGTCTGCAAATTTACAAAAATAATCTCAAATACGCCTTTTAATATGGCGTTTTATTGTTCCTTTTCGCTTTTTTCAATGTTTTGTCAATAAAAAGAAGCAGAAAATGTTGTCAATTCCGAAAATAATTGTACCTTTGCAGCCGCAAAACTGAAAAGTTGAGCAAAACAAGACGGGTAAGTCTTGTACGGTCAGCTCCCTTCGAATCCTCCAGGATGGGAACATAGCAAAGGTAGTTGGTTGTAGCGACGCGATATAAGTAGCTTACCCACCCGCCTCTTTAGCTCAGTTGGCCAGAGCACGTGATTTGTAATCTCGGGGTCGTTGGTTCGAATCCGACAAGAGGCTCAA
>JAZRXS010000181.1:0-4053 GCA_045600325.1 Prevotella sp.
AGCTGTTGGTGCAGCTCTCTACATTGCCGGTGGTATCCGTGGTATGGAGCGTGGTACAGTTTCAGAGCAGCGCGAGCCAGACGGCACAGAGCGTTATGCAGAGCTCGAGCTTCAGCGTCTTGCTGTTCCTCGCCGTGTTTACACGCTCTCTCAGCTCAAGTATGTTGCTGACCGTGTCAAGTGGCTTTGGGACAACCGCTCGCTCATCGGTGGTCTTGAGTGGACAGAAGAGCCAGAAGTGCTCCGCTTCTTCTTCGGCCGCATGAAGGAAATCGGCTACTGGCAGGAAGAGCTCGCAGAGAAGTTCCGCAAGGACTTCGGCGACAGCCTCTAATTCGAATTCAACCGAATATTATTTAAACACGGGTTTCACGAGTCACACGAGTTCTAGGACATCATAGTCTTTGAAAGTTACACGAGTTATTTGATCCATCATCCTCAAAAACTCGTGGAACTGTAATAAACTATGAAAAACTCGTGACACTCGTGCAACCCGTGTTTTAATTTTTATTCCAGCGTAACATAACGCGTTAAAATACGGAAAACACACATAAAAAAATCCACTTTCTTTCCTTTATATATAAATATTGTGTAATTTTGCAGCGAAATTTGGTTCTAACCTAAAGAATAACCTAACGGAAAATAACTCTTAAAAACTGATATGAAACGTATTTTACTGTCACTAACCTCTATTTTTTTGCTCGGCATCGGTGCTGCCTTTGCCCAGCAGTATCCTTATCTCAACCCGAAACTGTCTCCTGAAGAGCGTGCGAAGGACCTTTGCAAGCGACTCACACTCGAAGAGAAGAAGAAACTGATGATGAACAGTTCGCCTGAGATTCATCGCGCTGACATCCACATCCCTCAGTTCGACTGGTGGAGCGAGGCTCTTCATGGCGTTGGCCGCAACGGTCTCTCAACTACTTTCCCTTCTTGTATCGGTGTGGCCTCAGCATTCAACCCGGAACTCGTTGAGCAGATATACACTGCCGTGAGTGACGAAGCTCGTGCAAAGAATACAGACTTGAGACGAAAGGGACGTGTAGGAAAATACCAGTGCCTATCGTTCTGGACTCCAAACATCAACATCTTCCGTGACCCTCGTTGGGGACGTGGACAGGAAACTTACGGCGAGGACGTCTTCATGAACTCCGTGATGGGACAGGCTGTAGTTCGCGGTCTTCAAGGTCCTGCCGATGCAAAATACGCAAAGCTCCTTGCCTGTGCAAAGCACTTTGCCGTACATAGCGGTCCGGAGAAGACTCGCCACACCCTCGACATCAACGACCTTTCCACTCGCGACCTCTACGAGACATACCTCCCTGCTTTCCAGGATCTCGTACAGAAGGCAGGCGTTGCGGAAGTGATGTGTGCTTACCAGCGTTTCGAAGGCGAGCCTTGCTGTGGCAGCAACAAGCTTCTCCAGCAGATTCTCCGCAACGATTGGGGCTTCAAGGGTTTGGTTGTTTCCGACTGTGGTGCAATCTCTGACTTCTGGCGCAAAGGCCATCATGAGGTAGTAAGCAACTCAACGGAATCATCTGCAAAGGGCGTTATAGCCGGAACTGACGTGGAATGTGGTAGCGACTACAAGAACCTCGACAAGGCTGTTGCGCAAGGTCTCATCACAGAGGCAAAGATTGACGAGAGCGTTATCCGTCTTCTTGAGATGCGTTTCCGTCTCGGTGAGTTTGACGATGACGAACTCGTTGAATGGACAAAGATTCCAACTTCCGTGGTAAACTGCAAGAAGCACCGTGACCTTGCTCGTGAAGCGGCTCGCCAGCAGACTGTTCTCCTTCAGAACAAGAACAACATTCTCCCTCTCAAGAAGGACAACCGTGGCATCATGCTCATGGGTCCGAACGCAGCAGACTCTATGATGCTCTGGGGTATCTACTACGGTCAGACACCTCACACCGTGACCATCAAGGAAGGTATCGAGAACGCTGTTGGCAAGGTGACTTTCTACAAGGGTAGCGAACTCACAGCTATGACTCTCGACCGCTCTTGCTTCTCTGCCATAAAGACCATGGACGGACGTCCGGGCATGGAGGCTAAGTATTGGAACAACGAAGAGATGTCTGGCGCGCCTGTATTGACAAAGGTTTACACAAATCCGCTTTCTTTCGACGGCGGTGGCGATACTGCTTTCGAAGGTGGCGTGAACCTCTTCAATTTCTCTGCTACCTACAAGGGAAAACTCACTGCCGACAAGGACGCAGAGATTCTCCTTGACTACAAATACACCAACTCTCTTCGCATCATCGTGAACGGCGACACATTGTTCGATCGCTGGCGTGAAGACCGCTACAGCTATGGTTCAAAATCACTCAAGATAAAGAAGGGTCAGGAATACACTATCCAGCTCGACTACAAGAACGCTGCACAGGTGGCTTCTCTCGGTTTCGATCCAAAGGAGAAGTACAATGTCAGCGTGGAAGATGCAGTGGCTGCTGCAAAGGATGTTGAGACAGTGATCTACGTTGGTGGTATCAGTCCTCTTTATGAACGTGAGGAAACAAGCGTAACGACTGTTGGTTTCGACAAGGGTGACCGCACAAGCATTGAACTTCCACAGGTGCAGCGTGACATTCTCAAGGCTCTCCACAAGGCTGGCAAGAAGGTTATCCTCGTGAACTGCTCTGGTTCTGCCGTTGCTCTCACTCCTGAGACTGAATCTTGCGATGCCATCATCCAGGCTTGGTATGCTGGCGAGGAAGGTGGAAATGCCATTGCAGACATTCTCTTCGGCGACTATAACCCTTCCGGCAAGCTCCCTGTAACTTTCTACAAGGATGACTCTCAGCTTCCTGCCGGCTTCGACGGTTTTGAGAACTACTCTATGGAAAACCGCACTTACCGCTACTTCAAGGGCAAGCCTCTCTATGCTTTCGGCTATGGTCTTTCATACACTACTTTCTCACTCGGCACTGCTAAGTACAACAAGAACGAAGGCGTGCAGCTCAGCGTGAAGAACACCGGCAAGCGTGAAGGAACAGAGATTGTTCAGGTTTACATCAAGAATCCAAAGGACAAGAAAGGACCTATCAAGACTCTCCGTGGCTTCAAGCGTGTGACTCTCAAGGCTGGCGAATCTCAGTCAGTGACTATCCCACTCTCTCGCGAAGACTTCGCTCTTTGGGATGAAGGCACAAACACAATGCGCGTAATCCCTGGCAACACATACGAAATCTACGTTGGCACTTCAAGCGACAACGTGAAGAAGATCGGAACTGCAAGGTTCTAAAAGTATGGAGGTGCGTTGCCTCAACGCACCAACAGCAACAAAAGCAAGATCATAACGTGGATTATGGTGTCATGAGGACAGGACACCTCCATATAATGTAGGGCGAAGATTTCCGAGCCGCCAAAACCACAATCAACGGTTACGGCTCGGGAATCCTCGCCCTACATATTTATTATACAGAGAGAAACCTGAATTTCACAAAAACCAATATCCTTTACAATTATCAACAATTAACAATATTGTAATACGCTTAATTGTTAATTAATGTAAACATTTAGTAATTTTGCACCCGTAATTAACATTTTTATAAACCAATATCATTCATTTATGGCAAAACTTAAGCATGTTGCTCTCACGCTGATGTTCATTCTCAGCGTTTTGGGCGTACAGGCACAGGTGACTACATCGTCAATGAGCGGTAAAGTCACTGACAAGGAAAACCTTGAAGTAATTGGCGCATCTGTTAAGGCTACACACAATCCTTCTGGAACTGTGTACACTGCCATCACTAACGTAAACGGCCAGTTCTCCATTCAGGGTATGCGTGTAGGTGGTCCTTACACAGTTGAGGTTTCCTACATCGGTTATGAAACAAGGAAGCTCACAGGCATCAACCTGCAGCTCGCAGAGAACACTGAGGTAAAGATTGCTCTCGGCGAATCGGCAGAGTTGCTCAGCGAGGTTGTTGTAACTGGTCGCGGCACAAAGTTCAACCAGCTCAAGACTGGTGCTGCTACCAACATCACACAATCAATGATTGCTGAAATGCCAACTGTCAGCCGTAGTCTTACTGACTACACTCG
>JAZRXS010000182.1:0-7570 GCA_045600325.1 Prevotella sp.
TAGGCCAGATGTTTGCCGCTGACTTCTTTCGGATTCCACCTCGCGATGGACACCCTTGTCTCTCTGGCTATACGATTCCCACTATCAGGGCTCGTTAGGGACTTACACCCGTTAGACAATGCTCATGCCGAGCATACAAAAGGTGGCACACTCGGATTGTTCCGAATGTGCCACCTTTATTGTTTACAAATGCCACACCACATTGCTGACCAAGAATATACTTGCAAAAAATGACCAATAAAAAGAACATTATTCTTTTTTGATGATTACACCTCTTTTTTTGCACTTTCTTTTCGTATTTCGCTCGCTTATTCGTAATTTTGCACAAAATATAACAAGGAGATGAATCAATCAGTAACAGACATACTCAACAGCACGCAAGAGACGCTGTTCAGCTTCGAGGTTCTGCCACCCATGAAGGGAAAGAGCATAGAGCAGATTTACAAAACCATAGACAAGCTTATGGTCTATAACCCTGCATTCATCGAGGTGACAACACACCGCAGTGACTACAGCTACCGTGAGGTGAAGCCTGGACAGTTTGTTCGCGTGGAAGACCGCCTTCGCCCAGGCACTGTGGCTGTGTCGTGCGCCATAAAGCAAAGATACAACATACCGGTGGTGCCACACATCATCTGTTCCGGCTATACACAGCAGGACACAGAGAACGAGCTCATAGACCTTGCGTTCTTTGACATCTTCGATCTCATCGTGCTGCGCGGCGACAAGTCGAAACTCGACAACCGCTTCATTCCGAAAGACGGCGGACTGATGTATGCTTCCGAACTGTGCCAGCAGGTCAATGAGTTCAATGAGGGTCGCATGATCTTCGGCGACTCCCACGATATGCTCCGCGGCAAGCGTCCGTTCACATACGGCGTGGCGGGCTATCCTGAGAAGCATGACGAGGCAATGTCACTCCAGGCGGATATGGATGCACTGAAGAAGAAGGTGGACATGGGTGCCGGCTACATCGTTACGCAGATGGTTTTCGACAATGAGAAATACTTTGCGTTCCTCGACCGCTGCGAAAAGGCAGGCATCAACGTACCTGTCATCCCTGGTCTGAAACCTATCAGCACACTCAACCACATGTCAATGCTCCCTCGCACATTCCATATTGATTTCCCTAACGCCCTCGTAAGCCAATTGCAGCGGTGCCAGGACAATGCCGACGTGAAGAAGGTTGGCATAGAATGGGCAATCAAGCAATGTCAGGAACTGAAGGCCGCAAAGGTCCCTTCGCTACATTTCTACACCATGAATGCAGCGGATGCCATTTGCGCAATTATGGATGAGGTGAGAAATAAATAATCGTAAATCTGTAGATAGAAAATTGAAAGATACTGCCAACAAAACCACTAAATGCCACGCCCCTCAAGGGATTGAGGGTGCTTTGGAGCGTCCGCTACTCATGGACGGTGCGATGGGTTCACTCATCCAAGGCTATGGACTCACCGAGGAAGATTTCCGCGGCGAGATTTTCCGTGACTGGAAGGTGCAACTCAAGGGTAACAACGACGTGCTTGCACTCACTCGCCCTGACATCATCTCTGCCATCCACCGCCGTTACATAGAGGCCGGCGTAGATATAATCATCACTGATACGTTCTCTTCACAGCGCATATCCCAACAGGAATACTTGCTTGGCGACTATGTGGAGCAGATCAACCGTGCTGCCGTTCGTATCGCTCGCGAAGCTGCTGATAGTTTCGTGCCTAAGGATGGCGACTGCCGCAAGAAGATTTTCGTACTTGGCGATGTTGGCCCTACGAGCAGAATGCTCTCCATGAGCGATGATGTCAATGATCCTGCTGCACGTTCCATAACATTCGACGAACTGGAAGCTGCCTATAGCGAGCAGATGCGTGTGCTTATAGAAGAGGGAGTTGACGGCATAATCATAGAAACTGCTTTTGATACGCTGAACGTAAAGGCAGCCCTGAGTGCATTTACCAAACTTCAAGCTTCTGAAACCTCTGAAACTCTTGAAACCTTCTCTTCCCTCGTGAGTAAATCGGAGGAGATACCTCTCTTCATTTCCATGACCATCAGCGACGCTTCCGGCCGCACACTCTCTGGTCAGACCATAGAGGCTTTCGTGACATCCGTTGCTCATGCAAATCCGCTCGTCATCGGAATGAACTGCGGTCTTGGTGCAGAGGCTATGATACCTTATATAAAAAGGATGAGAGAATGTTGGGACGGCTATATCTCTTGCCATCCAAACGCAGGTCTGCCTAACCAGTTCGGTGAATATGACGACACCCCGGAGGATATGGTGCGAAAGATTCGTCCTATGCTCGAAGAGGGACTTGTGGACATCATCGGTGGCTGCTGCGGCACGACACCGGAGCACATCAAGGCTCTTGCAGAGCTAATGCAGAATGCAGAATGCAGAATGCAGAATGATTCCACCGCGCAGCATAATTCTGAATTCTGCATTCTGAATTCTGCATTAGAGATTAGCGGCCTCGAATCCTTCCGCTACTCTCCTTCCGACTTCGTTGTTGTCGGTGAGCGCTGCAATGTGGCAGGCTCAAGGAAGTTCCTGCGTCTCATCAACGAGAAGAAATACGACGAAGCATTGGACATTGCGCGCACTCAGGTAGAGAAGGGGGCTATGGTCATTGATGTCAATATGGACGACGGCCTTCTCGATGCAAAGCAGGAGATGACAACATTCCTCAACCTCCTTGCCTCCGACCCTTCCATCTGTCGCGTGCCTATTATGGTGGATAGCAGTCGCTTCGAGGTTATTGAGGCTGGACTGAAATGCTGTCAGGGAAAGTGCATCGTAAACTCCATATCTCTCAAGCAAGGCGAAGAGAACTTCATAGAACAGGCTAAGGTCTGCAAGCGTCTCGGCGCAGCCATCATCGTCATGCTCTTCGACGAGGAAGGTCAAGCCAACGACTACGACCGCCGCATAGCCATAGCATCTCGTGCCTACAGGTTGCTTACAGAACAGGTTGGCATCAATCCTTGCGACATAATCTTCGACCCTAACGTGCTCACCATCGCTACGGGTATGGCAGAGCATGCAAACTATGCTCGTGACTTCATCCGCGCTGCCGAGTGGATTGCAAAGAACCTCCCTGGCGCTCGCATTAGTGGTGGACTATCCAACCTCTCTTTCGCTTTCCGCGGAAACAACTATCTGCGTGTGGCTATGCACTCCGTATTCTTGCATCTTGCCACGAAGCTTGGAATGAACATGGTTATCATGAACGCTGCAACGGCAGTAAAATACGAGACCATTGCCCCTGAACTCCGTGACGCCATCACCGCAGTTATCATGAACACCAGCGATGATGCCAGCGAGAAGCTTGTAGAGATGAGCCCCACCCCAGCCCTCCCCCTTAGGGGAGGGAGTCAAAAATATGACTCTGCGGTAGAAATTGATTTCCAGTCAAATCCTAATAATAATCTCTCCCCCATAAGGGGGGGAGCCGGAGGGGGGCTCGAGGAAGCTCTCATAAAAGGCACGACAAAAAACCTCGAAGCCGACCTCAACGCCCTCATTGCCGAAGGTAAAACACCTCTTGAGATCATCTCCGGTCCACTTATGAACGGCATGAACACCGTCGGAAAACTCTTCGGCGAAGGCAAGATGTTCCTCCCGCAAGTAGTAAAGACCGCCCGAACAATGAAGAAGGCGGTGGAGATTCTTCTGCCACAAGATGCCACTGTTCCCGAAGCGTCCGCTTCAGGTCCTACCATCCTCCTCGCCACCGTCAAGGGCGACGTCCATGACATCGGCAAGAACATCGTTGGTGTAGTACTTGCTTGCAACGGTTTCAACGTCATCGACCTCGGCGTTATGGTGGCTACGGACAAGATTGTTGAGGAAGCTATTAATAATAATGTGGACATTGTCTGCCTTTCCGGCCTCATCACCCCAAGCCTTGACGAGATGTGTCGCGTGGCAGAAGCTATGCAGAAGGCAGGTCTTGAGATACCACTCTTCGTGGGCGGTGCCACTACATCCGAAATCCACACTGCCGTAAAGCTTGCGCCACTCTATGCAGGAGGGGTGTTCCACATGAAGGACGCTTCGCAGAATCCTGTCGTTGCCATGCAACTCATGGATCCTGAGCAACGAGAAGAGGTAATGCTTCGCAATCGTTCACGCCAACAGCGCATTCGCATGGCTCAGCACAAGAAGGAGCAACGCCTCACGATCCAGCGTGCCACGAGTGATGCTCTCGGTGAACTTACCCCATTACAACGCCGCTTCTCATGCGACTGGCAAGGCTACACTCCTGTGAAGCCGCCATTCGTTGGGCAAGGCAAGGAACAGACCGTCAGCATAAAGACCCTCATCCCATATATCGACTGGCTCTACTTCTACTGGGCTTGGCGCGTGAAGGAGGACAGCGAGGAAGGTCGTCTGCTGCGTGCAGATGCCGAGGAACGCCTGCAAAGAATGGCGGAAGAATCGCTCTACGATGTGCGCACTCTCCAGGCTTTCTATCCTGCACGAGGCAAGGCGGACAGCATAGAGCTTGGTCTTGACCGCCTCCCTACCCCACGCCAGTCCATCATGACTGCCAACGGTGTGCGTCGCGAGCAGTGCCTTTCACTCTGCGACTATGTCTCTCCGCTTGGCAATGACTATGTTGGAGTCTTCGCAGCGACCATGTCAGAGACCTTCGTAAACGAACTTGAGACACTGAAGACAGAGGGCAACGACGACTACGAGATGCTTCTACTGCAGACCATTGGCGACCGACTTGCCGAGGCAGCATCGGAATACCTCAGTCATCAGCTCGCTACCAACAACGACTGGCACGGCATACGTCCTGCCGTGGGCTATCCTTCGCTTCCTGATCAGAAGGCAATCTTCCATCTCGCGAAGCTCATAGACTACAACGCCATCGGCATTTCGCTCACTGAAAACGGCGCCATGTATCCACAGGCATCAGTCACTGGACTGTATCTGCCACATCCTGACAGCGTCTATTTCTCGCTATAGTCTAAAGGTTAAAGTTAAGGTTAGAACCTATCTCTTTCTCAAACGTTCTACGGTAAGACCTTGGCTCAATGTGTCAAGGTCTACCTCGTGGACGTCAATGCCTGCCACATGACCTCGTTCCGAATACTGGTGGATATGGAACGGGCGTGTAGGAACTACTCCATAACGGGCATGCCAAAGGATATAGTCTTTCAGTTTTGTGTTGTCAACATAGTTTTTCGCTATCCTTTCGCTTGCGTAAACGATTGGCTTTACGCCATAATGCTTCTCAACGGCATCCACCCACACAAGGAGAGAGTCTGTAGGAACATTGAAACGTTCAATGTCAAGCACAGGCAACAGGTCGCCATTCTTCAGCTGGACATTGCTCGTGAAGTTGTCCACCTGCTGCTGGACGCTTGCCTCTTTCTGGTTATAGAAATGGTATGCGCCGTGCGGAATGCCGAAACGCTCCGCCCAGTCGCAATGCTTCTTGTATTCGCTGTCAACATACTGACCGCCTTCCGTAGCCTTCAGGAAGACGAAAGAGACGGGAATAACACCTATCTGCTTCGCGATAGTATCGTTGTAAGTGTATGTGGAATCCACGGCAACATAGAGCTTATCCCATCTTACTATAGGCTGATAGTGGGAGATATCTATGCCATAGATGCGCTTGTCAGTTATTACGTTCACGTCAAGTTGTTTGTCGTCTTCGAAAAGCGTAAGAGGGTTGCCGTTCTCTCGTGCAAAACCGCTCCTTCTGCCCAACGACCATTGGCCGTCGTATGTGTAGCTTCCGCACGTCATCTTCCCCACTCCATTCGGCATCAGCTGAAAGAAAAAGCCTTCGTAAGTGGCAGTTTGCGGCTCAGAGAGCTTCGCCCTACTTTGGGCTTCCAGGACAAGCTTGATGTTCAGCGGACGTTTTGTGTTGAAGGCAAAGTGGTCGAAGTCTGTATAGATAGCCTTGCCATACCTTAGATCGTCATCTCTCCAATCTCCTTCAAATCTGTTTCCGTAGGACACGAATGTACCCTTTCCTTCTCTCTTTCCGTCTTTCCATTCCCCATTATAAACCCCATCCTTCAGCGGATCGGTGTCACCGAAGAGTCGCGTGAAGAGTCCGATGCTGTAGATGCCTGTGCCAATGCCTGTGGGCAAGCCGTTTTCGTCCCTTTCGCCTATATAATCAAAGGAAGGAAAGAACTGTCTGACAGCAAGTGCCAATGAGATTGCCAATAGTATTATGGAGATGTGTCTGGTCATATATTATTGTAGGGCGAAGATTTCTGAGCCGTGTGTATGGGGCGGCTCGGAAATCCTCGCCCTACATTCAAGTATTATTTATTGAAATGTCTGTGCAGCCCCTTCATTCCATGCCGCAGTTATGGGAGGTGCGTTGCCCTCAACGCACCATCTGCGAAGAAAGGAATATTACCACCTTAAGGGACTGATGGTGTCCTGAGGGCAGGACACCTCCCAAGGGCTTTACATCACAACAGTAATCTCATGCTCGCCAACAGCAGCAGGGATGATGTTGCCTGGAATCTCCTTGCCGTCAACGATGAGCTTAGAGATGCCCTTCTGCTTTCCGTCAGGGTTCTGGACAGTAATGTTGTAAACGCCGCCACGGAGCTTGCGCTTTACTGTGTAGCCCTTGATGTCTGCCGGGAGACAAGGGTCAACCATAAGACCGTTGTAAGTAGGCTTGATACCGAGGAGGAACTGGCTTACTGTGTACCACATCCAAGCGGCAGTACCTGTGAGCCAAGAGTTCTTGCCTTCGCCTGGCTTTGCGGCATCCTTACCTGCTACCATCTGGCAGTTTACGTAAGGCTCAACCTTATGGAGCTGCTGATCCTTAATCCACATTGGAGAGATCTTGCGGAAGAGTTCCCAAGCATCTTCGCCACGTCCGGCAACAGTCTCGCCGATGATAACCCAAGGGTTGTTGTGGCAGAAGATACCTGCATTCTCCTTGTAGCCAGCAGGATAAGAAGAAATCTCACCCATCTCAACGTGATATGTAGTGTAAGCAGGGTTGTTGAGAACCATACCGTGCTCGCAGTCAAGATACTTCTTGCAAGAGTCAATAGCCTTGTCAACCATACCCTCTTCAAGACCGATACCTGCCATTGTACAGAAGCCCTGAGACTCGATGAAGATCTTGCCTTCCTCACACTCGTTAGAACCAATCTTGTTTCCGTAGAAGTCGTAAGCGCGGAGATACCATTCGCCGTCCCAACCGTGCTTCTTCACAGCTTCAACCATGTCGTCGATGCACTTCTGGGCGCGAGCAGCTTCCTCTTCCTTGCCAACCTGCTTGCAGAGTTCTACGTAATCCTTACCAGTAACAACGAAGAGGCCAGCAATCATGAGAGATTCTGCCTGAGAGCCCTCTGAATTGTTCTCTGTAGTCTGGAATGATTCGTTTGGATCCCAAGAGAAGCAGTTGAGGTTCAAGCAGTCGTTCCAGTCAGCACGACCGATGAGTGGGAGCATGTGAGGACCGAGGTTCTCCACAACGTGGTTGAAAGAAATGCGGAGGTGCTCCATGAGAGAGACCTCTGTACCTGGCTTATTGTCGAATGGTACTGGTTCGTCGAGGAT
>JAZRXS010000183.1:0-2138 GCA_045600325.1 Prevotella sp.
GCTGGTTGAATGTGATTTATACATGTCTAATCTGCAAGGTTTTATTATGCAAAGATACAAAATTTTGAGGAATCAGACAAGAAAATAGCTAACTATTTTATTGATATTTAAATATTTAATATCTTTTTAAAGGGTGACTAATTAGAGCGAATTGCCTTATACTATAATACAGGAAACAAGCATTCAACAGATGACTGTCAAAACATTCAAAAATCTATTCCAAATGAAAGGGCATTCAACTACAATGAAAATAGCAGGATGCCTTTTTTGATACAAAAAAAATAAACATAACCACTGTTTATGCAACGATATAATACTATTTTTTATTTTATCTTTGCATTTACAATTTTTATTTATATCTTTGCAACCGAAATACATAAGACCTTGATAATATGTGGACAGAACTTAGTGATACAGCCATATTGAACAAGCTTGGGACGAGGCTAAAAGCTTCTCGTATATCAAGTGGTCTTAAACAGCAGGAACTGGCTGCGGAGTCAGGCGTTGGAGTAAGTACCATCGCCAAGATAGAAAGCGGGCAGTCTGTTTCACTCTCATTACTAATCAGTGTCATGAGAACGCTTGGATTGCTTGAAAACCTAGACTTGCTTGTGCCAGAGCAGAAGCCATCGCCAATGGAACTGTTGAAAATGCAAGGCAAGCAGGTAAAGCGTGTAAGAACAAAGAAAGATTAAACAATGGAAGAGATACCAGTAATACAGATATACCTGTGGGGCAACCTTGTGGGAGTCATGTCGTGGGATGATGAAAGAGGCTATGCGGATTTCCAGTTTGACGACCGCTTCCGCAGGTCAGGCTTAGATATCGCCCCACTAATGATGCCATTGGCAAGAACCAGAGGCGTCGTCTCGTTCCCCACCAATGCTAGAACAAAGTGTTTCATCGGTCTTCCTGGTTTGATAGCTGATGCCCTTCCCGATAAGTTTGGTAGCCAACTTATCACGGAATGGTTCGCGCAACAAGGTAAAACGGAGGGTATGATTACTCCGCTCGACCGTCTGTGCTACGTTGGAAAACGGGCTATGGGTGCTTTGGAGTTTGTACCCGCTGCCAATGTGGAAGGTGTTAACGAATCGACTGAACTCTACATTCGGGAACTGATGGCTTTGTCTGAGTCCATCTTCAAGGAACGGAGCAGATTTCAGGAACTGATTCGGCAGAACGACAAGTCGACTCTCGACATCCTTAAAGTGGGAACGTCTGCAGGCGGCGCGAAACCAAAGGCGATTATTGCCTACAAAGAAGAAACAGGAGAAGTACGTTCTGGCCAGGTTCCTGCACCAGAAGGATTTTCATATTGGCTGTTGAAGTTCGACGGAGGCACTTATAGCGAGCATAATGAGATAACCGATAATCCGCAAGGCATCGGAAACATAGAATATGCCTACTACAAGATGGCTACTGCCTGCGGCATCAGCATGTCGGAGTGTCGTCTATTGCCTGAAGGTGACTGCAACCACTTCATGACGCGCCGCTTTGACCGAACATCAACAGGTGAGAAAATCCATATGCAGACAGCGGCTGGTATTGCCCATCTGGACAGAGACGTGCGCCATTCATACGAGGAACTATTTGGCGTATTACGACGATTGGGACTGAACTACAAAGACTTTGAGCAGTTGTATCGCCGCATGGTGTTCAACGTCATTGCACGTAACCATGATGACCATACCAAGAACTTTTCTTTCCTCATGGACAAGACTGGCAAGTGGTCGTTTGCCCCAGCTTATGACTTATGCTACTCCTACAATCCTGCAGGACGATGGACAAGCCGTCACCAGCTTTCACTCAATAGCAAGACTGATGACTTTGCTCGGGAGGACTTGTTGGCTGTGGCACAGAACATCGGCATACGCGATGCCAATCATATCATAGAGGAAGTTCTCTCCACAGTAGCATCCTGGCCTGATACAGCAAAAGATTGTGGGGTAAGACCAGAGCATATAGAGGCAGTCAGCAAGACGCTCCTGCTATATACATAAGGTGGGTTCTAAAAATTCACCGTTTTAATAAACAAGCATAACAATGGGTTAGAATAAACTTTTCGCCGCTTTTGGATTTCTTTCGACATCTTGCTGTTTGTCAGTCGGTCACAATGCCCGCATTGCTCCCTTCCT
>JAZRXS010000184.1:0-18198 GCA_045600325.1 Prevotella sp.
TATGGCAGAATACATAGCAAAAACTTTTGTCGGCTTGGAGAACATACTTGCCGAAGAACTTATAAACCTTGGCGCTAACGATATTGAAATCGGTCGCCGAATGGTGAAATTCTCTGGCGATAAGGAGATGATGTACCGCGCGAATTTTTCCCTTCGCACGGCTCTTCGTATCCTCAAGCCAATCAAGACCTTCAAGGCAAAGACTCCGGATGAGGTTTACAACGTGATCAAGGCTTACGACTGGAAGTCGCTGATGTCAGTGAATAACTCTTTTGCTGTTGACACTGTCGTTTATTCTGAGGAATTTACGCACTCTAAGTTCGTAGCCTACAAGGTGAAGGATGCTATCGTGGATAAGTTCATGGAAGAAGACAACGAGCGTCCGAACGTGAGCATCTCCAACCCTGACATTCGCATACACCTTCATATAGCTGGCACGGAATGTACCCTTGCGCTTGATTCAAGTGGCGAGAGTCTTCATCGTCGTGGCTATCGTCAGGAAGCCGTTGAAGCTCCTTTGAACGAAGTCCTTGCGGCTGGCATTATCCTACAGACAGGTTGGAAGGCTGATTGCGATTTCATCGACCCTATGTGCGGTTCGGGAACATTCCTCATCGAAGCAGCCTTGATAGCGAAGAACATTGCCCCTGGCGTTTTCCGCAAGCAGTTTGCTTTCGAGAAGTGGAACGACTTTGACGAAGAACTCTTTGACAAGATATACAACGATGACTCGCAGGAGCGTGACTTCGATTATAAGATCTATGGCTATGATGTTGATCCTAAGGCTATTGCCATAGCTCGTGCCAATGTAAAGGCTGCCGGTCTTTCTAATGACATTGAACTCAAACTCCAGAATTTTGCTGACTTCGAGCAACCAAAGGAGAAGGCTATAATGATAACAAACCCTCCTTACGGCGAACGTATCTCTACGCCAAATCTGCTTGAAACCTACAAGATGATTGGCGAGCGACTGAAGCACGCTTTCGGTGGCAACGAGGCTTGGGTGTTGAGCTATCGCAAAGAGTGCTTTGACGCTATCGGTTTGAAGCCTTCAATCAAATATCCTCTCTATAATGGCGCTCTTGAATGTGAACTTCGCAAGTATGTCTGCTTCGACGGAAAGACAAAGAGTTTCCTCAAGGAAGGCAATGAGATGAAGACTGACCGCGAGCGCAAGGAAATGGCTCAGACTCACCGCTTCAAGAAGTCTCGTGAGTTCAAGGAGCGTCTCCAGCACATAGAGGAAATGGAAGAGACTGACATTCTTTCGTTCACATTCCGCAAACCATCACGCCCACTGTTCTCTGACGGCAAGGGCGAAAGCAAAGGACCTCGCAAGTTCCGTGACAATGACGAGCGTGGCGGCAGACCAGGCAAGGGTGGCTTCAAGGGTGGCAAGCGTGATTCCGACAGAAAGCCAGGTGGTTTCAAGAAGGACGGCTACAAGAAAGACGGTGACTTCAAGAAAGGTGGTTACAAGAAAGACGGCGGTTTCAAACGCAAGAAATAACAAAAATTGCACAATGGGGTCGACCCCATTGTGCAAAAATGAACAAAAAGACTCCTGATGAAATATATCATATCAACTCTCGCAATGTTCTTTGCGCTCAACTCAATGGCACAGACATCTCCTAACAATCCGAATCCAGAACCTGTGGATGAGAAACTTTTCACGGAAGAGGAAATCTTTTGGTCAGGAAAAGATGCATACAAGTATTCCGTTGAGAACAAGGTTCTTACGTGGTGGGGTGACGAACTTATTCACCTTGACCGCAAGGAATGCTTTGTCGTTGACAAGAAGACCGGCAAGGAGAAAATTCTCTTCACATTGACTGATTTCAACTCTTGGATGGCTCCTGATGAGACGTTCAAGCAGCCAAGCCTTCGAAACATTGAATTTCCATACGCAGACAAACCACTTGTGATGATTAGCAGTGATCAAGGCCTCGCGCTTGTTGACTTCAAGCAGAAGAAACTTGTTTGGAAAATCATAGAAAGTGATTTCGTGGCAAGCAAACTTTCAAACGAAAGCCTTAACTTCGCATACGTTAAAGAAGGAAATTTGTTTGTGAATAAAAAGCAAATCACCGCAGACGGCAACGACGACGAGATAGTTTATGGTCAGGCTGTTCACCGCAACGAGTGGGGCATAGAAGAAGGCTTGTTCTGGAGTCCTGATGGAAAGAAACTTGCTTTCTATCGCATGGATCAGTCTATGGTACAGAATTTCCCATTGCCTTCTTATATCCAAGGCGATCGCGTTCAAGACCTTCACACTCGCTATCCGATGGCTGGCGACACAAGCCATAAGGTGACAATCGGCATCTATGATACGGAAGCTGAAACTCTACAGTATCTTGATTGTGGCGATCCAACAGATCGTTTCTTCACAAACATTTCATGGAGCCCTGATTCAAAGACGGTCTATCTCTTTGAGGTAAATCGTGAACAGAACAAGACCAAGCTTGATGCTTATTCTGCGCAGACAGGAAAGCTCCAAAGCACGCTCTACCGTGAGGAAAGCAAGATGTATGTAGAGCCTCTCACACCGATAACATTCCTTCCTTGGAACGACAAGCAGTTTGTTCTTCAGACACGCGCTGACGGTTACAACCACCTATATTTATATAATGTAGAGGGAAAGCTTGTCAAGCAGATTACAAAGGGTAACTTTGAGGTGACTGAGCTTGTAGGCTTCTGTCCAAGCACGCATTCCATCGTTTACAAGAGTCGCGAGGCAGGCCCTATCTTTGAAAACCTTTACAGCGTGAATGTTGATAAGGGTGCTGTCACGAAGCTTGACAATGGTTACGGAAAGCATGGCGGCGGTTACACGAAGATTCTTTCTTCTTCCGGCAAGTATCTTTACGACTCTTGGTCGTCTCATGATGTGCCGCGCATGATTGATGTAATCACGATTTCCAATGTGTCTGCAATGAAGCGCAAGTCTGATGTCAGCTATGGCGTAACTCTTCTAAACGCAAAAGATTCCTGGGCAGATAAGTTCCAACCAACATTTGAAACAGGCACTATCAAGGCTGCCGACGGAAAGACTGACCTCTGCTATCGTATCGTGAAGCCTTACAACTTTGACGAAACAAAGAAATATCCTGCAGTAGTCTATGTCTATGGTGGCCCTCACGCTCGTAATGTTGATGACTCTTGGCATTATATGTCGCGTCCTTGGGAAACGATGATGTCTCAGAAAGGCTATGTTTGCTTCATCCTTGACAATCGTGGAAGCGAAGGTCGTGGATTGGAGTTTGAGCAAGCTACATGGCATAAGCTTGGCGAAGTGGAGATGCAAGACCAGGTTAAGGGCGCAGAGTTCCTCAAGTCTCTTCCTTA
Organism: Prevotella sp.; assembly: GCA_045600325.1. Lineage (GTDB taxonomy): Bacteria > Bacteroidota > Bacteroidia > Bacteroidales > Bacteroidaceae > Prevotella. The sequence continues at coordinate 3,349 of JAZRXS010000184.1, forward strand.
CATTGACGGCGACCGCATCGGCGTTCACGGTTGGAGCTTCGGCGGATTCATGACTTGCTCTCTCATGTGCGACTATCCGGAAATCTTCAAGGTTGGTGTTGCTGGCGGTCCTGTTATCGACTGGAAGTGGTATGAGATAATGTATGGCGAACGCTATATGGGTACTCCGCAGAACAATCCTGAAGGCTACAAGAATTCTTCACTACTCAACAAGGCAGGCAAGCTACAAGGCCGTCTTCTCGTCATCACTGGTGGTAGCGATCCAACCGTTGTTCCACAGAACTGCTTGAACTTCCTTGATGCCGCAGAACAGCATGGCAAGCAGGTTGATTTCTACAACTATGCAGACGAAGGTCACAACATGCGCGGACATAAGCAAGTCACTCTCCATAAGCGCATTACGCAGTATTTCGAGGATTTCCTTAGAACCAACCCCTAACCCCTCCCTTAATGGAGGGGAGGAATTAGTCTCTCTCTACAAGAATTGCACAAAAGGGTCAGACCCCTTTGTGCAAAAAATGAAGAAAATAGTTAATTAATAATTTATACCCTAACCACCCAGGGCATTTTAAAACTCCCTCCCATTAGGGGGAGGGACGGGGTGGGGCTTATTATGAACATTCTTCTCCTTGGCTCTGGCGGCCGCGAACATGCTTTGGCTTGGAAAATAGCTCAAAGCCCAAAAGTAGATAAACTTTACATTGCACCGGGTAACGCTGGTACAGGTAACTGTGGTGAAAACGTAGCTTTGAAGCCAACAGACTTTGAGGCTGTTAAGCAGTTTGTGCTTGACAATAATGTGAACATGGTTGTAGTAGGACCAGAAGATCCACTCGTAAAAGGTATCTACGACGAGTTCAAGAACGATCCTAAGACAGCAAACATCCCTGTTATCGGTCCTTCAAAGGAAGGCGCTCAGCTCGAAGGTTCCAAGGATTTTGCTAAGGCTTTCATGATGCGTCACGACATCCCTACAGCCAAGTATCAGACATTCACTGGTGAGACTCTTGAAGAGGGCTTGAAGTTCCTTGAGACTCTCAAGGCTCCATACGTGCTCAAGGCTGACGGTCTTTGTGCTGGTAAGGGTGTGCTCATCCTTGACACTCTCGAAGAAGCAAAGAAGGAACTCAAGGAAATGCTCGGCGGTATGTTCGGAACAGCATCTGCAAGTGTTGTCATTGAGGAATTCTTGAGCGGTATAGAATGTTCTGTGTTCGTGCTCACAGACGGCAATGACTATAAGATTCTCCCAGAGGCAAAGGACTACAAGCGCATCGGCGAAGGCGACAAGGGCTTGAACACTGGTGGTATGGGCTCTGTTACTCCTGTTCCTTTCGCTACAAAGGAATGGATGCAGAAGGTGGAAGACCGCATAATACGTCCTACTGTAGAAGGTCTCAAGGCTGAGAACATCTGCTATAAAGGCTTCATCTTCTTTGGACTCATCAATGTCGATGGCGAGCCAATGGTTATCGAATACAACTGCCGTATGGGCGACCCAGAGACAGAGAGCGTTATGCTTCGTATAAAGAGCGACCTCGTAGAACTTCTCGAAGGCGTAGCAGAAGGTAATCTCAAGGAGCGTGAAATCGTATTCGACGAGCGTGCAGCAGTTTGCGTAATGCTTGTTTCTGGCGGTTATCCACAGGAATACAAGAAAGGCTACGAGATCACAGGCATTGAAGATGTTGACGGTTCTATCGTATTCCACGCAGGCACAGCACTCAATGAAGAAGGTAAGGTCGTAACTGCTGGCGGTCGCGTAATCGCAGTTTCTTCATACGGAAAGGACAAGGCTGAGGCTCTTGCTAAGTCTTTCCAGGAAGCACAGAAGCTCAATTTCACAGACAAATACTTCCGCTCAGACATCGGTTTTGATTTGTAGTGCGCAGAATCCAAAAAGAAATATCAACGAGTAGGTTATCGTGGCCAATTACGGCTGCGATAACTCTTGTGTTCTGGTTCATAGCATGGCTGGAAGATAATGTCACGTTCCTTCCTTTCGTGTTGCTTATGGCTACCGGCATGCTTATGATGTGGATAAACCACTTGTTTGCGCTCATCAAGGTCTTCAGCCGAATGATAGCAAGTTCATACCTTGCTTTCATGACTGCTTTTCTGATAGTGCCCGACATTGGTGGACAGCAGATGACCGTCGTCTTCGTTCAGTTCTGCCTTGTAGCCTTTTTGATTCTGTTCTTCTCGTGCTATCAGTATAGGAAAGCCCAAGGCGTGATACTCTACGCCTTCCTGATGATAGGAATTGCGAGCCTGGTATTCAAGCAGTTGCTATTTGTTGTGCCATTGCTTTGGCTTCTTACCGGCTATTGTATGGTTACGTTCAGCACTAAGATTTGGCTCTCGTCCATGTTCGGCATAGGATTGCCTTATCTCTTTACCTATACATACTATTTGTGTACAGGTACGCCAGATGCTGAGCAGACCTTGTTGCACAATTGGAATCTCTGCCGAGTGATGGACTTCAGCGGAGTAAGCGGCACGTTGAAGCTCGCCTTTGCTTGTTCGTCCGTATTGACCGTCATAGGGTTTATCCATCTCGTCAGGGTAGGATATAAAGATAAGGTACGCACGCGAATGATGTACCAGATATTTATTTCCCTTGCCGTCTTTGCGTTCATAATGTGCTTCATGCAACCGCTGCATATAGCATCATACGTAGGCATAATGCTTGTTTCCGTGAGTGCGATGATAGGTCACTTCTTTGCTATGACCGATACAAAACAAACCAATTACATGTTTATCGGAATCGTTTCCCTTACTTATCTGATTGCCATCTATAACCTGATTTTTTAATGGAATATCTCATATCTCTTGGCTATTGGGGCATGCTTTTGTGCGGCTTTCTTGCTGGAAGTTTCTTTCCTTTCAGTAGCGAAGCTGTTATGGTAGGTTTGCTTGCTTTGGATTTTGATCCTGTGCAACTTATCATCTACGCAAGTATTGGTAATGTTGCAGGCGGAATGTTCAACTATTTCGTAGGCAGAATGGGCAATCTCCAGTGGATAGAAAAGCATCTCCATGTAAAGGAAAAGGACTTGGCTAAGGCTCAGAAATTCATGGCTGGCCATGGTGCTTGGATGGGCTTCTTCGCTTTCATTCCGATTCTCGGTAGCGCCATTACCATAGCCCTTGGCCTTATGCGTGCCAACATACCAATCTCAATAACATCAATTTCCATTGGCAAGATTCTCCGCTATGTAGTTCTTGTCTATGGAGCTCAGTTCGTAGTTTAAATATGAAAAAATACCAACTTGATCTCACAGTGAAGTCTATAGAGCACCTTAACGAGAAGTACGTGCTCATAAAGCTTACAGACGAAAAACCACTTCCAGAGATGCTCCCTGGACAGTTTGTGAACATTCGTATCGACAATGCGGAGACCTTCCTTCGCCGTCCTATTTCAATTAACTATGTTGATGTGGAGAAAAACGAACTTCATCTGCTCGTTGCTGCTGTGGGCGAAGGTACAAAATGGCTTGCCTCTTGCTCTGCCGGCGATAAGATAAACATGCTTCTTCCTCTTGGAAACGGTTTCACTTCCCCTTCAAAACTCAGCAAGGACAAGGCTGTTCTGCTTATAGGTGGCGGTGTCGGCGTGGCTCCTTTGCTCAACTACGGCAAAGTGCTTAAGGATAATGGCATTACACCTGTCTTCCTCCTTGGTGCTCGTTCAGCAAAGGATCTCCTTCTTCTTGACAGTTTCATGGCTATCGGAGAGACATACGTCACTACTGAAGATGCAACTCTCGGCGACAAGGGCTTCGTGACAAATTCTTCTTATGTGGAAGGAGACCTTGCAGCAAAGGTAGGCAAGATTTCTTGTTGTGGACCTAAACCGATGATGGTAGCCGTTGCTCGTATGGCAAAGGAGAAAGGCGTTGCGTGCGAAGTCTCTCTTGAAAACATGATGGCTTGCGGTCTTGGTGCATGTCTATGTTGCGTGGAGAAAACAGTAAAGGGAAACGTCTGTGTATGCAAGGAAGGTCCTGTCTTTGATATTGAGGAACTGAATTGGTAGTATAAATTAATCGCATCTTTTGAACGAAAAACGTTACAAAAGATGCGATTTTTGTTTGCAAAAGATGCGATTTTTGTTTTTATACCCCCTATTGATATAGTTTCTTGAAGGCCTTAGGCAGATTCTCAATGATGTCAGAAGCTATCAAACTTTCCACAGTTTTTTCTTCCGCAGCAATGTCTCCGGCAAGTCCATGAAGATACATTCCAAGGCAAGCAGCCTGAAGTCTTTCATATCCTCTTGCAAGCAACGCTGTTATTATGCCGAGTAGAACATCTCCGCTTCCCGCAGTTGCCATGCCTGCATTGCCTGTAGTATTCACGAAAACGAAGCCGTCAGGAGTACAAAGCATGGAATGATGTCCTTTCAACAGGATATAGCATTCAAGTCGTTTTGCCAGTTCCATGGCGTTTGTGAGTCGTTCGTAGCTCTCTTTTGCTGGCGTTTCGTACAGTTTGTCGAATTCCTTTGGGTGCGGAGTAAATATTGTGCCCTTTGGAATTTGCTGCATCCATGCACGATGAGTGGCAAGGATGTTTATGGCATCTGCGTCAACAACACACGGAATCTGTTGAGAACGACGTAGTTGCGATATGAAAGCTATTGCTGTAGGCTCTTTTGTTCCTATGCCAGGTCCTATTCCGATGGCATCGAAGTTAGACGGATCAACAGCTTCTGTGAACTGATGCTCGCTTGGGTCAAGTATCAAAACAGCCTCTGGAACGGTTATTTGCAGGATGTCGTAGTTCTTCTTTGGAGAATGTACAGCCAGTTTCCCCACTCCGGTTCTCATGCACGCTTTGGCAGCAAGAACGGCAGCACCGCACATTCCGTAACTTCCAGCCGCTATCATGGCGTGTCCCATATTTCCCTTGTGTGCAAAAGGATTGCGCTCTTTCAGCAGTTTTCTCATGTCATACTCCTCAAGAGTGATGAACTGCGCTGGTATTTTCCTTTGTCCTTCGGCTGAAAGCTGAATGTCAAGAACCTTTACTTCCCCAAGGTATTTCTGGTATTCCGGGAAGAAGAACGACAGCTTTGGCTGGTGAAGAGTGAGTGTGAGCGTGGCGCAAACGATGTTTTGGCGAATATTGTTTCTGTTGTCCTCTGGCATAAGTCCTGAAGGAATGTCTATGCTGACAACATCCACTTTCGACTGGTTGATGAGCTTTACAAGTGCAGCGAAACCTCCGCCGAGAGGGCGATTGATTCCTGTTCCAAAGAGACCATCTATCATGAGCATTCCTTCCTTGAGCACAGGAGGGGTAAACTCATCGATGATTTCCTTGAATTTTACGTTTTTGAGCTCTTTAAGGCGTTCGCGGTTTATGCCGCAATCTTCAGAAAGACTCTTTTTGGTGTTGAATAGAAACACAGAGACATCATATCTTTTCTCCGCAAGCATACGCGCAATGGCAAGAGCATCGCCTCCATTGTTGTTCGGACCAGCGAACACTATGACGGGGGTTATGTTCGACCAACGTTCCACGATAGCCTGTGTCATGACCTTTGCTGCACGCTCCATCAAATCTACAGAACGGATGGGTTCGTGCTCAATGGTATAGGTGTCTAATTCGTGTATTTCTTGCCTTGTAAATAATTTCATCGGTGCAAAACTACAAAAAATATATCAATTAGGGTGTTATTTCGTGAAACTTTTTCATTTTTTCAAAGAAAAATTGTAATTTTGTCGCCAAATAACTGCAATTTTTGTCGAATAAAAAGCTATGGAATCTATAAAAATCCTCGATAAATGGTTCAAACCATACCTTACGGAAGCACAGATTTTGGAACGTGTTAAAGCTGTTGCCGACCAGATGAACGAAGAACTAAAGGACAAGAATCCGCTTCTTCTTGCTGTGCTCAATGGTGCTTATATCTTTGCTGCCGACTTGACACGAATGCTCACCATTCCGATGGAGATCTCTTTCGTGAAGCTTGCTTCATACGAAGGCGTTATGTCAACGGGAAAAGTGAAGGAAGTTATAGGCATAAACGAAGACCTTGAAGGCAGAACAGTCGTTATAGTTGAGGATATTGTGGACACAGGTCGCTCCATGAAGCGAATGATAGAAAGCCTTGGCACACGCAATCCTGCAGAGATCAAAGTCTGCACATTACTCTTCAAGCCAGGCAAACTGGAGGAAGATATAAAGATTGACTATTGCGCAATGGAGATTCCTAACGATTTCATTTTGGGCTATGGCCTTGATTATGACCAGCAGGGACGACAGCTTCGCGACATCTATGTTGTAGAAGAGCGTTAAGATTATCACCAGCGGTTTTTCGCTGCGTCCAGAAAGCAAAACAAAAACTAACAATAAAACCAAAACACTTTACTAGACTAAAAATGAAGAATATTGTAATTTTCGGTGCTCCTGGTTCAGGAAAGGGCACCCAAAGCGATAAGCTCATCGCTGAGTATGACCTTGAGCACATCTCAACAGGCGACGTGCTTCGTGCAGAGATCAAGGCTGGCACTGAGCTTGGCAAGACAGCAGACTCTTTCATAAGCAAGGGTCAGCTTATTCCTGATGAACTGATGATCAACATCCTTGCAGGCGTTTACGATGCTTTCGGCAAGGAACATAAAGGCGTGATCTTTGACGGTTTTCCTCGCACAATACCACAGGCAGAGGCTCTCAAAGCTATGCTTTCAGAGCGCGGTCACAAGGTAGCTGCTATGATTGAACTTGATGTGCCAGAAGACGAACTCATGACTCGCCTTATCAATCGTGGCAAGCAGAGCGGTCGTAGCGACGACAACGCAGAGACTATCCAGAAGCGTCTTGACGTTTACCGCAACCAGACAGCCCCACTTATCGAGTGGTACAAGGCGGAAGGCATTCACAACCATATCAATGGACTTGGTGAACTCGACCGTATCTTTGCTGACATAAAGGCTGTCGTTGACAATCTCTAAATTCGCAGTACTGCGAGGCTAATGGGTAATGGCTAATGCGTAATGGCTTTCTTTGCGATAGTAGCCATTAGCTATTAGTCATTACCCATTAGCCTCAAGTAGAGCTTGCGATACTTGAATAATAAAACTGTATGGCAGAATCAAACTTCATAGACTATGTTAAGATCCATTGCCGCTCGGGAAAGGGCGGTCGTGGTTCAATGCACTTGCGTCACGTAAAATACAACCCTAACGGCGGTCCTGATGGCGGCGACGGAGGTAAGGGAGGAAGCATCTATCTTCGTGGCAACCACAACTATTGGACGCTTCTTCACCTCAAGTTCCAGCGCCATATCTTCGCAGAACACGGGGGCAATGGCGGTCGTGACAAATGTCACGGCACGGACGGAAAGGATATTTATATAGATGTGCCTTGCGGAACCGTCGTTTATGATGCCGAAACGGGTAAGTACATTTGTGACGTGACTTACGATGGACAGGTTGTCATGCTGCTGAAGGGCGGTAAGGGAGGTCTCGGAAACTTCCAGTTCCGTACAGCCACAAACCAAGCTCCACGCTATGCGCAGCCAGGCGAACCAATGCAAGAGCGTACCGTAATCATGGAGTTGAAACTGCTTGCGGACGTCGGTCTTGTAGGCTTCCCTAATGCAGGAAAGAGCACTCTCGTATCGGCTCTCTCTTCTGCGCGCCCAAAGATAGCAAACTATCCGTTCACGACTCTTGAACCATCTCTCGGTATCGTGCCATATCGCGACCATAAGTCGTTCGTGATGGCTGACATTCCTGGCATCATCGAAGGTGCTGCGGAAGGTCGCGGTCTTGGACTTCGCTTCCTTCGTCATATTGAGCGTAACTCGCTTCTGCTCTTTATGGTACCGGGAGATACTGATGACATTCTGAAGGAATACGGCATTCTGCTTCAGGAACTTGAGAAGTTCAATCCTGAGCTTCTCGACAAGCATCGTGTTCTTGCCATCACAAAGTGCGACCTTCTTGACGAAGAGCTCTGCGAGATGCTGCGTGAGACCACGCCAAAGGACGTGCAGGTGGTATTCATTTCCGCCGTCACAGGTCAGGGAATAGACGAACTAAAGGACATTCTTTGGGCGGAACTCAATTCCGAAAGCAATAAGCTTCAGACCGTTATGGCAGAAGACTCTCTTGTTCATCGCGATAAGGACATGACTCGTTTTGCTGCGGAAGTAAAGGCGGAAGACGACTATGATCTGGAAGCCGACCTTGTAGAACCAAGCGAAGACGATGATATTGAGGAACTGGAAGATTACGAAGTCTTTGAAGTATAGGAACAGAAATGAAACTAACAATACTAACAGACATAGGCCTTAAGCTTGACATACCGGAATGGCAGGCTATCATGCAGCAGCATGAAGTTACCGTCTATCATGACACAACGCCAGATTTGGTCGTTCCGAGAGCGAAAGGTTCTGATGTCCTTCTTACCAATAAGGTTGTCATTACGCCTGAGCATCTGTCGCAACTGCCCGAGGTCAAATACATCATAATGGCTTCTACGGGTACGAATGTGGTGAATCTTGCGTATTGCCATGAGCACGGAATCTACTGCAGCAACGTTCCTGCCTATAGCACAAACAGCGTGGCGCAGCTCGTGTTCTCCCATCTTCTAAACATCTTCACCCATGCTGATCATTATGCTGTGAAGAATAGGGGAGGGGCATGGAGTAAGACTACCGACTTCTGTTATACCGATTCCCCGCTTGGAGAGCTTGCTGGCAAGACTCTTGGCATAGTTGGGCTTGGTGCCATTGGCAGGCAAGTGGCAAAAGTCGCTGTAGCTTTCGGTATGAAGGTAGTTGCGTTGTCAAGCAAGAAAAGCATAGGCGAAGACATGGAAGCCATAGTTTGCAATACACTGGGAGACATGCGCATAGCCAATAATGAGGACGATTTCTATTCCAACTGTGACGTTATCTCTCTCCATTGTCCGCTTTCTGCGAATAATGCGGAGATGATAAACGAGAAGTCCATGGCGAAGATGCGCGATGGAGTTGTCATCATAAACACGGCTCGCGGCGGCTTGATAAACGAAACAGACATGCGCAAAGCCTTGGATACTGGCAAGGTAGCAGCCTTTGCCGCTGATGTTTTGTCGCAGGAACCGGCAAGGGAAGACAACCCTCTTGTAGGGCATCCGTCCGTTTACCTTACTCCACACAACGCATGGATGACCGAAGAAGCCCTCTTAAGGCTGAATGGCACAATCATCCGCAATATCCATAACTATCTTAAGGACGGCAAACCGATAGACATTGTATAGCATATTCCCAATAAAAAGGAATCACATTGTAAGTATCTAATAATCATTTGCTTACAATGTGATTCCTCTTTTTTGGAAATAACTCTATGTTTTTTGCCTCAAAACTCTATGACTTTTGATGTAAAACTCTATGACTTTTGGGTCAAAACTCTATGACTTTTTGTTCGTAACTCTATGCTTTATGATGCAAGACTGATATGGTTACGTTTTGGAAGCCTGTTTTTCCTTGTTTGATAGTGACCCCGGCGGGATTCAAACCCGCGACCTTCAGAACCGGAATCTGACGCTCTATTCTGCTAAGCTACAGGGCCAAGAAAATGGTGAAGAATGTTTTTTGTTCAGTCTTGCCTCAAAACAGAAATCATTCATTTTGCGACTGCAAATATATACAAAATTGCTTTCTTGCTATAGCAAATGGAGATTTCAAGCAAGGGGAAAAAGCTTAAAAGTCACTTTTCTTTGTTTTTCTTGTGCTTTTTGTTTTAATTTTTATAATTTTGCACCGATTATGGAACAATCTCTTCAACATACAGAACAACAGTTTCGTGACGCTCTGGCATCATGCCGAGAGATCTTTGCCAAGAAACTGCAGGATTACGGTGCCTCATGGAGAATATTGCGTGCTTCGTCCTTGACGGATCAACTGTTTATCAAGGCTAAGCGAATCCGCAGTCTTGAGATAAAGAAGGAGGCTTGGGTGCAAGAAGGCGTCCTTCCTGAATTCATGGCGCTCACCAACTATGGCATAGTAGGACTTGTGCAGTTGGAAAAGGGTTTTGTGGATGAAGTGGACATGTCCGTAGAAGAAGCCCTTGCTGAGTATGACAAGTATTCCGAGCAGTCATTGCAGTTGATGATCAGAAAGAATCATGACTATGACGAAGCCTGGCGCGGAATGCGCGTGAGCAGCTACACAGACCTGATCCTCACCAAACTCCAGCGCATAAAGGAGATTGAAAACTCCAACGGCGAGACCATCATAAGTGAGGGCATTGATTCCAATTACATGGATATCATAAACTATTCCGTATTCGGAATCATCAAACTTACGGAATAATTCCAGATGAGTACACGTATATCGCAGCAGACATCCATGGGGATGAAGGTGGGAAAAAACTTGCTGGTGAACATGGCCCGCTTGATACTTGCCGCCACATTCATATTCTCTGGCTTCGTGAAAGCCATTGACCCTCTTGGATTCCAGTATAAGATGCAGGATTACATCGCTGCCGTTACTGATGCTTACAATACCGGTTTCATCCATGATTGGGGCACTCTCGTGGCAGCTGTCCTGCTGGCGGCCTTTGAGTTTCTGCTCGGCATCAACCTGCTGTTTGCCATCAGCAGAAGGATAACCACAAAGATAGTGTGGCTCTTCATGTTGGTGATGACTGGTGTGACGGTGTGGATATTCGTTGCCAACCCCGTCAGCGATTGCGGTTGCTTCGGCGAGGCTGTGGTGCTTACCAACGGAGAGACTCTGCTGAAGAACATAGTCCTCCTGTCGCTTGCCACGGTTCTGGTTTGGAAACCGCTGAAGATGCTGAGGCTTATCAGTGAGCATAATGCTTGGATAGTGTCAAACTTCTCAGCGTTGTTCATTCTGGCAATGAGCTTTTACTGTCTCTATAAGTTGCCAATCATCGACTTCCGTCCTTACCACATAGGCGCGAATATAGCCAAAGGCATGGAAATTCCGGAAGGTGCAGAGCAACCTCAGTTCGACACAAAGCTCATATATGAGAAGGATGGCGAGAAGAAGGAATTCACGATGGAGAACATTCCGGATTCTACATGGACGTTCATCGACTCTGAATCCAAGCAGATTAGTGAAGGCTACGTTCCGCCTATCCATGACTTCAGTATATTATATAATGAAGAGGACATAACGGAAGACATCCTGAGCGACCCTAACTACACGTTCTTGCTCATTGCTCCTCATTTGGAAACAGCCGACCAGTCGCAGTTTGGCAAGATAAACATCATTGCCGATTATGCAAAACGACGCAAATACCGTTTCCTTTGCTTGACGGCAAGTTCGCAGGAAGCTATTGAACATTGGACGGATGTGACAGGTGCAGAATATGAATTCGCCAATACTGACGAGACTACGCTGAAGACCATCGTGCGCTCTTCGCCAGGTCTTTTGCTCATAAAGGAGGGCGATATCTTGCAGAAGTGGAGTCACAACATACTTCCAAAACTGGACGAGAAGTCGCCTGTCCTTGAGAAAACCGAGTACGGAAAAGCGAATACGGCATTCTCTTCAAGTGTGATCAGCAAGATCCTGCTTTGGTATGTCCTGCCGCTTCTTATACTCACTCTCTTTGATCGTATTGTGGCAGCGATAATAGCTGTTGTCAAGAGATTGCTGAAGCGTAAACGAAACCAGAAAAATGAAAATCCTACTCCTGCGTCCCAGGAAACGGAAACAAAGGAGAACGATAAACAGGAAAATAACATAAACCATTAATATTTTAAACAAAATGAGAAAAAAGATTGTAGCAGGCAACTGGAAAATGAACATGAACCTGCAGGAAGGCATTAGCCTCGTAAAAGAAGTAGTAGCTAACAACGCAGAGAAACCAAACTGCGAAGTTATCGTTTGTACTCCATTCATCCACCTCGCAACTGTTGCTCCAATGATGAACGAGAACGTTGCTCTCGGTGCTGAGAACTGCGCTGACAAGGCTAAGGGTGCTTACACAGGTGAAGTTTCTGCAGAGATGGTTAAGTCAACTGGTGCTCAGTATGTTATCCTCGGTCACTCTGAGCGTCGTGAGTACTACAACGAGACTCCAGAAATCCTCAAGGAGAAGGTTGACCTCGCTCTCGCTAACGGTCTCAAGATCCTTTTCTGCATCGGTGAATCACTCGAGCAGCGTGAGGCTAACGAGCAGGAGGCTGTTTGCAAGGCTGAGCTCGAAGGTTCTGTATTCCACCTTACTGCAGAGCAGTTCGCTAACATCGTAATCGCTTACGAGCCAATCTGGGCTATCGGAACTGGCAAGACTGCTACTTCTGATCAGGCAGAGGAAATCCACGCTTACATCCGTTCTATCGTAGCAGAGAAGTACGGTCAGGAAGTTGCTGACAACACTTCTATCCTCTACGGTGGTTCTTGCAAGGCTTCTAACGCACCTGAACTCTTCGCAAAGCCAGACATCGACGGTGGTCTTATCGGTGGCGCTTCTCTCAAGGCTGCTGATTTCCAGGGCATCATCGACGCTTGGAAGTAATCCGCTCCGTGGATGTAAAGATCAAGAACATAATTTGAATCCAAAGATGAATAGATTTTTTGCAATATTAGTTACACTCTTTGTCGCTACTGTGGCATTTGCACAGGGCTCGGTAACTGTTACGCAGTCGTCTGCCATTTCTGACGTTGTCAACAATAACGGCTCGAATACGAGAAAGCAACAGACGCAAACTGCTCCACAAAAGCAGCAAACACAAACTGCTCCTCAGAAGCAGCAGACGCAAGCTACTCCTCAGAAGCAGCAGACGCAAGCTACTCAGCAGAAGCAGCAAACTACTACGCAGCAGAAGCCACAGACGCAGCCACAGCCTTCAAGCAGCAATAACCAAGGTGCTGCTACGGAATCGTCTGCCAGCTCGGCAACCGGTGAGGCAAGTGCTACAGGTGAAACTACTACGTCAAGTACCAATGTGCCAAAGCCACATACCTATACCAAACAACCTCCAAAGAAGCCTACGGCGACAAAAAGCGCTAACGGCGACGACGAGATGGCTGAGTTTGTAAAGGAACGTCCTGTCGATTACTCTATGGCAGGTCGTAAGGTTATGCATGGCAACCACAAGATAAAGGGATGGCGTTTGCAGATATTCAATGGCGGAAACAAGGGTGCTGACAAGAAGAAGGCTTACGAGATGGCTGCAAAGTTGAAGAAGCATCTTCCAAACATCCCTGTTTATGTGCATTTCTATTCACCTCGTTGGATGACTATGTGTGGTAATTATCGTACCCATAAGGAGGCGGAAGATGCCAAGAAGCAACTCGCCAATTATGGATTCAGAAGTACAAGTATTGTGCGCCAGGTGATTATCGTTGAATAATCAGCGACAAGCAGTATAAAAACAAAAAGGAGAATGTTCGGTTCAAATATGAATGAAACATTCTCCTTTTAAGCTTTTTACGGAAGCTGTTGCCGTTGGTGTAAGCCGTTTATGTGTGGCTCAATATCTCTTCTGCTGATGCTTTGTCTTTGTTTATTTGGCTTATAAGGTCTTCTGCTGAGTCAAACTTCTGCTCGTCTCTCAAACGTGCAACGAGTTCTATTGAGATTTTCGCATCATAGATGTCACCTTCAAAGCCTAATATGTGTACTTCTACTGTAGTCTCGTTTCCGTTGAATGTTGGACGCATGCCAATGTTGACGATGGCTTTCTGACGAGTGACATCGTTGCCGATAGTGGCAAGAGCCGCGTAAACGCCATTCTTCGGTATCAGCTTGTCTTGCACTTCGATGTTTGCTGTAGGGAAACCTATCTTACGACCTATCTGATAGCCACTTACAACTTTCCCTGAAAGTGAGTAGTTGTAGCCGAGGCGAGTGTTAGCCTCCTTGAGATTTCCGTCGAGTAGGAGAGTGCGAATGAGGGACGAAGATGTAGAACCAAGGCCGTTTTCTTCGTGATGAAACTCTTCGAGTCGCTTTATTCTTACACCTGTCTCCTTGCCTTTCTTCACATAATCGTCGAAAGTCGGGTTGATGAAATTGCCGTCTGCATCTTTTTCCTTCTTTCCGAAATGGTTGTCGTAACCGAGAAGGAGAGTATCAACAGCATAGTCTTCCTTGAGGAGTTGTAGGAATTCTTCCGTAGAGAGGTCGGCGAGATTCTCGTCAAACTCAAACATTACAATATCTTCCACGCCACAAACCGATAGCTTGTCCATCTTTTCTTCTGGCGTAAGTAGCAGCTTTGGGGCTTTATCCGGACAGAACAAAGATGCAGGATGACGGTCGAATGTGAACACGATGGAGCCATCGCCACGCTTTTCCGCAAGCTGTATTACCTGCGAAATTACGTATTTGTGGCCTTCGTGCATGCCGTCAAAGAATCCGATTGTGGCTATCATGTTATTAATAATTTACAATTTACCATTTACAATTTGCGGCGCAAAATTAATGTTTTTCTTGCAATAGTACAAATATTTTACTTTAAATATATCAAAAAATGCAAAAAACTATTTTCTGTATCACGAAAAAGTGTGGGAAATACTTTGCCAATCTGTAGAAAAGTTGTAATTTTGCAGCCGTTTGGAATAAGTAGTTATTAACAATTAGCAAATCTAAGACAATGTCAAAGATATGTCAGATTACGGGAAAGAAGGCTCAGATCGGCAACAACGTTTCCCACTCAAAGCATCGCACAAAGCGCAGCTTCGACGTTAATCTCTTCAGCAAGAAGTTCTACTATGTAGAGGAGCAGTGCTGGATTTCACTCAAGATTAGCGCTGCAGGTCTTCGCGTAATTAATAAACTCGGTCTTGATGCAGCCCTCAAGCAGGCAGTTGCTAAGGGTTACTGCGATTACAAAGACATTAAAGTAATAGGAGAATAATCGCAA
>JAZRXS010000185.1:0-13414 GCA_045600325.1 Prevotella sp.
TTCATGTGACAAGAACGTTGCCAACCTTCAAGATCAGGTTGACTCGCTAACCACTATTCTCGACATGAACGAGAGTATGCTCAAGAATACCAATGAGTTCATCAGCATCATGAACACGTCCATGGACAGCGTGATCATGGCTGACGGCAATTTCATTGTCGGAGCAAGCAAGGAGGAAGGCGTTCTCGGCAATCGCAAGAAGATGGAGGAGAATCTCGAAATCTACAACCAGATGCTCCAGAATCAGCGCCGCCGTATAGAGAAGCTCGAGGAGGAACTGCAAACCGTCATTCAGGAGAGCATGAACAAGGACGGACAGCTCGATGAGGCTGCAAGGCAAAAGAAGGCTACCGTAGAGGCTATGACCAACATGATAGCCAGCCTCAAAGCGCAGCTGGATGCAAAAGATGCTGAGATACAACGCCTTAAGGCAGAGATTGCCAACAATCAGCTGGACATCAGCAAACTGAAGCAGCGCAACCAAAGACTGGCTCACGATGTCGATGTGCTTACGGAAACCAATGAGCGCCAGCAGACCGAAATAAACCAGACGAAGGCGCAGCTAAGCACCGGATATTACATCGTTGCATCAAAGAAGGAACTGAAGGAACTGAACATCCTTGACGGCGGCAACCTCTTCAAGAAGTCAAAGCTCAACATGAGCAATGCCAGCCTCAGCAACTTCAAGAAGATCAACATCCATCAGACACGCTCCATCCACATCCCGGCTTCCTCTGCCACTCTCCGCACGCAGGCACCAGAGGGTAGCTATGCTATCCAGAAGAACGGCGATGGCACTTGCACCCTTATCATCAACAATCCAGACCAATTCTGGAGCCTCGTTGATGCTCATGTAATTCAGTACTAAGCAATCACTAAACAACTAAACGACTATGTCATACTGCACATACTGCGGCACAAAGAACCGCGATGGAGCATTGTTTTGCAAGAATTGTGGCAAACCAATGTCGGAACCGAAAGAAGATAATAATGTAGAGCAACCAGTTGAGCAACAAATAGAGCAGCCGGTTGTAGAGCAACCGGTAGTTGAGCAGGTTGTTGCAACTCCACCACCAAGCGTGGAAATACCTGTAGTGCCACCAACATCTCAACCAGTTGTTCCTCAGCCAGTTGCTCCAGAGCCCGTTACACCACAACAAGCAGCACCAGAACCTAAAATGGAATCCGGCCAGGCTTCTTCGGACTTGTTGGAAAGAGTGTCCAAGCCAAGAAACAAGGGGCGCCTCATAATGATCCTGCTCATACCTCTGTTTCTGGCATTGGCAGGTATCGCCGTAGGAGCATTCTTCTTGTTCAAGGCAACAAGCACTATCAAGGACGAGGTCTCAAATACCGTAGAGCAACTCAATGAAGACGAGAACACGGACGAAGACACGGCTGTTGTTGGCGAGGAGGATTCCGACGAGGACGAAGCCGAGGCTGTAGAGGAAGCCGACACGGAAACCGACGACGCCACGACAGCAGAGGCAGAAGCTCCTTCTGCTCCTCGTTCCATGAGCACAAAGGCAAAGCCATCGGTGGGCGACTTTCAGGGATGGTTTATCAACGGAGCCATGAAGAGAGGAAAGCCTGACGGAGTAAGAACCTTGTCAACTCTTGACGAAATCTCTGGTTCGTGGAAGGCGATGGTGTTCCTTGATCCTTCAAACAGGAATGCGGAGAAGGCACAAACCTTCGCCACATTGACCATTGATGGATCCTCAAACGAAAGAATCAAGATTCATCTGAGACGCTATTTTACGCATTTCTTCAATGGTAACGAGATTATGGACGAGTCGTCTGAAGCACCCGATTTCTTCTCCGCAAGATGGAAGTCCGGACAACTCATTGCCAGTGGCGTAGGTTCCTTTATCCTAACCGCCTTCTGGGAACAGGACGGCAAGCAGTACGCTATCGGAACATTCTCTACTCAGGACGGAATTTCTTCTACCATGGCATTGGTAAGACCATAGGGGTGTTATCCATTCTCCCTGCACTCCCTAACGACGCCATGAGGCGTCGTTTCCTATCCCAATGCACTGCTTTTAGAAAGGTAGCCAGCAATAAAAAATCATGGATAATTTACGGATTGACAATCACTCGTAAAATTGCACAAAGGGGTCTGACCCCTTTGTGCAATTTTACGTATGGTAGCATTCGTATAATTCGTTAGATTCGTGTTCGTAAATAAAAGTTGTTGCGTGTTAGAACGAGTTTCTACTGTCAATTAGGTTGAATTTGGTCGAATCCCTGTTAAAAAGATAATTATCTAAGTTTGGTTTATTTGTGCCTAAAAGTAGATTGTTTCCATAAAAAAAACATAGAGTTTATTTAGAACTCGGAGAACGTTAGTGGTAGGAGTGATTTTATGGTATCGACGATGTAGATGACTTCTTCGCCATACATGATAATCCTTACGTCCTGACGGTAGCGCTGTTCGAGTTCCACGATAGCCTGTCGGCAAATGCCGCATGGGGAGATAGGACGTGGGGTGAAACGGGAAGAGGCTTCTGAGGCTTCAGTGGTTTCATTCCTGGCAGCGATGGCAATGGCATCGACTGCCTGCTTGGGATATTGCGACTGCGCGGCAAAGATGGCAGAACGCTCGGCACATGTGCCCACTGGGAAGGCGGCGTTCTCTTGGTTGGCACCCTTCACCATGGTGCCGTCAGCAAGGAGCAGGGCTGCACCAACATTGAATCGTGAATACGGAGCGTAAGAGTTGTAGGTGGCCTCTTTCGCTGCATCTACCAAAGCCTTCTCCTGCGGAGATAGCTCTTCGTATTGTTTTTCTGTGATGTTGATAGTGAGTAGCATCCTATGTCAGGTTTGGTTGTGTCGTATGACTTTCCGTCGCGGTCGTTGGGAGCAAGGAATTCTACTGACGCCTTGCCTACGGCGCATGCGAGGGAATCGAGGTGGAAGTCGTAATGCTGGGTGTCGTGTGACACGAGAACAAACATCCTTTCGCCGGTCTTTGTGGAGTCTTTGAGGGCTTGAAGACCCCCTCCTGCTCCCCCACCAGGGGAGAGTCCGTTGACTTTGGCGATGCTGTCTTCAAGTTCCTTTTCCCAGATGACGTTTACGAAGTGGACATTGTCGTCCTTCACTTGCGGCGTGCGCATCACGTCGTTCTCAAAATAATATGTGTAGGTGCCTGTGGTGTCGTTCATCTGTCCCATGACGACATCATCGGCAAAACCGGTCACGATGGTGTTTGCGCAGGTGAGTCCGTTGATGCCGACGAACGAGATGTTCTTTGCGTCGTTCATCTCATCAGAGAAGCTTAGTGCCGCACCACGGTTGGAGTCAAATGGATAGAACTGTGCAAGTGTGCAGTTGACAATCTCTGCAAAACCGCCGTTGACACTCACGCAGTCGTAGAGAGTGTTCGTGATCTGGCTGCCAATGATACCAATGACGCTGTGATTAGCCTGAATGCCGTAGCCTTGGCAGTTGTGGATTGTGCTGTATTTGATGTTGAGCTTTAACTTTCCAAGCGAAGAAGAATCGCACACGATGCCGTTGTAAGCGGAGTGCAAGTCGGTGTAATTCAGCTCGTTGCCCAAAGAAGAGGCGTTGAAGTGGATGCCTTTCCACTGACCACTGACGAGGTCGTAAGGCAAATAGTCGAACATGCGGTCGAGACGGTCGCCGCGAAGTGTCACCGGCTGGTCGGCAGTACCTTTTGTAATGAGTTTGCCGAACACATTCATGCCCGCGTCTTCGTGGAAATAAATTGTCGTTCCCGGATTGATAATCAATGTGGCGAGTGAGTCAACAGTGATGCCGCCATAAACGAGTATTGGTCGTTCTGCTGTGAGCGTCTGTGTGCCTTTGATATGCAGGTTGCTGACTTTCTCTGCGTCCCACGACCATGCGTTGAGGTTGACCTTCTGCGTAATGCCGCTTTCAAGCTTGAAGAGAAGGTTGTCTTCCACGAGCCTTGGCTCTACCTCGCCTTGCATAGGCGTTGTCACTTCCACGAAAACTCGTAGCGAGTCTCCCTTTCTTATCTCAATATCGTTAAGCAAATAGCCTCTCTCTGCCGACAGGAATTCGCCGTCCACATTGACGCGGAATCCCGTCTGATTGCCATTCTCCAACTTGATCTGGCTGCAACGGATGCCGTCTCGTGAGTTGTTGTAAATCCAGAATGACTTTGTTGGTGCCGGAACCTTTGAAAACACCGTGTCCATCTTCACCGTGTCTGCGGCGAAGGTCAGTAGCTCTGCCCGTGATGTCGTGAACGACTCGTCGTCAGTACAGGCGACGAGTGAGAGCAAGAGTGCGAGGAGGGGTATGTGCAGTAGGTGCTTCAAGTGGAAATTGGGGAATCGAGATCTTGAGGTTTCGGTTTCTCGATTTAGTGTTAAGTGTAGAGTGTTCTAAAGCTTATCCTTGATTTCCTCCAGCTTGTTCTTTGCCCATTCCTGAAGGTGTTCCGGACCATTGTTTATCATAAGGTCGAGACGAACCTTTGCATCGTTCCATTTGCGGAAACGGATGAGGGCAAGGACGTACGACTGCTGGAGAAATTCGTACATCTCGACTTGCGTGCTGTTGAGCGATTCGCCTTCCTTCATCTTGCTTCCCATCTCCTCAATCTCGTCTATGCGAGCGCGAATCTCGTGGAACAGGCGGAAATCGTTGGAACGGAACATAGACTTTATGTAGGTCATCGTGTGCAACGGACAAGGATAGATGAGGCAAGCCTTTTCAGCGAAATATGTGCCAAGGGAAGAGTTGCCGAGTTCTGTCTGGCAGACGGAAATGTAGTTGCAGTTGCGGGCGAAATATTCGCGGAGACCATCGGTCCAGAAATCATCAAAGAAATGCTCCTCAAGATACTCGTGTACATTTATGAAGAACTTCAACGCCTCGGCATAGCGCTTCTGGTTGAACATCTTCCTTCCCCAATAGGCGCTGTCGCCAAGCTGAGGGATTACTGCAAGCCTCATGAGGTAGGTCTCTTCGTCGGTAAGTTCCTCCTTATGCTCCCTTTTCTTGATAGCTTCGCTCCACATGTATCTCGCCTCCGCACGCTTCTTCTTGCCATTGGCGCGATCCACGGCAAGAAGCATGGATACAGCCTTTGGTTGGTTGCGAGTGTTTCCCCAGAGTGTCTCCAGGTCTATGCAGTCGCCTTCACGAAGGGCTGTCACTCTCACATAGACAGCGTTCTTCTCATCGTTTTCCACTTTGAGAGTGATCATTACGCTGTGTACCTTTCCGTCAGGAAGTACGTAGAATACGGAGTAAGTGGCGGTTTTGTTCTTCACTTCCACAGTGTCCTCGCTAACATTGACGCTGACTACCGGCTCAAGAAGCAGGTAGGAGTGTATGCGCTCAGTGTCAGTGATGCGCTGGTGTTGACTTTGACCTTGACTTTGGCCTTGACTCTGACCTTGACTTTGACCATGGCAGATGTCAATGTGCTCAATCTCAACGCTTTGGATGTCGTAAACACTTTCGAGGAAGTCCGTGAGGAGTAGGGTGGAGGCTTCCGCATCCGTAAGCAGATTCTTTTGCAGCTGAAGGGTGATCTCCATCTCGCGTGCCATCCATACCTCATGCTGGTTCATGAAGAGATTGTATTCGCCTTCCACAAGTACCTCTTTCTTTTTCTTAAAGGCTTCCTCGAAATTGCGCTGGGCATAGAAGAACTGCTCAAGAATCTTCGTGATCTCCTCTTGCAGATTGGAGAACTCAAGCACATTTGTAAGCGTAGCCGTAGCATAGAGGTTGTAGGTGTTCTCCTTTGTTTCGGCAATGAAATAGAAATGCACCGGAAGCACGGAACTGTTGGCATTGTTCGTGACCTGTCGCAGACACTCCAGATCGTCAAACGAATAAACCCCTGCATGATAATCAAGGTTGCAGTTGTTGTTGTCTTCGTCGGCAAAAGTGAAGGCACGGAAGTTCATGCCCTGATACTTGAAGTACACTACCTTATCGTCGCTGTTCTCGTTTTTCTCCACGGAGTGCTGGCAATTCATGGCAGTGAGAGCAGCACACACAGCATCAGTGGCAGATTCGTACTGAACCTGCTTTTCGCTTTCGTCATTTGATGAAGAGAGGATATTCTTGATCTTTGAGAACATGATGGACAATTGTTGGTTAGGCGATTTTTTTTCGATTCTTTCGATAATTCGATAATTCGAAGTTTCGATGTTTCGGTAATTCGATGTTTCGGTAATTCGGAGATTCGATATACCGATACCTCGGATTTTAGATGTACTTCAGGAGATCCTGGATGTCGTCGATGACATAGTCTGCGCCAGCATCTACAAGTTGCTCGCGAGTGCCGTTGCCGTATGATACGCCGATGGTGCGGCAGCCAGCGTTCTTGCCCATCTGGATGTCGTAGATAGTGTCGCCAACAACGATGCAAGTCTCAGGACGGAGTGAGAAGATCATGAGGGTCTTGTCCACAGGGTCTGATGCAGGCTTCGGGTGCTTCACGTTCTCAGCGCCAAGGACATAGCTGATAGTGTCGCGGAGACCGAGGTCCTCAACGTAGCTTGCGAGTGTAGCATGGGAGCGACTGCTGGCAATGGTCATCATGATGCGCTTGCCGCGAAGCTCTTCAAGGGTTTCCATGACATGAGGGAAAAGCTTTACCTCGCCCTCCACATTGTAGCCAGCGAAGAGGCGGCGGTAAACCTGCTCATACTTCTCGCCAGTAATGCCTACTTCCGGAAAGAGTGCATCTGGCACAGCCTTTAGTGGCAGACCAATCATAGCCTGGCATTCCTCATCAGTGCGTGCTGGCAGTCCAAGTTCTTTTATGGTTGCCTGCATGGTGTTGATGATAATCTTCTTGGTGTCGCCAAGCGTTCCGTCGAAATCAAAAATTACTATTCTGGTGTTGTCAATCATAATCAATATTTTTCAAGTGCAAAGTTAGGAAAAAAACGATAATAATAAAACTTTTAGGCTAAAAATTACTTTTTTGAGAGTTTATTCAGCGTTTTTAAGCCGATAAAAGTAATAAATCCGTTTATTAGAAGGAGCTCATAGCCGAATTTGTAGTCGTAGCATGTCGTGGTGAGCAGGTTCATAAAATAGCACAAAGCGGGCGATGCGACGCATATCGCGAGTGTCGGAATGCCTGGTAGCTGCGTCTTCTTGTAAAGCAGGTTATAGGCAAACAGGCCGAGAAGTGGACCGTAAGTGTAGCTTACCAGAACATATACCAAGTCGAGCAAACTGCCTGAGCCGATAGCCTTGAGGAAGAAGACCACGCCAACGAAAGCGAGCGAGATAATGATGTGCATGAGTTTGCGCAACTTCTCGTCTTCCGGCTTGCGAAGGATGTCCACGCAGAAGCTTGTGGTAAGACCTGTGAGAGCGGAATCGGCAGAGGAAAATGCTGCGGAAATGATGCCGAGAACGAAGAGAATCTTCACCCAAACGAGGTTGCTTGTCTGAATGTATAGCGGCAGAAGGTCATCGCCCTTCGCTGGCATTGCGACAGTTCCTTGTTGGCTGCCCACCCACAACGTTAGCATGATGCCGAGAACGAGAAAAAGGAAGTTCACGGGCACGAAGAAGAACCCGCAGAGCGACATGTTCTTCTGCGACTCTTTCAGCGTACGACAGGTAAGATTCTTCTGCATCATGTTCTGGTTCAATCCGGTCATGACCACAACGATGAATGCCCCTGAGAAAAATTGTTTCCAGAAGTTTTGCGTGCTCTTGAAATCACTGAATTCAAACACTCTAAGATGAGCGTCGCCAGCCACCTGCGATGCGTAGTCAGGCCATAGGCTTATAAGGATTCCGATGAGTGCGGCAAGCATGCACGTTGTTTGCATTACATCGGTGAAAACCAGTGTCTTAACACCGCCTGTCTTCGTGTAAAGCCAAATGCAAAAAACGAGCAAAGGAACGGTCAGGAAGAATGGCAGACCGAGTTCGTCGAAGATGAAAATCTGAAGCATGGAGCAGACGAGGAAGAACTTCACTGCACTACCAAGAATGTCCGAAATGAAGTACATTAGGGCTGCCACACGCTGGTTGCCGATAATCTCATAAATGCTCGTGATGTTCTGCTTGTAGAAGATGGGCAAGAGTACGTGTGCCACAACGAAATATCCCAAGATGAAGCCCAAGCACGTCTGCAGATAAGTCATGTCTTGTGAGATGACCATGCCTGGCACGCTAACGAAACTCACTCCGCTCACTGAAGCGCCTATCATGCCGTACGCCACCATAAGCCACGACGATTTGCGTTCGCCACGGTAGAATGTGTCGTTGCCATTCTTCCTTGAGGTTACTTTGGACAGTATGAAGAGCAGCAGGAAATATAGTATGAGAATGAGTAGCATGAAGTATGATTAATGGTAAATGATTAATGGTAAAAGGTAAATGATTAATGATAAATTAGTGCAAAAGTAGTCAAAATCCCACTATTTATGGTCTTGCGACAAACATTTTTTTCGCAAATGTTAGTTAATAACAAAAAAAAGAGTATTTTTGCATTCTCTTTACTCAAAACTCAATAATTAAAACGCAAAACCAGAACTATTGAAAGACCTATTATACATACAGAAACTTCGTTCTCTCCTTCAGCTTGAGCACGATTCAGAGAAAGAGGAATATCGCAAGCAGATGCAGGAGATGGGCTTGGATCGTCGCGTGAAGCGCGGTCTTTGCTGGTATCCAGTGACTGTTGGCAGAAGTTACTATAACTCTCTCAACCAGCTCGTTCTTGAGATTTTCAATACCGTAACCGATGATGAAGAGGAGATAGAACACAATTTTGAGTATGGAAAGCCAGTGTGTTTCTTCAAGATCGAAGCCCCATCCCAACCTTCCCCGATCGGGGAAGGAGTGAAAAAATCGCCTGCAAGAGAAGGACGTTCTGAGAAGGTAATCTGTCCCTCACCCCGTTCGGGGGGAGTTGGAGGGGGGCTTCAAATTTCATACGTTGATGGCAACAGAATGGTTGTCGTCGTGCCTTCGCAGCAGGCTGTCATAGAACTTCAGAATGCTGACCTTCTTGGCGTGCAGCTGTATTTTGACGAGACGAGCTACAAGACGATGTTCCATGCCCTTGATGAGGTCTATAAGTCGAAGAACAATCGCGTGGCAAAACTTCGCAGCATATTCTCGGGTGCAGTGAAACCTGAGAAGTGGACATTTGACGCTATGAAGTTTCCTTGGCTCAATCCGTCGCAGGAGAAGGCTGTCAATGAGGTTCTGTGGAGCAAGGACGTGGCTGTTGTCCATGGTCCTCCAGGCACAGGAAAGACAACGACTCTCGTGGAAGCAATCTATGAGACTTTGAGACGAGAAACGCAGGTGCTTGTCTGTGCGCAGAGCAATATGGCGGTCGATTGGATAAGCGAGAAACTCGTTGACCATGGCGTGCCCGTGCTTCGCATTGGAAATCCTACTCGTGTGAACGACAAGATGCTTTCATATACTTACGAACGCAAGTTTGAGAGCCATCCTGACTATCCTGAACTTTGGAACATACGTCGCACAATCCGTCAGATTCGTGAGCAGAAAAAGAAGGGCGAGAGTACGCATCAAAAGCTCTCTCGTTTGCGTGACCGTGCTGATGAAATTGAATATCGGATAAAGGCCTCGCTCTTCACTGAGGCGCGTGTTGTGGCATGTACATTGGTAGGCGCTGACAATCGTTTGCTTATCGGACAGAAATTCCCTACATTATTTATAGATGAGGCTGCACAGGCACTTGAACCAGCTTGCTGGATAGCCATAAGGAGAGCGGGTAGGGTAGTGCTTGCCGGCGACCACATGCAGTTGCCTCCTACCATAAAATGCTTTGATGCGCTCAAGGGTGGTCTTGGCGTTACGCTTATGGAGAGAATCGTGGAGAATGTGCCTGACTGCGTAACCATGCTCAAGATGCAGTATCGCATGCACGAACAGATCATGAAGTTCTCAAGCCACTGGTTTTATGAGGACGGAGTGGAGTCTGCACCGATGGTAAAGAACCGTTCCATCTTGGATCTTGACGTGCCGATAACGTGGGTGGAAGCCCCTGTATCAGATTCTGACGCAACAGAAAAGACATACTCTGAGCAATATGTTGGCGAGAGCCACGGTCGTATAAACATCGGAGAAGCTGAGCTTGCCATAAAGACTCTTGAAGACTATGTGTCAAGCATCGGTAAAGAGCGTTTCCTTTCGGAGCGCCTTGACATTGGCTTGATAAGTCCGTATAGGATGCAGGTGCAGTTCCTTCGTTCACTTGTAAAGAAGTCACAGATTCTGAAGCCAATGAAGCGATTCATTACGATAAACACCGTAGATGGTTTCCAAGGTCAGGAGCGTGACATCATCATGATTTCTCTTGTTCGCAGCAACGAGAAAGGCGAAATCGGTTTCCTTCGCGACCTTCGCCGAATGAATGTTGCCATGACTCGAGCTCGCATGAAACTCTTCATTCTTGGCGATGCCGAGACGCTTTCTCGCAATCCGTTCTATCGTGACTTGAAGAGATACGTTGATTCGCTTTAGCCAAATCAGTCAATTCGCTTTAGCCATAACTCCTGCTTGCATGTAGGGGAAAGCAAAATGCCTTCACGATCTGCGTTGGATAGTGAAGGCATTTTTAATATAAGTGGTCTTATGTGATTGCGCTTTTAGAAAGATGTGATTGCGATTCCTTAGAAAGAGATGTTAACTCCTGCCATGAATGTGGCGCGTGGCATAGGGTAGCCTGCATTGATCTCATACTTCTGGGCGAGAAGGTTTTCACCCTTAACCCAAAGTTTCAGCGCTGGGCAAACATAGTAGTTGACAGCTGCGTTGAGAAGAGTGACATTCTCCTTGTGTTCCTTGGCACCAACTTCTGTGAAGAGTCCGCTGAGCTGCTGGATACCGGCAGCAATATTCAGTTTGCCATAGCGTGCATTTGCGCCGAGATAGCCTTTGTATTCAGGTGCTCCAATGATGTGATACTTCATGTGAAGAACAGAGTGGTTTGTGTTGAACGACCAGTGTCTGCTTGCTCTCCATGTTGCTTCCACCTCAGCACCGCGATTCTCAATCTTGCCAGTATTGATGTTTTTGCCTGCCACGGCCTGAATAATATTGTCGCCATTGGCAATGAAGAGGTTTACGCCGTAAGAAAGATTGCCATAAAGAATGCGCTGCTTCCATGCAATCTCATAGTTCCAGAGGCGCTCTGCACGAAGAGAGTCGTGGTTTGCAACGGCATAAAGATACATGTCCTTCATTGTAGGATTGCGGAAGCCCTTGCTAACCATAGCCTTTAACTCGCTTGTGTCGTCAGGACGTACAACGGCTCCGAACTGAGGAATCCATTCTGTGCCGGCAACAGAGTGATTGTCCAAGCGGATTCCTGCATCGAGAGTAAGCCAAGAAGCGAGGTCCTGACGGATATCCACATAACCGGCAATCTCATTGCTGTGATGATGTCCGCTCTGCATGCCACGTTTGCCAGCAGTAACGACTTCACCTGTCTCACGACTTGTGTAATAAGCGCGACCATAGATGTGCTGATAGTCAACACCAATAGTAATGCTGTTTCCCTTGATAAGGTTGTTCACTGTCTGATACCAACTGATGCCAGCCAAGGCATCCTTTGAGCGGAAAAGCTCTGTCTGAGGAGTTGCGCCTACATTATAGCCGTCGTTGATCTTGTGGATACCGAAGTTGTCGTAAACGCTGATGCGACCGTTAGTGTTTGCGTAGCGGTTTTCGATACCGAGAGTAGCCACACCGCGAGTAATCCACTGGTCAGCTTCAAGCATAGGCTTTGCTACTGTGCCTGGGTAAGAAGCATTGAAATGGGTGATGTCAGCATCTGCAAAGGCATTCCAGTGTCTGTTGATGTCGTAAGCCAACTTAACATATCCACCATACTGCTCAAAGCCCATGTTAGGACGATGGTTGTCGCTTCTGCCATACTGCGCAGCAACGGTAGAAGAGAAGCGACCAGACTTCACCTGATTGCTGACTTCGGTCTGTACTGTTCCGTAAGAACCAGCACCGACATTGATGTTTGTTCTGACGCCATCCTGCTTCATGCCACGAGTTACGATGTTGATAACGCCACCCATAGCATTGCTACCATAAAGAACAGATGCTGGTCCGCGTACAACTTCCACATTCTCAGCCATCATTGTCTGGTAAGAATCGCTAATGCTATGACCGAAGACTCCCTGATACTGAGGATGACCGTCAATAAGTACGAGTGCCTGACCAGCTCCTGCCGAAAGACCGCGAACACTGATGCCACCGGCAGCACCGCCACTAACGCCAAAGCCCATCATTGCTCGCTGCGTTACGAAGAGTCCTGGCACTTGCTCTGATAGGGTAGGGAGTATGTTCTGACGCTGGCTTTCCGTGAGCTTTACGCGATCAACGACACTTACTGTAAACGGAATGTTGCGCATAGTGCTTGCTCCGCGAGTTCCTGTGACAACTACTTCGTCGAATTTTACATGCTGTAATGAGGCAGTATCCTTTTGGGCGAAGAGGGCAGAAGATGCTGCCAGCGCTATAGCAAATAGAGTTGTTCTTTTCATGTTTAAGGGTTATATAATTCTGTTTTTCTGCTGCTATTACTTTTACTTGTATTAGTACTTCACCTTCTCAGAACGTTTTACAGTGATGCGCACGCGTTTTCTTTTAGGCTGTGCAGGAGTAGCCTCTGGAGCTACTACACTTTGCGTCTCAGTCTTATTTACGCTTTGTGCCTCTGTCTTGTTTACGCTTTGCACCTCTTGTACCGAAGCTTTTTTAGGTTCCGGCTTGCTTTTTTCTGTGATTTTCTGTGCCTGAGCATTTGATTTTGCAACCTTTCTTGCCAATGCTTCCTGATGCTGTCGCTCCTGTTCCTGCAGATTTCTCTGCTTGCGTTCCTCTTTCAAGCGAAGGCGTTCCTGTCTCTCTGCTTCCATTCTTTCTTGAGCTTCCTCCTGCTTGCGACGTTTCATCTCAAGATATATTTCTTCCGGCTCCTCATAGTCGGAAGTGCGATATGCGATGATGTTATGGTCTGCGATGAAGCATGCGTCATATTCCCAAGAATATAGTAGCAAATAATTTCCGTGGCTCTTTATACCCTTGACAAGATACTCCTTGCCGTTGTCAAGTTTTACCATATTACCACGATGCCAATTGGTGCTGTAGAATTCTTCTTGTGTCATATTATTGTCAATTAGTTTTTAATGTTTCAGAGTGCAAATTTAACGTATTTTTTGCTATGAACCAAATTTTTGCATAGAAAAAAACAGTTCCTCCCATTTTTTGCCATGGTAGCAGTCTATAGCACTTCTATTAATTCCACCTCAAAGATGAGTGTAGAGTATGGTGGTATTGAGGCGTAACCTCCAGGACCGTATGCCAACTGATAAGGTATGACGAAACGATACTTGGCACCTTCTGTCATGTACTGGAGACCTTC
>JAZRXS010000186.1:0-2437 GCA_045600325.1 Prevotella sp.
TTGTTTATAAGTTTTTGCGTTTCCTTGACGCGGTATGAGGTGCCGGACATGTTAACCAGATATGCGCGATGACAGGTGCGATCAACGAGGGCAGAGCAAAGTGCTTTGTCCTTTATTATTTCCTCCCAGCGCGTGAACGGCAGGTTGGTGGTCGTGATGGTGGCACGTTTTCCTGCTCTCAAGGATAGGTGATTGAAGATTTGTTCTCCTCCCTCCTTATCGAAGCTCACGTATCCGAACTCGTCACATATTACGAGATCATACGACAGGAAGCGATGCTGCAGGCGGTGCAGTGTTCTGGAACTTTGTGCTTCTCGTATCTGCGTAAGTAGTTGTGGTACAGAGGTAAAGTATACGCTGAAGCCCTCCAGGCATGCCTTGATGCCGAGCCCGATTGCGATGTGAGTCTTGCCGGTTCCGGGATTTCCGTAGAGCACTATGTTTCGGTGCTCTTTGATGAAGTTTAGTGTTTCCAACTCTGGAAGTACGGCTCTGCCTTCAGACGGAAGCTCTTCTCTTTCGAGCTCCTGAAGGTACTTCATTTCAGGGAAGCAAGCTTGGCGAAGGCGTTGCGCCTTGCGGTTTTCCGCACGGCGCCTCACCTCCTCTTCCATGATTTTGCTGAGGAACTGACGATAAGTCCACTGCTCTGCTGTTGCCTGCCTTTCAACATCCTCGATATAGTCTTTGACCGAGGGCATTTTAAGCGTTTTGAGATACTCCAATAGGAGCTTGTTTTCCATAAGATATTCTGTCATAAGCGATTAGATTGATAGTCCATGATTACTGAGTACTGATTGAGGATATCGTCAGAACCGATAGATATCTCCAGATATTCATCCGTTGACATGGCCTCTTGAGAGATACTTTCTTTGCTTCTGCTGGCCTCCAGAGCCACTTTGATGTGATCTAGGGAGAGGCGCTTTGCGCCTCTCCCCTTGACTACCGCCGAGGCTGCGACAATGTCTTCGTAACTGTAGTTGTTGTCCTGCGCGTACTTCAGAAGCAATATAAAGTCACGCCCTTTATCCTTGAAGTGACCTCTGTACAGATCCTGCATCTTTTGTGGCATCTGCTGCAATGCAGTCGATCCGTCAAGGGCACCTGGCTTGCGGAGTAACGTATTGAGGTAGTGATTGATATCTATTCTCCAATCATTCTTGAGATAGCTTCGTTCGTGCTCAGCAACCTTCTTGTGGTCATTGTCATAGATGACGAGTTTCTCGCTATAGACCTTTACAAGGACGGATTTTCCGGCCAGAGTATCTGGAACAGAGTAATGCGAGTATTTATACACTATGGTAGACAACTTGTCCACGCCACAGTCTATCAACTCAAAGCATCCCATCTCACCGGGGTATGGCAGCAACGAACTCAGATCCTCCTGTAATTTGAAGACCTTGTCTCTGGTGGATATGCTGCCGGCCTCGCTGTTCATCTGCCTGCATATCTTGCTGAGCCACTCCTGGGCTTCTTCTATGGAACTGAACTTGGTCCTGGGCTTGAAGGCTCGGCCACGCACTATCTCCACACTGCGTTCCACGTGGCCTTTTTCCCAGCCTGCCCGGATGTTGCAGAAGTGGAAGGCAAAGTGATAGAAGTTCACCATGCGCTGCAGTGTGATGGTTGGTTTCTTGCCATCCTCAGTGATTTCCACGGCCACTTTCATGTTGTCATACACCATCAGCTCAGGTACCCCGTGAACCTCTTTGAAGAAGTTTCGGTGGGCTTCCATCAGCGCCAGCGTGTTCTGATGACGGAAGATATATGCATATCTGCCATTGCTGTGGGCAAAGGTGAATACGGCCATCATTAGCTTGACCTGCTCACCGTTGATTTCCAGTTTTACCTCGCCCCAGTCATACTCGCATTCCTTACCGGGAGCGTATTCCTGACGAATGAACACATCCTTTGACGGACGGGGTTTTGCAGATGCAGCCTTGATCTTTTTGATATACTTGCATACGCTCGAGTAGCTTACAACCAGGTCTTTCTCAAGCAGTTGGCGATGAATATCCTGTGCATTCAGACACTGTTTGCGCATGCCCTTGGAACGTCTGCGCTCGTTCTCGGCTAACCACTTGTCGATCTCTTTCGTCACTTCCCCCTTGAGAACTCGGGGAGGACGCATCTTGCCATGATAGAATGGCTTTGTTGCAAGCTCATCATCAAGAGCTTCTCCATTTTTATCGGCATGGAGGGCCAGTTCATAGTCACGTACGACTTTCGTGACTGTCGCCCTGTGAAGATTAAGGGCTTTTGCGATGTCGCGGAGGCTCATGCCCTCACGACTGTACATTGAAATAATGTCCTGTTTCTGTTTCATTGTGATCATTCGTTTAACTGAAATTTACCTGTAAAGCAAAGGTAATTTCAGCCGCCCGAATGGTACACTTTTTAATTACAACGTTGGTACATTTTCCAAATATTATCTACA
>JAZRXS010000187.1:0-10801 GCA_045600325.1 Prevotella sp.
GGAAGGTGAAGACATCATCAAGTATGGCTATCCTATAGGCCATGCTCTCAAAGATATGACTGCCGGAGAATGGGTAAACGAGGACAACCTCAAGACAAACCTCTCCGGTACTCTCGAATACGAATACAAGCCTGTTGACGAAAAGCTCAACATCGCAAAGAGCGACAAGACTTTCAACGGCTACAAGCGTGCCAACGGTGAGGTCGGCGTGCGCAACGAGGTATGGATCGTGCCTACTGTTGGTTGCGTAAACGGCATCGCTGAGGAACTTGCAAAGCGCCTCGCTGAGGAAACTAAGCTCGAAGGCATTGACGCTGTTCACGCTTGGCACCACAACTACGGCTGCTCACAGCTCTCAGAAGACCACGAGAACACTCGCAAGGTGCTCCGTGACATCGTGCTCCACCCAAATGCAGGTGCTGTGCTCGTAGTATCTCTCGGCTGTGAGAACAATCAGCCAGAAGACTTCATGGCAATGCTTGGCGACTACGACCAGAGCCGCATCAAGCTCATGGTTACTCAGCGTGTTGAGGGCGATGAGGTAGAAGAAGGAATGAACATCCTCCGCGAGCTCTATGCTATCGCAAAGCAGGACAAGCGTGAGGTTTGCCCACTCTCTGACCTCCGCGTAGGTCTTAAGTGCGGTGGCTCTGACGGCTTCTCTGGCATCACAGCAAACCCTCTCGTGGGCGAATTCTCTGACTTCCTCGTTGCTCAGGGCGGTACTTCCATCCTCACTGAGGTTCCTGAGATGTTCGGTGCTGAGACTATCCTCATGAACCGTTGCGAGACAAAGGAACTCTTCGACCAGACTGTTAAGCTCGTAAACGACTTCAAGGAATACTTCCTCTCTCACGGCGAGCCTGTTGGTGAGAACCCTTCTCCAGGCAACAAGGCTGGTGGTATCTCTACCCTCGAGGATAAGGCTCTCGGCTGTACTCAGAAGTGCGGTCGTGCTCCTGTAAGCGGCGTGCTTGGCTATGGCGAGCGTCTTCAGGTGAAGGGCCTCAACCTCCTTTCTGCTCCAGGCAATGACCTCGTAGCTTCAACAGCTCTCGCTGCGTCTGGCTGCCAGATCGTGCTCTTCACAACAGGTCGTGGTACTCCATTCGGCACATTCATCCCTACAATGAAGGTTGCCACAAACTCACAGCTCGCAGCAAAGAAGCCTAACTGGGTTGACTTCAACGCAGGCCAGCTCGTGGATGGCGTTGACATGCCAACAGTTCTCGAAAGCTTCATCGACAAAGTTATCGCTGTTGCCAATGGTGAGCCTGCTCAGAACGAAAAGAACGGCTACCGCGAAATATCAATCTTCAAGAATGGAGTGACGCTTTAGTGAGCCCCCCTTAGTCCCCCCGAGCGGGGGGATAACCATCCGGAAGGTAAATTTGTAAATCCGTAAATTGTAAATGCAAGTAGATCTCTCCAACCTCCTCTCTCTCCTTTCCACTGGTGCTTTCGATACGCCGTTGGAAGTGCAACCTATGTCACGCTTCAAGTGGCAGAGGCTCATGCGCTATGCCGACCAAGAGGGCGTTGGAGAGTTCCTGCGTTATGGCATACAGCGAAGCATCTACGGAGAGGAGATACTTGCCAAGGAGCAACACATCTCCACCAACCAGATGTACGAATACCGACGTAAGCTCTATAGGAAATTCGTGAATAAGGCTAAACCTGTCACAAGGTTCTCCAGCCGCATTCTTCGCAATAAAATAGAGAACATCTTCCATGAGGAGGTGCATAGCTACAACACACAGATGCCAAAGCTTGCACTCCTTGACATGATATCACACTTCCTCAAGGAAGCTTTCACCGGTCGCATCTCGTTTCTTGACATCATACAGATCGGCCTATACCTGCGCCAGGAAGGCGACAAGGTGGACTTCAACGGACTTGACGACAGCATCGATACGCTCAACCTGAAGAAGACCGCCAACCTTGTGGGAACAATGCTCGTAAGCATCTTCGGATTCTCGCGCGACGAGATACAGTTCTGCAAGGAAATAGACGAGGACTACCTAAACCTCATCGAACATTACTTCAACATCTCGTTCAATGAGATGATTGTCCAGCGCCACAAGAAAATGACCAACAGCATAACTGTTCTCGGCGCTCACGACTACTCGCGCATCTCGGCTAAACGTGGATGGCATTATGCCAAATACCACCGACTGGAGGCCGTCTCAAGCTTGTTCTCAAACACTATGAGCAGCATAAAGGATGTGGAGGAGTAAAATACAGAAAATGAAACGAATACTATATACACTATTCACCGTTCTCCTAATCTGCCTATCATCCCATGCACAGGAAATGTGTGAAGACACATGCACACACGTTCATGGCATAGACATCAGCCACTATCAAGGCAACGTGTTCTGGGAAGCCATCGGAAGCAATTCCAAGGCAGAGTACGTATATATTAAATGTACGGAAGGCGGCGACAACCAAGACTCAAAATATCTCAGCAATATCCAAATAGCCAAGAGATACGGCCTGAAGGTGGGAAGCTACCACTTCTACCGACCAAAGACCAACCAACAAACACAGCTGAGGAACTTCCTGACACAATGCCGACTGGACGACCAGGACCTTCTTCCGATGATAGACATTGAGAATGCGGGAGGCTACAACGCCAACCGATTCTGCGACTCGCTCTTCAAGTTCATCGACCTTGTGGAAAAGGAGATAAAGCAGAAGCCTCTGCTCTACACATACAAAAACTTCTACAACCAGTATCTCGCTGGAAAAATAGACGGCTACCCACTCATGATAGCATGCTACACGAACGACCCACCAGTGCTCATGGACGAAAAGGACTATGCGATGTGGCAATATACCGAGTCAGGACGCATTCAGGGCATAAAGGGACATGTGGACAAATCCCGCTTCATGGGCAATCACTCACTACGAGAAATACGGTTTAAACATTAGAAATGCAAGAAATAAAGATTCCTTCATTAGATAAAATAAACGATGCTGCACGCAACTTTCTCTCACAGCTCGGCGACCAAACAGTCGTTGCCCTCTATGGTGAGATGGGCGCAGGCAAGACAACCTTCGTGAAAGCAATCTGCGACGAACTGCGAGTTGCCGACAACGTCACTTCCCCTACGTTCGCCATCGTCAATGAATACACATCCGGCGCCACTGGCGAGCCTATATTCCACTTCGATTTCTATCGCATAAAGAATATGGAAGAGGTCTATGACATCGGCTACGAAGAGTACATCGACAGCGGCTATCTCTGCCTCATGGAATGGCCGGAACTAATCGAGCCACTACTCCCGGACGATTGCCTTAAAGTTAAAATATCACATTGACCCCTCCCAACCTCCCCACAAGGGGAGGAGTCTGATCCCTAAACCATAAACCATTTATACACTTCGACTCTGACCCGCATTGAGTCCTCCCCCCTGTGGGGGAGTTAGAGGGGGTCTCTCACTATGCTCAACTACATTTGGTTCTCCTTCTTCGCAATAGCCTTCATCGCAGCACTCTGCCAATCCATCTTTGGCGGTGATGCCGATATATGGTCACGCCTGATGAACTGCACCTTCGAGTCGTCCCAAAAGGCATTCGAGATATGCCTTGGACTCACAGGCGTGCTCACTTTCTGGCTCGGACTGATGAAGATCGGAGAGAAGGCTGGACTCGTTGCCAAACTGGGCAAATGGATAAGCCCGCTCTTCTCACGTATCTTCCCAAGCATACCTAAAGGACATCCTGCCTCAGGAAGCATCGTGCTCAACGTGTCTGCAAACATTCTCGGACTCGACAATGCGGCTACCCCTATGGGACTCAAGGCAATGAAGGAACTACAGGAGCTCAATCCGAAGAAGGACACAGCCTCCGATGCAATGATAATGATGCTCGTACTGAACACAAGCGGACTGACCATCATACCTATCTCCGTAATGATGTACAGAGCGCAGTATCATGCAGCAAACCCAAGCGACGTATTCATGCCGATACTCCTTGCCACTTTCTGCAGCACACTCGCAGGACTCGTCCTCGTCTGCTTAAAGCAAAAGATAAAACTCTTCGACAAGGTTCTAGGTTCAATGCTCATAGGTTCCATAGCCTTCATCGGTGGCATCTGCTGGCTCTTCAGCAGCATGAATCAGGAGCAGATAGCCTTCTACTCCACCCTCTTCAGCAATGTGCTGCTCTTCTCTGCCATAATGACATTCATTGGCAGCGGAATGATAAAGAAAGTACCCATCTTCGAGACGTTCATAGAGGGTGCAAAGGAAGGCTTCTCTACCGTAGTAACCATAATACCGTATCAGATAGCACTCTTCGTGGGCATATCGCTCTTCCGCGAATGTGGTGCAATGACATACATTACAGATGGCATAGGATGGCTTGTCAGCCTTGTATGGCTACCTACCGACTTCGTTCCGTCGTTGCCATGCGCCATATTAAAGCCTCTCTCTGGCGGTGGAGCGCGCGCTGCAATGCTCGACGTATTCGAGGCATACGGAGTAGATAGCTTCGCCGGCAAACTTGCTTCATGCGTTCAAGGTGCCACAGACACCACCATGTACATACTTGCCGTTTACTTCGGCAGCGTAGGCATCAAGAAGTTCCGCTACGCAGCAACCTATGGACTCATCGCAGACTTTGTGGGAGTCATAGCTGCAATCTTCATGGGGTACATCTTCTTCGCATGACAAAAGCCATAAACAGAAGCAACTAAGCCGAACATTGTTTTTACAAAAACTTGCAGAAAAACAGACATGGAAGATTCGAAAAAGAAGCAAAGCTCCCTTTGGGGCTGCGCGTTCATACTTCTCATCATAGCCATATTTGCTGGCAGTGCCTTATACAAGTACTTCAGCTACCTGGACCACAACCACAACAATGCACTGGTACCACACAAGGATTCCACACAAGTGATGGAGGAGCCAGAAGACAACCAGGAAGATACTGGAATGGACAATGAGGAGAAAGCCATACACGACCGGGTGCAAAGGATATACAACGATGCACTCAGCATGGACGAAAATGCCAACTACGTAGGGCGATACTGTTCGGAAGAGCTGAAATCACTGATCCTGAAAGCCGATGAAAGCGACCTTGACTGGCTCGACTCCAACATTTGGGTCTTCGACAACGAATGGAGCTCCCCACGACTTGAACAGATAAGGGTGGACGACTACTCTAACTACGAAGCCATCGTAAAGATAACAATCCGACCATTCGCCGACGCCGAGAAGATGAACATCGTCACGCTCTCCATGGTCAAGGAGGAAGGCAATTGGCTCATCGACGACCTCAAACGAAACGGAAGGAGCATAAAAAGCCAAGCGTTCCGTGCTGCAGAAGACTTCAACCGCTTCAATAGATATAACGAATTTTCCACTGACGACGGCTACTACGACGAAGATTAAACAATAATATATAGAAACAAAGCAACTTCAAGAAAAGATATGAAAAAGGCTATCTTATTTACTTTCGCACTTATCATCTCATGCCTCTCTGTATCAGCACAAACCGCTGAGCAGACAGCAGCAAAGGATCGTGAAATCGCAGCCCTCAAGAAGCAACTTGCAGAGCGTCAGGCACGCCTACGCCTTGAGCAGCCAGGCAACCTCATGCCAACAGTCTATTTCCAGCAGAACTCTGCCATAGTGACTGCGCCTAACGATCCACCTATCGAGATGATTGCCAACTACATCAAGGCTCGTCCAAACGCAATCGTCGAAATCCGCGGCTACGCTTCAATGGATGAATCAAACCCTCGCACACTATGCAAGGCAAGAGTAGATGCCGTGGCAAACGAACTCATGGTGAAGTACAGCATCAACCCACAGCAGTTGCGCATCATCGTGTACGGAGCCACAAACATCTTCTACACAACACCTTCATACAATCGCCTCGTAACTTTCCACGACAAGAACCTCAAGGAATAAGTATTGAGTATTAAGCAATACTTCTACGTTGACTATTATTAAGAAAAAAGCTATCAAGGGCATTTTGTCCGCCCTTGATAGCTTATAATTCCCAAAATATCCGTACCTTTGCACCGCAAACTTAACAACGAATGCTGGATTCGTCTAGTGGTCCAGGACGCCTGCCTCTCACGCAGGAGATCACGGGTTCGACTCCCGTATCCAGTACAAAGGAGATTTTGTAAACGCTTATAGACAAGCAATTTACAAAATCTCTTTTCTTTTTATATCCTCAATTTGGTCTCTTTTGGTCTCCTTTTGATTGTTTTAATGCAGTTTATTGGTGATGTCCAGATTTGCTCCGTTGATAATAGACATTATGAATAATCACACAGATCTTAGCGGTGAAGAAAACGAAGAGAATATAGATGATGACTTGCCTTTTTGATTCATAGAGATTGGAAAGCAATACAAAATTGTCATAAAAGACAAGAACAAATGGAGATTGATTGTGAAAAATCAGTCTCCATTTGTTCGTTTTAAGACACCATATTTCAATGAGAAAAGAACTTAAATGGATGGAAAATAGAGAAAAATGGTTGTTTGTTCGAAATATTCATACGATTTCGAAATAATATTTATAACTTTGCGCCATATTAATTTGACTTACCTAATAACCATAGAAAGCAATGATAACTGGCGAAATAAAGAATACTATTGACAAGATATGGGATACCTTCTGGACAGGAGGTATTACAAACTCTATCACTATCCTTGAGCAGATGACCTATCTGTTCTTTATGAAGATGCTCGATGACGCACAGCTCAAGAAAGAGGCAAGTGCAAGTATTCTCGGTGTGGCAATCAAGGACCCTGTGTTCAAGGATGGCAATTGGAAGAACCCGGAAACCGACAGGGAAGTTCCATACAACTCTCTCCGTTGGCACGTATTCAAGAACACTGATGCCACAGCAATGTTCAACACTGTTCGAATGGATGTGTTCCCATTCATCAAGAACCTCAATACTGGTAAGGAGAGTGCATACGCCCGATATATGGGTAGTGCCGTGTTTATGCTCCAGGATGCACGCACACTGATGAAGGTGGTGGATAGCATAGACACCCTTGACATGAACAATCGCGATGCTATGGGAGA
Source organism: Prevotella sp. (assembly GCA_045600325.1). Lineage (GTDB taxonomy): Bacteria > Bacteroidota > Bacteroidia > Bacteroidales > Bacteroidaceae > Prevotella. Next base: position 7,054 of record JAZRXS010000187.1, read on the forward strand.
TGTCTATGAGTATGTGCTCGGCAAGATGGCGGCAAGTGGCAACAATGGTCAGTTCCGCACTCCTCGCCACATCATCCGTATGATGGTAGAGATGATGAAGCCTACCCTCAAGGATGAAATCTGTGACCCTGCTATGGGTAGTGCTGGTTTTGTGCTTGAAAGTGCAAAATACATACAAGAGCATTATAAGACTGAACTCTTGAAGAAAGAGAATGGTGAGCGTTTCCGCAGTGGTATGTTCCACGGTTTTGACACTGATGCCACTATGCTCCGTATAGGTGCTATGAACCTTATGCTTCACGGAGTGGACAATCCAGACATTGAGTATCGCAACAGTCTTTCTACAAGCAATACAGATACCAACAGATACAGTCTTTGCCTTGCCAACCCACCTTTCTCTGGCAGTGTAGATAGTGAGGACATCAGCAAGTCGCTGCTTTCCATCACCAATACCAAGAAGACGGAACTTCTGTTCATGTCGCTCTTTGTGCGTATGCTCCAGGTTGGTGGCAGATGCGCAAGCATTGTTCCTGACGGTGTGCTCTTTGGCAATAGCAATGCACATCTTGCCTTGCGTAAGGAGATTATCGACAATCAGCGTCTGCAAGCAGTCATCTCCATGCCAAGTGGTGTGTTCCAACCATACGCAGGTGTGAGCACCGCCATCCTTATCTTCACCAAGACCAATGCAGGTGGAACGGACAAGGTGTGGTTCTATGATATGAAAGCTGACGGCTACTCACTTGATGCGAAGCGACAGCCAGTAAAGGAAAACGACATACCTGATATAATAGAGAAGTTCAATGCCATCGACTGGAGTAATCTCAGCTCCCTCCCTACGGGGGAGGGTCGGGGAGGGGCTTCCTTCTTTGTCCCTGTTAAGGAAATACAAGACAATGACTACACACTCTCTATCAATAAATACAAAGAGATAGAGCGTGAGGTAGTGGAGTATGAAGCGCCAGAGATCATCCTTGGCAGACTTGAGAGTGCAGAAGCCAACATCAAGAATGCGTTTGATGAATTAAGGAAAATGTTGGAGGAATAAGATTATGGAAAAGAAAAATATGTACTTTGACTTCGATAAGTATAAGAATTCACCCGATCCAAAGGTAAGAGAACGAGCGTCTAACTGGGGTGCAGCCATAGGACTTCAGGCAGTTGACCATTTGCGTGTGTCTTCGTTTCTCCTTGATCTTGCTTGTAGAAACATTGAGGGGGAGATAACGATGGATGAAGTGCAAGAACTCATTGATCAACATTATAGGGACAAAAAAACAAAGAAACAATAGTTTATGGATAAGACAATAAACTTCGACACCCTTGTATCACAGATAGAGCAGACCAACGAGGCTTTGCAGGATAATGCACGACTCGTCATCAACCGTCATGTCACAGCAAAAGCATGGCTTACTGGATATTATATAGTAGAATACGAGCTCAAAGGGGAGGATAGGGCAAGGTATGGAGAGCAACTGTTACAGAAGCTTGCTGAACGACTGAACAAAAAGAATTTCAGTTACAGAAGTTTAAAATTATACAAACAGTTCTATCTGATATATAAACCTCTGAATACACAAGTTTATTCATTTCTGATGTCTTTGTCACAAATTAGGCAGACACCGTCTGCCCAATTTCTTTTGCCTGATAGTAAAGAACTTACAATTGGGCAATCAGTGTCTGCCCAATTGCCTATCATCCATAATGAAGAGATTACGATTCATACCAAACCGGAACTTTTGTTCAACAAATTGTCTTTCTCCCACCTTTCTGCAATTCTTCCTTGCAAAGACCCTTTGAAGCGAGCCTTTTACGAAACAATGGCTATCCGAGGTACATGGAGTGTGCGTGAACTTCAGCGACAGATAGACAGCAACTACTACGAGCGAAGTGGCTGGAGCCAGAAGCCAGAGCAGTTGGCAAGCCTTGTTGACAATAAGGCTGAGCAAACATCATTGACTCTTGACATCAAATCGCCATATACATTTGAGTTCCTTGGTTTGCGGAGCAAAGATGTTATTGAGGAGTCAGGCCTTGAAACGGCGTTGTTGGATAATCTCCAAAACTTCATCCTTGAGCTTGGCATGGGTTTCTGCTTTGAGGAACGCCAGAAGAAAATGCTCATTGATGACCGCTACTATTGGGCAGACCTCGTATTCTATCATCGCATCTTGAAACGTCACGTCATTATTGAATTGAAGGCTAATCGTCTTGACTATGCTGATACCGCTCAACTGAAGATGTACCTTGCCTATTACCGCAAGAACATTATGATGCCTGACGACAATCCACCAGTTGGAATACTCATGTGCTCAGAGGTTGGTCAGGAGATGGCAGAATACACACTCCTCGACACCGATGAGGATATCTTTATTTCAAAATATGAGCTAAATATTCCTTCAAAGGAACGTATGACAGAGTTCCTACGCAAGGAGAATGAAGGAATGTAAATACCCTTCCTAACCCCTTCCCTTAAAGGGCGTGGAGCGGAATGTCAAACTAATGAAAGAAACAAAAGATGAAAGAAGGTTGGGAATATAAGAAGTTCTCAGAAGTATTCGACTTACAGATGGGAAGAACACCAGCAAGAGATAATAAATCTTACTGGGAAGGAACAAATTTGTGGGTTTCTATTGGTGATATGGGAGATTGTAAATACATTATCAATACCAAAGAATCTATTTCCGATATTGCAATAAAAGAGGCAAAGATGCCGATTGTTCCACCAAACACGGCACTTATGAGTTTCAAACTTTCAATAGGAAAGACTGCAATCACGACACGATCCCTATGCACCAATGAAGCAATAATGGCGTTCATTCCTAAAGAAGGAATAGATGTCTCTTCAGAGTTTCTTTATTATTATCTTTCTCATTATAAATGGGAAGGCAACAGAGCGGCTATGGGTAAGACCATAAATAAAAGAATTATTTCTGATGCTATCATTACTCTCCCCCCTCTCCCCGTCCAGCAATCCATAGTTGCGGAACTTGACAAAATCAATGAGATAATAGATTTGAAGAAGGAACAGTTGAAAGACCTTGACCTTCTCGCTCAATCTATCTTCTATGATATGTTTGGAGACCCCATCGAAAATCCAAAGGGATGGGAAGTGAAGAAGTTGGGAGAGGTGTGTACAAAGATTACAGATGGAACACATAAGACGCCTACATATATTGAAACAGGGTGTATATTTGTGTCTGCCAAAAACATTAAAAACAACGAATTGACATACGATGATGTAAAATATATAAGCCAAGAGGAATTTGATATCTTGGATAAAAGATGCAATCCCAGAGTAGGTGATTTGCTTATTTGTAAAAGTGGAACTATTGGTTACTGTACAATCATTAATAAAGATATTCCAATAGCACTTTTTGAAAGTCTTGCTCTGTTAAAAGTTAAAGACGAAATTGTTGACAATAAATACCTCAAGGCAATAATAAATTGTAGTGTTACGCAGAATACAATAAAAAAGAGGATTAAAGGTAATTCCATTAAACATTTACACTTGAATGAATTGAAAACTTTGGGAATCATCCTCCCCCCTCTCTCCCTCCAGCAATCCTTCTCTTCCAAGATCCAAGCAATAGAATCCCAAAAGTCAGCCATCAAGCAATCATTGGCAGAAATGGAAACTCTCCTTGCCAGCAGAATGGATTATTGGTTTGGGTAAACTCACCACAAATAGTACGACTAAAAAACGAGAAAACATGAACGAAGTCACCACAAATATGTCATTTGCAAT
>JAZRXS010000188.1:0-5924 GCA_045600325.1 Prevotella sp.
GCAAGTGTCTGTGCCTTTGTGGCATGTAGGGCCAGCAGGAATCGCCTTTACGAGGAGAGTGTCGTTGTCGCAATCTACTTTCATGTCAACAAGAGTAAGGAAGTTTCCGCTTGTTTCGCCCTTTGTCCAAAGGGTGTTGCGAGAGCGGCTCCAGAAAGTTACTTTCTTTGTTTCAAGGGTCTTCTTGTAAGCTTCCTCGTTCATGTAGCCGAGCATGAGTACTGTCTTTGTATCTGCGTCCTGCACGATAGCAGGAACGAGACCGTTCATCTTTTCAAAGTCTATCATTGTTTTTTAGTTGTTTAGTCGTTTTGTGATTTAGTGATTTAGTTGTTTGGTTGTTTAGTTGTTTCCTTATAACCTCACATTGATGCCTTCTGCTTTGAGGTAAGATTTGAGCTCCGGAATTGGGATTTCTCCGAAATGGAAGACGCTTGCTGCGAGGGCTGCGTCTGCCTTTCCTTCTGTGAAGACATCAAGGAAATGCTCCTTTGCTCCGGCTCCACCGCTTGCGATGATCGGGATGGAGAGAGAGTCAGAAAGACGGGCGAGGGCTTCATTTGCGAAACCTTGCTTCGTGCCATCGTGGTTCATTGAAGTGAAGAGAATTTCTCCTGCACCACGCTTGGCAACTTCCTCTGCCCATTCGAAGAGTTTCCTTCCGGTTTTCAAGCGGCCTCCGTTGAGGTAACACCACCATTCTCCGTCTTCTTCAAGGCGGGCGTCGATGGCGCAAACGCACACTTGCGAGCCGAACTTGTTGGTTATCTCGTCGATAAGTTCTGGTCGGCGGATGGCTGCGGAGTTGACACTAACCTTGTCAGCACCAGCATAGAGCAGGCGTTCTACGTCTTCGAGAGCGTTAATGCCGCCACCAACTGTGAACGGAATGTTGATTTCCTGGGCAACGCGAGTGACCATTTCCGTGAAAGTCTTGCGACCTTCATGGCTGGCTGTGATGTCAAGGAAGACAAGTTCGTCGGCTCCTTGCTCTGAATATAGCTTGCCAAGTTCCACGGGATCGCCGGCACTTCGCAGGTTTACGAAGTTGGTGCCCTTTACTGTCTCGCCGTTCTTTACGTCAAGGCATGGAACTATTCGTTTTGCAAGTTTTGAGATCATCAGATAAATTTACAGATTTACGGATTTACAATTTACGATTTTTTGCCGTCCTGAGGGTTTATCTCCCTTGTGGGGAGGTTAGGAGGGGCCTTAGTTTGCTCATGTCTATGCGACCTTCGTAGAAGGCTTTGCCGAAGACAACAGCTGGGATTCCTGCTTCATCAAGGGCTTCGATGTCGTCGTTTGAGGAAACGCCGCCGGAAGCAATGAGATGAAAGTCAGGGAATTGCGCCATGATTTCCTTGTAAAGCTCAATGGCAGGTCCTGCGAGAGTGCCGTCTTTTGAAATCTCTGTGCAGAGAACATTCTTTATTCCTTTTTCGGCATAGAACTGCAGGAAAGGCATCAGGTCATCGCTTGAATCTTCCTTCCAGCCGTTGATGCTAATCTTTCCGTTGCGGACATCTGCGCCAAGGACAATCTTTTCCGCTCCGAAACGCTCGATGCAACGGCAAGTGAAGTCGCGGTCAGTAACGGCAATGGAACCGAGAGTTACCATCTTTGCGCCTGCTTCAAAAGCCTTCTGGAGGTCTTCTTCCGACTTGATTCCGCCGCCGAAGTCAACAACAAGGTTGGTATTTGAGGTTATTCCCTTGAGAACTTCCACATTCACGATGTGCTTTGCCTTTGCGCCATCAAGGTCAACGACGTGAAGACGCTTGAAGCCGAGGCGTTCAAACTCATTGGCAACCTCAACGGGATTCTCGTTGTAAACCTTCTTTTGGTCGTAGTCGCCCTTGGTAAGGCGTACGCATTTGCCGTCGATGATGTCTATGGCTGGGATGAGTTCTATCATAGTTCGAGGAAGTTCTTTAGAATTGTTTCTCCTACACGACCGCTTTTCTCTGGATGAAACTGCGTAGCGTAGAAGTTGTCCTTATGGAGAGCTGCGCTGTAAGGCAGGATATAGTCGGCTGTGGCTATGGTGTATTCGCTCTGTGGCACATAGTAAGAGTGTACGAAATAAGCGTAATCCTCTCCGTCCTTGAGGTCATTGAACAATGGCGTCTTGAGATCTCTAAGCGAATTCCAACCCATAGCAGGAACCTTGTCCTCGTGGTTCACTGGCTGGAAGCGCTTTACAGGCAAATCGAAGATGCCAATACAATCAACATCGCCTTCCTCAGAATGTTTGCACATGAGCTGCTGACCAACACAAATGCCAAGAACCGGCTGCTTCAAGTCGCGGATAATCTCGTCGAGACGGTGGCTCTTCAAGGAAGCCATCGTTGTGCTTGCCTCGCCTTGTCCAGGGAAAAGCACGCGATCTGCCTTCTGGAGAATCTCTGCGTCGTGAGTGAGCACAGGGTCAATGCCAAGGCGTTTCAGGGCGTTTATCACGCTGAAGATGTTGCCTGCGTTATATTCTACTACTGCAATTTGCATCCTAAAGCTGCTTTAGTTGAAGATGAAAGTTCTGTTATTGTAGCTCAAAACCTTATGAGCGATGTGCTTCTTTACTGCGCGTGAGAGCACGATCTTTTCCAAGTCCTTGCCCTTGAGAACGAGAGTCTCTGGAGTATCGCGGTGAGTGATGCGAACAACATCCTGCTCGATGATAGGTCCTGCGTCGAGTTCCGTAGTCACATAGTGGCTTGTAGCACCGATGATCTTAACTCCGCGCTGCCATGCCTGATGGTAAGGCTTTGCGCCAATGAAGGCAGGAAGGAAGGAATGGTGGATGTTTATGATGCGATTTGGATAAGCCTCGATCATGTTTTCAGTCACGATTTGCATGTAACGAGCGAGCACTATGAAGTCGATATTCTCCTTCTTGAGGAGTTCCATCTCTGCTGCTTCCACCTCATCCTTGTTGGAATGGTCTTTCTTTATCGACCAAACGTAGTAAGGGATGTTGAACTGCTCTGCCACATAGCGAAGGTCTTCGTGGTTGCTGACGATGCAAGGAATCTCGCAATCGAGTTCACCGGCATTGTAGCGAGCCAGGAGATCATAAAGACAATGGCTCATCTTTGAAACAAAGAGCGCCATGCGAGGCTTGATGTCGCTGAAGTAAAGGTAATACTTCATGTCATAACGCTGGGCATAGAGCGTGTTTATGTATTCGTTGATCTTATCTCTTGGTATGAGGAAGCCTTCCACTTCCCATTCTATTCGCATGAAGAACACGCCGTCGTGGTGGTCAACATACTGGTCGAGATATACGATGTTGCCCTTGTTGTCTGTAATAAACTTTGTTACTTCCGTGATGATACCCTGCTTGTCCGGGCAGTGTAGAAGAAGTATCGCTGTAGGTTTCTTTTCAGTCATTTATTTGTTTTTATTGAAGAATCGTTACTTAAAATATGCGTGCAAAGTTACGAAAAATAGCTGCCATAACCTTTTTGTTGACTAAAAAAGTGGCTTCTTGCGGAAAAATTCTTAATTTGTCACAATATTTGGATTTTGTCCTTTAGGGAAAAACGAAGAAGAATAAAAAGTATAGTTGTAAGCAAAATCGGTATTTTTGGTTACAAATTGTAAGTTGCGTTTTTGTAGGATTTTTCTTTCAACCAGAGAATCCATAGAGGTTAAAAGTGGGTTTCCATGCCTTCTTTCTGCTAAGTTCAGGACTTTTTACACAAAAAGCATAGAGTTTTGCACCAAAAGTCATAGAGTTTTATGTTGAAAGTCATAGAGTTTTTAGGCAAAAAGCTAAGGAAATCGACCCCAAAAAGCATTCTTTTCAAGTCATTTTTCATTCGCTTTTCGCTATCGTTCTAATTATCAGGCGATTGCAAACTACTGAATTTTGGCAATTTTTTCAGCCATTTGTTCGCCAAATGATTTTGTGCCCTTCTACGAGGGGAATGAAAAATCAGATTGTAAGCAAATATGGCTGTTTGGCTTACAATATGTAAAATCGCGCATAAAGAAATCGAAGTAAGAGCTTTTTTGCATCATTTCAATGTTAATGAAAGCAACCGTATCAGACATTTTGCTTAACATATATTAATCAAAAAATCGTGATTATTGTCCATTACAGCAGAAAACTTTAGTAATCTTTGTGAGTTTTGAAATATTTTCGTAACTTTGCGCCAAATATAATTAAAATGGAATTTACAGCAAAACAAATAGCTCAACTCATACAAGGCCGCGTAGAAGGAAACGAAGATGCCGTAGTTTCTGACTTTGCCAAGATAGAAGAAGGCAAGCCAGGGGCAATTTCTTTCCTTGCGAACCCGAAGTATATTCACTACATTTACGAGACAAAATCAAGCGTTGTTCTCGTGAATGAAGATACAACTTTCGACAAGCCTGTTGAGCCGACGCTCATTCGTGTGCCAAACGCATACGAAGCCGTGGCAAAACTGCTTCAGTTCTACCAGGCGATGCAGCCAAAGAAGACCGGAATCGACTCTCTTGCATACATAGATGCCGAGGCGGAGGTTGCTGAAGATTGCTATGTTGGTGCGTTTGCCTACATTGGCAAGGGCGCAAAGGTAGGCAAAGGCTCAATGATTTACCCTCATGCATACATTGGCGATGGCGTAGTTTTGGGCGAAGGTTGCCAGATTTACCCTAAGGTTACTATCTACCACGGCTGTCGTTTGGGCAAGAACGTGACAATTCATGCAGGAAGTGTGATTGGTGCAGACGGTTTTGGTTTTGCCCCTAACACGGATGGCTATGAGAAAATCCCGCAGATTGGTATCGTTGTGATCGAGGATAACGTGGAGATTGGCGCAAACACTTGCATCGACCGCTCTACAATGGGACAGACACTTATCCACAAGGGTGTTAAGCTTGACAATCTTATCCAGGTGGCACACAACTGCGAGATAGGCGAAAATACCGTGATGTCCGCTCAGGTAGGCGTTGCCGGGAGCCAGAAAATCGGCTCTTGGTGCATGGTTGGAGGTCAGGTAGGCTTCTCTGGTCACAGCACAATAGGCGACAGAGTGATGATTGGCGCACAGGCAGGTGTGCTCGGTAACCACAAGGATGGCGAGCAACTGATGGGCTCTGTAGCCATGGACTTGAAGCAATACATGAAGTGCCAGGCAGTCTTCAAGCGCTTGCCTGAAATGCTAAAGGACATTAATGAGATTAAAAAGCAACTCAACAACAAATAATATAAAACGAATTGGATATGAATACAAAACAGAATACTCTAAAAGGAAGTTTCTCTATGTGCGGCAAAGGTCTGCACACAGGATTGATGCTCACTGTAACTTTCAATCCTGCTCCTGAGAATACTGGTTATAAAATTCAGCGCATTGACCTTGAAGGTCAGCCAATAATCGACGCTATAGCAGAGAATGTTGTTGATACTCGTCGCGGTACTGTTGTCGGCAAGGGCGACATCCGCATCTCAACTATAGAACATGCTCTTTCTGCGCTCTATGCTCTTGGTATCGACAACTGTCTCATGCAGGTCAATGGCCCTGAATTCCCAATCCTTGACGGCTCGGCAATCTCGTATGTCGAGAAGATCAACGAGGTAGGAATTGAGGAGCAGAGTTCTCCAAAAGACTACTATATCATTCGCAAGAAGATAGAAGTGCGTGACGAAGAGACAGGCTCTTGCATCACTATCCTTCCAGACGAAGAGTTTTCTGTAACAGCAATGTGCTCATTCGAGAGCAAGTTCATAAACTCGCAGTTTGCCACTCTTGAGAATGTCGACCAATATTCCACGGAAATAGCTGCTGCTCGTACATTTGTTTTCTTGCGCGATATAGAGCCACTTCTTGAGGCGAACCTCATCAAGGGTGGTGATATGGACAACGCAATCATCATCTATGAGCGTCAGACCACCCAGGAACGTCTCGACCATCTTGCAGACCTTCTCAAGGTGC
>JAZRXS010000189.1:0-28625 GCA_045600325.1 Prevotella sp.
GATTTTAGTTTAGATGTCGAGCCCTATGGGCGATCCTAAATAAAATCGTCCCTAAGAGCGACGTACTGGAGCGTATTTTTGTAAGGATTATAGTTTAAGATTTTAAAATCCAAAATGGACATCTCAACTGAAAATGCGCCCGAATACCTCGCTTTAATGAGGCTCTTTAAAGGGATCGTCGCAGGCTCCTCGAAATCTAAACTAACATCCTAATAATAATCAACAAGTTACATTTCTTACCAAGGGTGGGAAAGTTTAGTAATCTCATTTCAAATAGCCAAAGAAATTCAAGGAAAAGTGTGATTATGGGGGGGCTTTCACTTGTAAAACGTCGGGAGTTCTGACAAAATAGTATCAGTCTTGTTTTCGCTTTTTTGTGGATAAAATATGGGTTTTGTAATGTATTGAAAATGTGAGCGTTAGAGATAGCACAAAAAACTCCCACGGTTTTGGGTTAAAACTGTGGGAGTTTTGGGTTAAAAGTCTATGAGTTTTGGGGCAAAACTCATAGAGTTCTTGTCCGTAATCCATAGAGTTACAGAAAAAGCCCCTTGGAATGACAAAATAGTATCAGTGGGAGATCACTTCATCACACGAATATTCTTTTCGAGCTGTGCCACGCTGCTTGCGCCAACGAGTACGCTTGTAACGCCCTGCTGCTTGAGAATCCAGCGGAGAGAATACTCGGCGAGAGTGATGCCTTGTGCTGTTGCTTCCGCCTGCCAAGCGTTGAGTTGAGAGAGTAGTTCTGGCGTAAGAGCCTCTTCCTTGAGGAAGTAGTTCTTTGCCATGCGACTGTCTGCAGGAATGCCGTTGAGATAACGGTCGGTGAGAAGACCTTGCGCAAGTGGAGAAAAGGCGATGAAACCAATGCCGTTCTGATGACAATATTCAAGAATGCCCTGCTCCATTGGTGTACGGTTTATCATGTTGAGCTTGCCCTGATAGATGAGAAGCGGACAATCGTGAGCTTTGAGATATTCATTGCCGAACTTCAAAGCCTCCAAAGGCCAGTTTGAAACGCCGACATAAAGAGCCTTGCCTTGTCGAACGATGTCAACGAGTGCCTGGCAAGTTTCCTCAAGCGGAGTATTAGGATCGTAGCGATGGCTATAGAACAAGTCCACATATTCAAGGTTCATTCGCTTCAAGCTCTGGTTTAGACTTGCGAAGAGATACTTGCGAGAGCCCCAGTCGCCATAAGGCCCTTGCCACATGTCGTAGCCAGCCTTTGTAGCAATGAACAGTTCGTCGCGATAAGGAGCGAAATCTTCTGCCATGAGCTTGCCGAAAGTTTCCTCTGCAGAACCATAAGGAGGCCCGTAATTGTTAGCGAGATCAAAGTGGCAAACGCCGTGGTCGAAGGCGTAATGAGTGATGTCGCGACTGCGCTCGTAAGGAGCCTGGTAGTCGAAATTGTGCCAGAATCCGAGCGATACCTTCGGAAGCATCACGCCTGAGCGACCGCATCTGTTGTAGATGACGTCAGCGGCTTCGTAGCGGCTTTCCGATGCAATGTACTGTGGTTTTAGAATCATGGTTAGCGAAACTTAAGTTAATATTTTGGGCAAAGTTAATAATAATTAGCGACAAAAGAAGAAAAATTGCTGATTTTTTAGTAATTTTGCACTCAGAAAATCGAAGACGGGCACCGAGCAAGCTCGACAAGCCCTATTTTCTGAGCACGAAGCGCTACGCTATTTTGCACCCAAATTACATTTTTCAAAACGCAAACTCTTACATATACATTATAATATGATACAGTCAATGACAGGATTCGGCAAAGCAGAGGCCGTAATAGACAACAAGACAATCCACGTTGAGATAAAGTCTCTCAACTCAAAGAACGCAGACATCCAGACACGAATAGCTCCTATTTTTCGTGAAAAAGACATAGAAATCCGTCAGCTCTTAGCAAGCCGACTCGTACGCGGAAAGATTGATTTCTCCATTTGGATGGAGAAGGACGCTGCCACAGACGCACAGCTCATCAACGCAACTCTCGTAGAAAACTACCACCAGCAGATTCTCAACATCTGCCAGCAGTACAACATCGAGGAGCCAAAGGACTGGTTCGTATCTCTTCTCCGTATGCCAGACGTCATGACAAAGGCTGAGGAAGACGAACTTACCGACGAGCTTTGGGCAACGGCTCTCGACACCATAAACAAGGCTCTCGACAACATCATCGACTATCGCACCCAGGAGGGCAAGGCTCTTCAGGAGAAGTTCCTCGAGAAGGCAGACAACATCGAGAAGCTCATGCTTTCAATAGAGACTTACGAGAAGGAGCGCGTAGAGAAGATTCGTGCAAGAATAGAGGAAGGATTGAAGAACATCCCTAACGTGGAATACGACCGCAACCGCCTCGAACAGGAACTGATCTACTACATCGAGAAGCTCGACATCTCGGAAGAGAAGCAGCGCCTTGCAAACCACATCAACTACTTCCGCGAGACTATTCTCAACGAAGAGGCTCAAGGCAAGAAGCTCGGCTTCATCTCTCAGGAAATGGGTCGCGAAATCAACACTACTGGTTCCAAGAGCAATCAGGCAGAAATGCAGAACATCGTGGTGAAGATGAAGGACGAACTCGAACAAATCAAGGAGCAGGTTCTCAACGCATTATAACCCAATTCCCTCACAGAGGGTTCACAGATATTTATTTTATCAAGAATTTGTGAATTAGAGAATTTCTTTCTCACTTTATGTTCTTGTAATTCTTTTTTTGAATTCTATAGAAATGCAGAAAGCTTCCGGATGGAGAAATTCTCAAATTCACTAATTCTTGACAATAAAAAAACAAAGACAGACACGTCAGAAACATTCATAATGGAAGGAAAAGTAATCATATTCTCTGCCCCATCGGGCAGTGGCAAAAGCACAATAATAAACTGGCTCATGGAGGAGCATCCTGAACTGAACATGAAGTTCAGCATCAGTTGCACCTCACGCCCTCCACGCGGCAAGGAGCAGAACGGCGTGGAATATTTCTTCATCACCCCAGAGGAATTCCGCGAAAAGATAGAAGCCGACGAATTCCTTGAATATGAGGAAGTCTATACAAACCGCTTCTACGGCACACTCAAGTCACAAGTGGAGAAGCAGCTTCTCAATGGCGAGAACGTTGTTCTTGACATTGATGTCAATGGTGGCATGCGCGTTAAGGAGTTCTACAAGGATCGCGCGCTGAGCGTATTCATCCAGCCACCATCAATAGAGGAACTTCGCAAGCGTCTGGTATCTCGCAACACAGACGAGCCGGAAGTGATAGAAGACCGCATAAAGCGTGCCACATACGAACTGACAAAGGGCGAGAAGTTTGACACGATAGTCATCAACGACGAACTCGAAAAGGCAAAGACAGAAACTTTCCAGAAGATTAGCGATTTCATCAAGGCATAAGGATAACAAGCAACGCCAACGCAAACAAACAAATGAACAAAGACAACAAATTGAAGAAGATTTTCATTCTGCCAGCTCTCGTCATAGCAGGACTTCTACTCCTGTATTTCCTACCAGAGCTACACATTTTTGACGACGAAACATTAAAGAAGGTTGACATTCTATCTGACGTAAGAAAGAACATGCTTTCTGATGACGAAGCAGCAAAACTCTTGGCGGAAGCTGATGCCGAGCGAAAGAAACTGCTTGACAACGACAGCGTGCCGGAGGGCATTACCCCGATAGAGGATTTCTCTGCTGGCGACTCTGTCAGGATAATGGATGCTTTCTACAAGTCGTTGACAGAATCAAAGACACTCGACCGACCAGTGAGAATTGCATACTATGGTGACTCTTTCATCGGAGGCGACGTGATTACATCCGACCTTCGCGAGTTTCTCCAACAGACATTTGGAGGAGAAGGTACTGGCGCAGTAGATTTGGTGAAGTCATACTCCCGTGGAACAGTCAAGCAGGAATCCACAGGCTTGGTGGCTCATCTGCCAACAAAGCGCAAGGACTTCAATGCAGAGCAGCAAAGCATGAACAACATTTATGCTACAAGTGATGCGACTGCTTCCGCCACTCAGACAGGCACGAAGAGCGAACACGGCACTTTCACTAACTCTTGGAGTAACTCATTGCTGTATTTCCGCCCAATAAATGGCACTACAGTAAAATGCAAGATAGACGGAAGCGAGGCAAAAGAGGTGTATTCCGGCAAGAGCGACAAGTTGCAGATGGTAAAGGTGGAAGGCACTACACATTCCGTAGAATGGAGCTTCACAGGCAAGGGAAACGTATTCTACTTTGCTTCCAACGAGGGCAAGAATGGTGTTGTGCTCGACAATTTCGGTATTGTGGCTGTGAAAGGAACTCAGCTGAAGAGCATTCCGCAAACCACTCTCGAGGAGTTTGCTGCCGTTCGTCCGTATGATCTCATCATCATGCAATACGGTCTGAACATAGCTTCTCCTGACGAAATAAAGAACTACAAGACTTACGCGAAAGGCATGGACGAGGTGATAGCCAATTTCCGCAAGGCTTGGCCTAACGCAGCCATATTGCTCGTAAGCGTGAGCGACCGTTGCAAAGGACAGAAAAACGGCAAGCCTACAACGATGAAGGGCATTGAAGAGCTTGTTCTTGAACAGCGCGAAATAGCAAAGAGAAACAAGATTGCCTACTGGAACATGTTCTCTGCCATGGGCGGAAACGGCTCCATGGGCAGACTTGCCGATGAAGGAAACGCAGAGAAAGACTACACTCACATGAACCACAAGGGTGGAAAAATTATAGCAAGGAAATTCTATGACGCCATCGACAATGCTATTTTCAACTACAAGCGTCGTTTGAAGGCTACGGAAGATTACAAGAAGAAAGTCAGCGGAATCAAGTAATAAGCCAGGAGTTTCCTTATGAAAAGACATTCTATCCCACATTATATTATAAAGATGGCAAGAATATCACTAACCATATTCAGTATCATGGCAACAATAATCATGCTGCCTGCTTGTGCGCAAGAAGTGAAGGTTGACGGAACTTCTTTTCCGGAATCGTTCGTTGGCACACAAGAAAACAAGATTGAAAATGCTGAAGCCGTCAGCAGGACATACAATAAACTGAAGGAAGGACAGGAACAAACAAGGATTCTTCATGTTGGAGATTCACATGTGCGTGGCAATTTCTTCCCTGGATTCGTACGCAAGGCACTGGAAGTTTCATTCGGTTCTGACGCTATGGGCAACGATCCTATGGGCTACAACAAGCCATCGATAGCCACAGAAACAGGCAAGCCTGGACTTGTGTTCAGCTCTATTGGCATAAACGGAGCAACGACTTCCAGATTCTTGAAGCCAGAACAACTTGAAGCCATTAAAGCGCAGCATCCGGACATGCTCATTCTCTCGTTCGGCACAAACGAAGGCTACGACAAGAATTATAGCGCAGAACGTCATATCGGCCAGTTGCAACGCCTTCTTTCTGCACTTCGCGAAGCTTGTGGGAACGACGTGGAAATACTGCTTACCACTCCTTCGGGATGCTTCCGCAGAGGCATAACAAAAGACGACAAGATAGTGAACAGCAACAACGGAATCGTTGCTGAGACGATAGCAAACTTTGCTTTGGAGAACAATCTTGCCTTATGGAACCTGTATGAAATAGCCGGTGGCGATGAGAATGCTTGCAAAAACTGGCAAACTGCCGGCTACATTCAGCCTGACGGTGTGCATTTCAAGCAAAGCGGCTACGAGCTTCAAGGCAGACTTCTCGGACAAGCCATAGCAAAAGGATACAATGAGATCCTTAATCAATAGTAGAAACATTATTCAATTCCCTCAATTTCAAGCGTATTGAACTTCCCTTGGAGTGACATAACATGGAGTAAAGTAGCGGAGCAATTCGCATACAATCCTGACGAACCGATGATATTTTGCAGCGGTTTGTTTCTTTTCTTGTTCCTTGCATTCTCCGCTGTCTATATTATGATGCGAAGAACAGACACTCTGCGTATTCTTTTCGTCACTCTCTTTTCGTATTATTTCTACTACAAGAGCAGCGGAATATATTTCTTCCTACTCGCTGTTGTCACATTAAGCGACTTCTTCATCGGCAAGAAGATAGCCGACCTTTCAGTTTCTGAAACACGAAAGCGCAAAGGTTTGGTTGCACTGAGCGTACTCATAGACCTCGGACTTCTTGCCTACTTCAAATACACGAACTTCTTTGCAGGAATGTTGTCGCAGATGTGGACAGACAACTTCCAACCTTGGGACATCTTCCTGCCTGTAGGAATATCGTTCTTCACGTTCCAATCGCTGAGCTACACCATAGACATCTATCGCGGAAAGCTGAAGCCGCTGGACAATTTCCTTGACTACGCGTTCTTCGTATCGTTCTTTCCGCAACTCGTAGCAGGACCTATAGTCCGTGCATCCGACTTCATTCCGCAGATTCGCAAGCCTCTGGTTGTCACACAGCAGATGTTCTCGGAGGGTGTTTTCCTGATTATCAGCGGCTTATTCAAGAAGGCTGTCATATCGGATTACATCAGTATAAACTTCGTAGAGCGCGTTTTCGACCGCCCGGATCTCT
The DNA here is from genome assembly GCA_045600325.1 of Prevotella sp. GTDB lineage: Bacteria > Bacteroidota > Bacteroidia > Bacteroidales > Bacteroidaceae > Prevotella. The sequence goes on from JAZRXS010000189.1 coordinate 6,541, forward strand.
ATAGCGGCTTGGAGAACTTGCTTGCAACTTACGGCTATACATTGCAGATCTACTGCGATTTCTCTGGCTATTCTGACATGGCTATAGGTATCGCACTGCTGCTTGGCTTCAGGTTCCCTGTCAACTTCAACTCGCCTTACAAGTCAGATTCTCCGACAGAGTTCTGGCGTCGTTGGCACATATCATTGTCTTCTTGGCTCAGAGACTACCTCTACATCTCTCTCGGAGGCAACCGCAAAGGAAAGATTCGTCAGTATATCAACTTGATTATCACGATGTTGCTCGGCGGATTGTGGCACGGAGCATCATTGAACTTCGTGATGTGGGGCGGACTTCATGGCGTTGCTCTTGCCATAGACAAGAAAAAGAACGAGCTTCTGAAGCGGCCTAAGAACTACCATTCAAAAGGCTTGAAACGATTCATTGAGGTTTTCGTGACATTCCATTTCGTGGCCTTCTGCTGGATATTCTTCCGCAACTCTACATTCGAGAATTCGATGGTCATGTTCAAGATGATCTTCACTAACCTCCAGCCACAGATTCTCCTTGATTGGATAGTATCATACTGGGGCGTTGCATTGCTGATGGTCACTGGTTATGCCATGCATTTCCTTCCTTCCAAATTTACGGAAACCACAAAATCTACCATCTCAAAGCAGAACATCTTTGTACAGGCTCTCATCATCATAGCCGTCATCTACATCGTTGTTCAGGTGAAGAGCAGTGACATTCAGCCGTTTATCTACTTCCAATTCTAACATTCACTATCATGGACATCATAGAACGACTCTCCAACAAAGGCGTGAAGCCTACAGCCAACAGAATCCTTGTCCTTAAGGAATTGTTGCGATTCTCTGCGCCTGCCAGCCTTTCCGACCTTGAAAAACGATTGGTAAACATGGACAAGTCGAGCATCTTCCGTGTGCTTACTCTTTTCCATGAGCATGATGTCGTTCATGCCTTTCAAGACGGACGCGGCACTCTATCTTACGAGCTCTGCGAAAGCGAAGGGGAATGTGAGCACAATGACCATCACATCCATTTCTTCTGCGAGAAGTGCAACCAGACGTTCTGCCTTGATCACGTCAGCCTTTCGCAATTCAATCTTCCCGAAGGCTTTACGGCTACATCAGCTTCGTTCGTGATAAAAGGCTTGTGTCCTAAGTGTAACGAAGGGTAAAGACAACCAAGATTCGGAAAATCGATAAATCGAAAACTCGAAGAATCGAAAGATAGAAAGATCGACAAAACGAAAAATCCGTAAATTGTAAATCCGTAAATTGTAAATCCCAAATGAAGTTTCTCCTCATATTTCTCGGTGGCGGCACCGGAAGTTGTCTGCGATACCTACTAACATTACTCTTCCACACACCGTTTGCCACTCTAACAGCCAATGTTCTCGGCTGTCTTATCATAGGTGCCTTATCGTCACTGATATCCAATGCAGAGTGGAAGTTGCTTCTCGTAACAGGCTTCTGTGGAGGTTTCACTACATTCTCAACATTCAGCAACGAAACAACGGCTATGCTTCGCAGCGGCGATACAATACAAGCCGTAAGCTATATCGCAGCGTCCATAATCCTCGGAATCCTCGCTGTCTTCGCAGGAGCATGGCTTGCAAGTAAAGTGTAAAGTCCAAAACTTTCAACCATCTTTAAACATTAAACGTTAAACATTAAACATTAAACCTATAAACTATTAACCATAAACCTTATGCGCAAATTTTATCTAACCCTTATCGCAGCAATCATCACTATTTCATCATTTGCTGCTTCCAACGACAAAGACCTTCCTCTTCGTCTTCTCAACCATTGGGATAACCTTGATGGTACCGTAGAGCGTGGCTATGCCGGCAGAAGTATCTTCTGGAACAATGCCATGAACTACGACTATGCAAAGTATGCTCGTGAGCTTCAGTCAGAAGGCATCAACGGCACTGTGCTCAACAACGTAAATGCCTCTCCAAAGATACTTTCCACAGAATATCTTGACTCCGTGAAAGTCTTTGCAGACATCTTCCGTCCATACGGTGTTAAGGTATATCTATCCGTTAACTTTGCTTCCCCACAGGTCATTGGTGGTCTCAAGACTGCCGACCCACTTGACAAGAATGTACAGAAGTGGTGGAAGAACAAGGCTAAGGAAATCTACAAGATGATTCCTGATTTCGGAGGTTTCCTCGTAAAGGCAAACTCTGAAGGACAGCCTGGTCCTATGGACTTCGGTCGTACTCATGCTGATGGTGCAAACATGCTTGCCGACGCTCTCAAGCCTTACAAGGGTATCGTGATGTGGCGTGCTTTCGTCTATAGCCAGAACGACCCTGACCGTGCAAAGCAGGCTTACATCGAGTTCAAGGATCTTGACGGCATGTTCCGCGACAATGTAATCATTCAGATTAAGAACGGACCTATTGACTTCCAGCCACGTGAGCCGATTTCTCCACTCTTCTATGCAATGCCAAAGACTAAGGTCATGGCTGAATTCCAGATTACTCAGGAGTATCTCGGTCATGCTAACCACGTAAACTACCTTGCTCCGATTTGGAAGGAAATGCTTGACGACATGTACCGCTATGGCTCAAACATCAACTATGTAGGTGCTGCGGGCGTGTCAAACCGTGGTAATGATCCAAAGGCTAACCATATCGTGGCTGACCTTAACGAATATGCTTTCGGTGTTCTCGCAGCAAATCCAAAGACTGATGTGCGCCAAATTGCAAACAACTGGATGCAGGATCGCTTCGGCTACAGTGGTCCTGAGACACAGGAGTTTGTTGATATGCTCATGATGTCTCGCGAGGCTACAGTAAACTTCATGATGCCTCTCGGTCTTCATCACCTCTTTGCCTGGGGACATCACTACGGTCCAGAGCCTTGGTGCAAGATTGAAGGCGGTCGTCCTGACTGGATGCCTTCTTACTATCACCGCGCTGACGCAGAAGGTCTCGGTTTCAACCGCTCTTCTACAGGTTCCAATGCCACTGCGCAGTATCCAGAAGCGTTTGGAAAGAAACTTGACTCTCGCGCAACTTGCCCTGACGAGCTCGTACTTTGGTTCCATCATGTAGGTTGGAATGACAAGCTTCACAGCGGTCGCACACTTTGGAATGAACTCTGCTATCGCTATCAACACGGCGTTGATATGGTACGCCAGATGCAGGTTAAGTGGGCAGCTTTCCAAGACATGGCGCTTATGGCAGAATCAGCAGGCTACATACCAAAGGGCACTTACGGCGACATCAAGAACCGCCTTGCCATTGAGGAGCACGATGCTATCTGGTGGCGTGATGCTTGCGTACAGTACTTCCAAACATTCTCTAAGCAGCCTATCCCTGCTTATTGCGAAAAGCCACAGCGTTCTCTCGAGGAACTCATGAAGGTAAAGCTAAATATTGACAACTACACCAACGCTATGCCATACTAATTATGACAGGATTAAAAGTCACATTGCCAGCTGAGTGGGAAGAGCAGGCTTTTGTTCAACTCACTTGGCCAACAGCAGAAACCGATTGGTCACCATATCTCGAAGAAGCAGAAGCTTGCTTCACTCGCATTGCAGAAGAGATTCAGAAGCGCCAACCGCTCTACATCTTCCGAGGTGAGATCAACGACACTTGGGCTCGCGACCATGCCTTCATCACAACTCGTGGTGAGGATGGTCAACTTTTCATCAACGACTTTCAGTTCAATGGATGGGGCTTGAAGTTTGCAGCCAACCATGACAATCAGATAAACCGCAACTTCCGACTTGAGCAGATTGGCAATCCGAAGGAAGGAGATGCGGTGAGCGATTTCTTCCAAAAGTCCATCTTGATAGACCATCTCAACATCGTCCTTGAGGGCGGTTCTGTAGAGAGCGACGGCAAAGGCACTATCCTAACTACGGAAGACTGCCTTATGGCGCCGAATCGCAACAACTATCTCCAACGCAAGGAAGCTGAGGAAATGCTGAAAGACAAGCTCGGTGCTGAACGTGTGCTGTGGCTTGAGAATGTCGGACTCACAGGCGATGACACTGATTCTCACATAGATACACTCGCCCGATTCGCTCCAAACGACACTATGGTCTATTGCTACGAAGACACAGACAAGACCGCACAATCTTGGGGCTTGAAGAGCATGAAGGCACAACTTGAAGCTTTCCGTACAAAGGAGGGCAAGCCATATCACCTAATACCGTTGCCAATGCCTGCTCCCGTGGAGTACGACGGCGAGATTCTCCCTGCCACTTACGCTAATTTCCTCATCATAAACGGTGCTGTTCTCGTGCCTACTTACGGTCAACCCGATAAAGATGAAGAAGCTCTCGCAGCTATCCAGCAAGCCTTTCCTGACCGCGAAATCGTTGGCATAGACTGCCAGGTTCTAGTTCGTCAGCACGGTTCTCTCCATTGTGTAACAATGCAATATCCTAAAAAATGAAAATAGGAATCATACAGCAATCCAAGACCTCCGATATAGAGGCTAATATCTCTCGCATAGACTCTGCCATCCGCGAAGCTGCTGACAAGGGCGCAGAGCTCATCATACTCCAGGAGCTCCACAACTCTCTCTATTTCTGCCAAACGGAGAACGTAGATCTCTGTAATCTCGCAGAGCCAATTCCAGGTCCTTCTACCGAGCATTTCGGCGCTCTTGCAAAGGAAACTGGTGTTGTTCTCGTGACCTCTCTCTTTGAGCGTCGTGCAGCTGGACTTTACCATAATACGGCTGTTGTTTTTGAAAAGGACGGAACCATCGCGGGCAAATATCGCAAGATGCACATTCCTGACGACCCTGCCTATTATGAGAAATTCTATTTCACTCCTGGCGATCTCGGTTTCCATCCGATAAAGACCTCCGTGGGTACTCTCGGAGTGCAGGTTTGCTGGGATCAGTGGTATCCGGAAGGAGCTCGTCTTATGGCACTTCAAGGCGCAGAACTGCTCATCTACCCTACTGCCATCGGCTGGGAAAGCACTGACACAGAAGAGGAAAAGCAGCGTCAGCTCACTGCTTGGCAGACTGTTCAGCGTGGTCATGCCGTTGCCAACGGACTTCCTGTCATTGCTGTTAATCGCTGTGGACATGAAGAAGACCCTTCCGGTCAGACCAACGGCATTCAGTTCTGGGGACATTCCTTCGTTGCCGGTCCACAAGGCGAAATGCTCTATGATGCTGGTACTGAGGAAGAAATCGTTGTCATAGACATTGACATGCAGCGTTCTGAGAATGTTCGTCGTTGGTGGCCATTCCTCCGCGACCGCCGCATAGAAGAATTCGGAGACCTCCAGAAGCGATTCATTGACTAAGCTAACAATCCGCAATCAATACTACATCCGCGTATATTTTATCAATAAATTAAACTTATAAGACTTATCTACCGAATCAAGGCATCAAGTAAGTATAATAAGTCAGATTTATTGATAGTTAATCATCGTATATGTATCCCAATCCCTGCTACATAATTGAGGAAGACCTCCTCCGTCGTAACCTCTCTCTCATAAAGGACGTTGCCACTCGTGCCAATGTTGAGATAATCCTTGCTTTCAAGGCATTCGCGCTTTGGAAGACATTCCCTATTTTCCGCGAATACATCAGCCACACTACAGCCAGTTCCCCATACGAGGCACGCCTTGCCTTTGAGGAGTTCGGAAGCTATGCACATAGCTATTCGCCAGCCTATACGGAGGAGAACTTCCCTGAGTTCATGCGCTGTTCAAGCCATATCACGTTCAACTCTTTCTCACAGTTTGAGCGCTTCTATCCAGAAACTCTAAAGGCTGACCACGAGATAAGCTGCGGCATTCGCGTTAATCCAGAATATTCCGAGATAGAAACCGACCTTTACAACCCTTGCGCACCTGGCTCTCGCTTCGGCGTAACTGCTGACCAGATGGAAGAAATGTTTTCTAAAGTCAACGCCTCTGCCATTGGTCATCAGCCTTCTACCATTGGTCATCAGCCTTCTGCCATCAGCCATCAGCCATCAGCCATCAGCCTCGCTCACAGAGCGAACCCAATCCGCGGCTTCCACTGTCACTGCCATTGCGAAGACGATTCCTACACCCTTGAGCGCACCTTGAAGCACCTTGAGGAGAAGTTCGGCAAATGGTTCCCGCAACTTGAATGGTTGAACCTCGGCGGCGGTCATCTCATGACACGTAAGGACTACGATGTAGAGCATCTCATCAGCGTACTCAACGGACTTCACGAGCGCTATCCAAACCTTCGTATCATCCTTGAGCCAGGTTCCGCTTTCGCTTGGCAGACAGGTCCTCTCGTTTCAAAGGTCGTTGACATCGTTGAAAACCATGGTATAAAGACTGCCATACTCAATGTCAGCTTCGCTTGTCACATGCCAGATTGCCTTGAAATGCCATACCAGCCTATTGTTCGCGGAGCTGAAATAATAGACCTTCCCCCAACCCCTTCCTTTCAGGACGGGGAGGGATTACACCATCTGGAAGGTCATGTTTCTCCCCGTCCTATAAGGAAGGGGTTGGGGGAAGGTCACTATCGCCTCGGTGGCAATAGTTGTCTTTCAGGAGACTTCATCGGTTCTTGGCTCTTTGACCACGAGCTAAAGATTGGCGAAGAGATAATCTTTGAGGACATGATACACTACACCACCGTCAAGACCCACATGTTCAACGGCATATCACATCCTGCCATTGCCATGAAGCATAGCGATGGAACAATCGAAGTTCTCCGCGAATTCCAATACGAAGACTACAAAAATCGAATGGATTAGCACCGTATAATATCGGTGTTGAGTCAATTTCACATACGTCTTCGCCTTACCAAAATCATCCAAGTGTAAAATATGAGCAATGGATAGCCAATATAACAGAGGGTAAGTTGTGAGAAAACGACATAGTTGACGCAGCAATGTGCAAAGAGTCCAAGCAAGTACACACAAGAATCCAACGTCTTAAGATGCTTGGAAACTTCCGAAACACATGCAACAGACATGATGACGATGACCCAAACAAGTGCAAGGAACCATGCTATTATGCCATGCTCTGCCAACGGATTTATGGTAGGATGATAGTAGTAATACTGCCACCCTTCAAAATCAAACATTTGGATAGATGAGTAAAGCGTTGCTGCCATAGCCATCATCAGGCAGAGCACAGCAGGATATGCCGACGCAATATCATTGAAGACAACCATCGGCACTGTGCGCTTGTATCTCTTCCTAAGAAAATGTAGAGCAGCTATGAGCGTAACGAAAATGCCAAAGAAAAGGTAATGGGAATCGGAAAACTTAGCAATGGCTTGAGAAATCGGATCGGCTGGCACTACCTGCTCCCTCATGGAAATTTCCTCCACCCATCCAAAGGTTTCCGCATCACGCATAAGTTGCACCCATGTAGTGTCGTTCTTTATTTGAAGAGAATCGCTTGTAAGTATATCAGATATGGCAACACGCTCATCCTCATACACATAGAGAGTATCTTGGAAAAGAGAAGCTTCCGAAGGTAGATAGCGAAGAAGCAGCATAGAGTCTGCCGTCACAATGAAGTTGTAGCTATCTCCATAGTAACGGCTCTTCGTCTCTTTCTGTTCTACGCAACTTGTCAGAAGAAGAATGCAAATTGCAAAATGAAGAACAGAAAGAAATGCAGAATAAAGCGCTGCCTTTTTTTTCATTTGTAATTTACAATAAATCATTGATGTCCAACATTCATCTGGCACTTCTTACAGTCGAACTGCAAGCGGAAACGTCTGCCATCACCCATTTTCAGCGACAAAGGCTCTTGCCATTGTGGGCGTTCGGTAGTTGTTTTCGGACAATATCCCAAGGCATAGCGAATACAATGACGACATTCCATGAGCGGACCGTTCTTTATCCTGTCCATTGACTGCTCTGATACCGCTTCCATCAAAGTCTGCACTACCTCTGAATCAACTTCAATCGGCTTTCTCCGAACTGCATTAGCCAAATGACGATTCTCCATTTGCTCAAGTTTCTCGGTTACAGCTGTTTGACGAAGTTTTGTGATTATACTTGCCGGAACAAAGTATTCCTTGCCATCTGTCCATACTATCTCTATGTCATGGCATGAAAACGGAGTATTGCCAAGCTTAGCGAGATTGCGTTTTATATTTTCTGTTTGTGGCTTTGCAGCTTCTTCAAATGGAGTTTCGCTAATAAAATCGGTGGAACGGGTATGGCTGTTGATGGAAGACTTGCCTTGAGCAGCCACCATCACGAGCGACAATTTCAGGCTACTTACCTCCAAACTCATAGTCATCTCCAGCTTTCTTTCTGCCGTCTTTCCTTGCAACAGTTTTGTAAAAGCCTCATCATGATTACGGAAAAGCATTGTACCCTTCTTCAAGTCTTCAGGAATGACTTGAGGAATAAGCCTATTTCCTTCCACCTTGTTAATGCGGAAACCTTGCATTCGTTTCTTTTCATCTACAAAACAAAGTCCATCACCGTTGGCAAAGGCTTCGCTTGTAGCAACAGAAAACCAATACTTTGCACGATCCTTAACCTTTCCTACAGGGAATCCGACTGATTTCGGAGTAATGAGATTCTCTATTGAAGGCTTGCGTCCATATAGGAAATAATCCGTATATCCACGATTGAAGGTACGACGAAGATCCGGTTGGAAGCCATACTCCACCCTACCCTTTGACGCTCTCTTGTAACGTCCTTCAGACTTTTTGCAGATTCTGTCAAGACGCTGGCTATAAGCTGCAACAACATTCTTCACATAATCAGAATCTTTCAGTCGTCCTTCAATCTTGAACGAGCATACACCAGCCTCAGCAAGTTCCTCAAGATTATCAATGCGGCACATATCCTTCAGCGAGAGAAGATGCTTTGCGTAAATGATAGTCTTGCCTTCTGCATCTACAAGATCAAACGGCAAACGACAGAACTGGGCGCATTCACCACGGTTTGCACTACGATTGAAGCAATACTCAGAAGCATAGCAAGCACCGGAATAGCTAACGCAGAGAGCGCCGTGTACGAAACATTCAATTTCAAGGTTTGGCAACTTCTTATGGATTTTCCGAATATCTTCAAGCGGCATCTCGCGTGCCACGACTATTCGGTCAAAGCCGCACTTGGCTATCTGTTCGACTTTCTCTACAGAGCGGTTGTCAGTCTGTGTGGAAGCATGGAGAACAAGCCCTTCGGGAGCAAGGTTAATAAGGCGTAAATCCTGAATGAGTACAGCATCAACATGTATCTCGTTCAATCTGTTCAGAAGTTCCGCAGCCTCTTCAAGTTCGTCGTCATGAAGAAGGGTATTTACAGTTACATATACCTTGGCGCCGAAAATATGGGCATATTTGCACAGCTGTTCAATATCTTCAATGGAATTGCCAGCTGCTGCTCGCGCACCAAATTTACCTGCGCCTATATACACAGCGTCGGCACCGTGGCTGATAGCCTCAATGCCGCACTGTAGATTCTTTGCCGGAGCAAGAAGTTCAAGAGTCATATTTGATTCTTAATGATACTACAAATCAATAATCATTGAATTGTTAATCTATTATTTCCTTTGTCGGTTTTTATTATGTTGACGAATCATCTGCTGTTCCTTACGCTCAATGTCATAAATCTTTACGATTTGCTTAGGAGTAAGATACTTACGCAGTTTACAATAATATGTCTCACGTAAAGCAATAACTTGTTTTGCCTTACAGAAATCAGCCTTTATTTCAGCCTCTACCTCAGCTTCGGTGCGTTGGTCACGAGGTTTCTTGTTTGCTTGTGGTTTGAAAAGTTCACCCATCTTCTGGCAATATTCCATGTAAATAGGGCGAACAGCCTTTGCCTTCGCTTCGTCGAGGTTCAGTTCATGTACGATAACTTCAAATCTTTTCTCAACAATCTGCTTGAAATCAGGACCGGCAGTGCTTGGTTCATGAGCCGCTACTGAGAGCGAGAAGGCAAGAAAGAAAAACAGAATGAATTGTTTCATAATGTCTGTTGAAAAAATCAAGAGTGGTTTGTATTAGTCTTTTTGTTTAATTGTAGTATGCCTCGTAATGGTCTATATTGACCATGTAGTCAGCATCTTGCATATCGCAACGCTTTTCCATTTCCGCATCAGATGCAGTGTTGCAATATTGTGTGAGTGCAGAATGATAATCCGAAACAGGATCACTATCTACCAAAGATGGCTTAAACACAAACAACAACAATACCGCAGCGGCAACTGCTGCTACAGACGAGCCTGCCCAAAGGAAAAGTCTGACAGGCTTCTTTGAGCCGTTTTCCCTTGCTATTGCTTCTTGCATCAGTTTTGCTGTGTCAAAGCCTTGTGGCATCACATACGGAAGTGTTTTGCCTACCTTATCAAATATTTCGTTCTCCATAACAGGATATATTTTACGTGACTGTTAGTCACTACTTTTTAGCGTTAGCAGGATTTTCTCCTTGGCATGATGATAGTTCATCTTCGCAGCCGCAGCATTGGAGCTTGTAATCTCGGCTATCTCGTCATACGACAGATTGTCGTAATAGCGAAGTGTAAAGACTGTTTGTTGCTTGTTAGGAAGCTTTTGTATTGCAGCCTGTAGCCTTAATGCAGCCTCGTTGCCGAGGTCAACATAGTCGGAAGAAGTTATCATCTTCGTGATGTCTTCCAGGCTCTGCGTTTGCAAGCGTCTGTTCTTTGATTCTATCATTCTAAGGCATTCATTCACGGCTATGCGATAAATCCAGGATGAGAGTTTGCTCTCCCATTTGAAAGAATCTATACCGCGAACAATCCTTATGAATGTTTCCTGCAGAACATCTTGCGCATCCTCATGAACAACCACCATTCTTCGTGCATGCCAATAAATAGTCTCGCCATACGTCTTCGACAACAAGTCAAGCGCTTTCGCTTTCTTTCCGTCATCAAGAAGACTTTTTATCTGGACAGAAACTTTATCGAGTCCTTCAATAGGTGGGGACATAGGTTATATTGTTGTTTTATAGGTTAGAACGAATAATGAAGAGAAAGTAAAAAAGTAATCGTTATTTATTGGAGATAAACTCCTTGATAATTCTTACAGTTTCTTCCAATCCAAGTTTTGAACTGTTCACACAAAGGTCGTAGGATGCCGAGTCGCCCCACTTCTTTCCCGTATAGAAATTATAGAAAGAGGCTCTTGATTCTTCCTTGTCACGAATCATCTTCTCTGCCTGTTCCCGTGTCATGCCGCTACGTTCCATGACGCGTTCTACACGTTTTTCGTAATCAGAGGTAATGAAGATGTTCATGACATCAGGAAACTCACGCAGGATGTAGTCGGCACAACGTCCCACGAAAACACAGCTACTTTCAGATGCAGCCTTTTGTATTGCATCCGACTGGAACTGGAACAACCCTTCTTCCGAGAAGCGATTGTTCTCCGAGCCTCCATAGTTCACCATTGTTCCCGTAGGCACAACACCTCCAAATATGCTATGGAAGAAGCTGCGCTTCTCGTCATGTTTCTCGAAAAACTTGCGATCAAAGCCGCTTTCTTCAGCCGCTATGGACAGAATCTCCTTATCATAGAACTTGAAGCCGAGGTCGTCAGCAAGTTTCTTTGCTATGTCATGTCCGCCACTACCTATCTGGCGTCCTACAGTTATTATCATAGAGTCTTTGAAATGGTTAATGTTGAGATTTGAGTTGCTTGTTCTTGTATGTCATGAAGACAATGAGTGCAATTATTGCCGAACAGGCATCACTTGCTGGCAATGAGAGCCATACGCCGTCAAGTCCGAGAAACAAAGGGAAGACGATAAGCATAGGTACAAGCAGCAACATTTGCCTTGATAGTGAAAGGAAGATGCTAATCTTTGCCTTGCCTATACTTTGGAAGAAGTTCACCACAACCATCTGGAAACCAACGACGAAGAATACCGAGAGATTTATCTGAAGAGCTGCCACGGAACGTTCAAGAAGGTCAGGGTCATTGGTAAAGATACGACAGACGAGACTCGGACAAGTGAAGGAAACTATTGTGGCTGAAGCCGTGATAACTGTTGCCACTGCCATTGACATGTAGAGAGCCTTCTTCACCCTGTCCATCTTTCTTGCTCCGTAGTTATAGCCGACGATAGGTTGCATTCCCTGGTTTATACCCATACAGAACATAGCGAATATCATACCTATGGTATTGCCTATTCCATAAGCTCCTACCTCCATGTAGCCGCCATAATGCGACAAGCCTTTGTTTATGAATATCACCACGATGCAAGCACATACATTGAGCGAGAATGGAGATATACCTATTGAGATGATGTTCTTGACTATGTCTCCCTTTATTCGCAAGCAACTGCGTTCAAGATGAAGGACTTCGTTCTTGTTTGTGAACTGCTTGAACTGCCAGCACATAGCCAGAAACTGCGAGATGACGGTTGCTATGGCAGCTCCCTTTATTCCCATACCTATAACATAGATGAACAGATAGTCGAGGAAAGCATTCAGGAAAACCGTAAACAGAGTAGCCACCATTGCCATCTTCGGCTTGCTTGAGGCTCTTAGCAGCGCGTTCATTCCGAAATAAAGGTGCGTGAACACATTGCCAAGCAGAATCCAAACCATGTATTCGTGGGCGTATGGAACAGTCTCGTCCGATGCTCCGAAGAACATGAGTATTGGATCAAGGAAGATCATGCTTATCACTCCAAATACAACTCCTACAAGGACATTCAACGTTGTGGTGTTTCCGAGGATGACCTTTGCCGTTGAATAGTCATGCTGTCCGAGCTTCATGGACAGGAAAGATGATGCGCCTACGCCTACTGCCGCTCCGAAAGCTGCCGAGAGGTTCATGAAGGGAAATGTGACCGACAAGCCAGAAATGGCTAGCGGACCTTCACATTGCCCTATAAACATTCTATCTACAATATTGTATAGAGACGAGGCGGTCATGGCAATTATCGAGGGTAACGCATATTGCCACAACAACCTACCGACTGGTTTCGTTTCGAGTTCGAGATGTGTATTGTTCTGTTTTGTCATTATTATTTCTATTCTTCGGGTGCAAATTTACGATTTTTTTGGAGAAACAAGAATTTTAAGCCCATTAAAAATACCGAATCAGGCGATTACCTTAAGATATTTGGTAATCGCCTGATTGTTCTTTTACGCTGTCAAGTATCCTAAAATCGCTTGAACTACACCTTTTTCAACACTACTGCAGAGCGTGCAGGTATGTAGAGTTTAAGCCATTCCTTGGCATCTTCCTCATACATCGGGTCAAAGTTTGTGAAGTGTTCGATAGTGTCATCTGCAAAGCCAAAGCCGCCGAAATCCTTCGAATCTGAATTGAGTACAACCTTGTAAGAGCCCTTTGGCACAAGGAAACCATAGTCAGAGTAAGACTGAGAAGGAGAGAAGTTGAACACAAACAGGAGGTCGCCACGAGTGTAAGCAATAACCTGGTCGCCATCGTTGTGCCAGATTTCCTGAACAGGAGTCTTCTGGATATTCTTCTGCATCTTGAGAACTTCGAGCATCTTTTGGTCGAAGTCGCCAAGCCAATGGTAGCAAAGTTCCTTATTGTCAACGAGATTCCACTGACGGCGAGCGTACTGATGGCTCCAGCCGTTGCCTTCGCGAGGGAAGTCTATCCACTCTGGATGACCGAACTCATTGCCCATGAAGTTCAGATAACCACCATTTATCGTAGAAGCCGTAACGAGGCGAATCATCTTATGGAGAGCAATACCACGGTTTGCAACATCGTTTTCGTCCCCCTTCTTGAAGTGCCAGTACATGTCGGAGTCAACGAGACGGAAGATTATTGTCTTATCTCCAACAAGCGCCTGGTCGTGAGATTCTGCGTAAGAGATGGTCTTCTCGTCCTTGCGACGGTCAGTCATTTTCCAGAAAATGTCGAATACGCCCCAATCTTCGTCCTGCTTCTCCTTGATCATCTTGATCCAATAGTCAGGAATACCCATGGCAAGGCGATAGTCAAAACCAAGACCTCCATCAGCAAACTTGGCAGCAAGGCCTGGCATACCAGACATTTCCTCTGCGATAGTGATGGCATTCTTGTTGACTTCGTGGATAAGCTTGTTGGCAAGCATGAGATAATAGATGGCATCCTCATCCTGACCGCCATGGAAGTAATCAGCATAACCACAGAAATCCACGCCAAGACCATGATTATAATAAAGCATTGATGTTACGCCATCGAAGCGGAAACCATCGAAATGGAATTCGTCAAGCCAGTATTTACAGTTTGAAAGAAGGAAGTGAAGCACCTCGTTCTTGCCATAGTCGAAGCAAAGACTATCCCACTGGTTATGCTCGCGGCGATCTCCTTTGCAGAAATACTGGTCAGGATCGCCTGCGAAATTGCCAAGACCTTCAAGTTCGTTCTTAACTGCGTGAGAATGAACGAGGTCCATGATAACTGCTATGCCATTCTGATGTGCTGTATCAATGAGCGACTTGAGGTCTTCCGGAGTACCAAAACGGCTTGAAGCAGCGAAGAAGTTGCTCACGTGATAACCGAAGCTTCCGTAGTAAGGATGCTCCTGAATAGCCATAACCTGAATGCAGTTGTAGCCATCCTTTATAACGCGTGGGAGAACCTTGTCACGGAACTCAGCGTATGTGCCGACCTTCTCTTCATCCTGTCCCATACCGATATGGCATTCGTATATGAGAAGCGGGTTAGTGTTCGGCTTGAATGTCTTTTTCTTCCAAACGTAAGGCTCTGGATTCCACACCTGGGCAGAGAAGAGTTTTGTGTTCTCGTCCTGAACAACGCGGCGGCACCAAGCAGGAATACGCATGCCTTCGCCACCTTCCCAGCGAACGAGAATCTTATACAACTGTCCATGCTTCAAAGCACGAACACCAAGTTTCAGTTCCCAGTTGCCAGTTCCCTGAATGCGCTTTGCCTTGTATTTCTCTGTTGGCTGCCAATCGTTGAAATCGCCAACGAGATACATTTCCGTAGCATTTGGCGCCCACTCGCGGAACACCCAGCCCTTGTCTGTGCGATGAAGTCCAAAATACTGATGACCATTGGCAAACTCAGAGAGGCTGCGCTTGCCGTTCTGTGTGAGGTGATATTCCATCCAGACAGCATGGTCATGACGTCCTTTAATAGTATCTTCAAACGGTTCCAGATACGGATCGTTCTGAACAATCTTTATGTGTTTTTTTGTTTTTTTAGCCACCATAATGATTTATTTAATTCAGAATGCAGGATGCAGAATGCAGAATTAACTACCGCGCGGCAAAATTCTGAATTCTGAATTCTGAATTCTGCATTTCCATTAAGCCTTAATCTTGAAGATTGCCTTCTTTACAGGTTCTGTAGAAATGCATGGAGCATGACCGTCCTGTGGGAAGAAGATTGCCATCTGACCTGGCTTGCAAGTGACGTATGTCTGAGCAAGTCCTTCATACTTGATGATATCCTTTGCCTCATTGTACTCAAGGTCAGGAAGGTCGCAGAGAGGAGTGTAGCCGTAAGTTTCCTCAGCAGAGAGCGGAATCTGGATGTCTATCATCTTGCGATGTGTCTCAAGCACAGCCTCTTCCTTGGTCTTTGCCTTGGCAGTAGTGATGTTTACGAAAAGGTCGCTGCCTTTGATTTCATACTTTCCTTCCTCAAGAGCATTGAGGTCAGTATTCTTCAGATACTCCACTACATCTGCAAAGAGTGGGTTCACGCTTGCATAGTAAGCAAGCTGGTCGATAGTGTCGATAATCATATTCTGTAATTGTTTTCCTAATTTTCTGTTTTGCTTTAGCCACTAACACGTTAATTCTGAACAGGTTCGCCGTTAACGTAATCCACGACATTACGAGTGCCGTTTTCGTCTATCTCAATAAAGCGACCATGGCGCTTGCCGTCCTTGTAAGGACCGCGGAACTTTGCACCGCTTGCCTCGCGGATTTCAAAGTCACCATTAGGTATTCCGTCAACGAAAGTACCCTCAAGCACGCTTCCGTCCTTTGTTGAGAAACGTCCTTTTCCATTCTGCATGTCGTTTTTCCAGTAGCCCTGATATACGTCGCCGTTACGGAAATGCATTTCTCCGTAGCCGTCCTTGTCACCGTTGAGGAAACGTCCTGTATATTTATCCCCATTCACGGAAGTATAGATGCCTTCGCCGGTACGGAGACCTTTGGCATAATCGCCTTCATAGACATCACCGTTGCTGAAGCGATAAACGCCCTTACCGTTTGGCATATCGTTAAGCCAAAGACCAGTATAGACATCGCCATCGGAGTACTGGTTGGTGCCTTTTCCTGAGCGCATATTGTTTGCCCAATTGCCTTTGTATGTAGTTCCGTCAGCCCAATAGAACACGCCTTGACCGTTCTTCACGTCATCACGCCACTGACCGTCATAGAAAGCGCCATTTTGATACGTGTATTTGCCAAGTCCGTTACGCTTGTCCTGGTGCCAGTCGCCATCATATTTGTCGCCGTTGAAATAGTACATCACGCCATGACCTTCCTGAATGTCCTTGTACCAGAGGCCAACATACTTGTTTCCGTTAGAGAAATGGAACGTGCCCTTTCCGTGCTGATGGTTCTGGATCCATTGACCTTCATACTTCTCGCCATCGGCAAACGTATAGACTCCGTAGCCTTCACGGTATCCTTTCTCAAAGTTGCCTTCATAGACATCCCCGTTTGGATATACGGCAGTACCCTTGCCATGAGGTTTACCGGCAAGAATCTCGCCGTTGTACTCACCGCCGTCCTTTGTCTCGCAAGTGCCGATGGTTATTCTTTGAGCCTTTGCTGGCAACACAAACAATGCAAGTATTGCCAAAATATATAATGTGTATTTCTTCACTTTTTTAGATTTTTGTTTGCCAAAATTACACATTTTTGATGATAACTACAAATTTTTCAAGTGTTTTTTAGTTTTTTTACGGAAAAATAGGCAGTTTTCATTCTTTTTATTGTATAAAAGCCAATCTTTTCCGCCCTTTTCAAGTCACTAAATCGCTCTAAAAACGCTCACCAAAACTCTATGACTTTTGCACCGAAACTCTATCAGTTTTGCACAAAAACTCTATGACTTTTGCACCGAAACCCTATCAGTTTTGCACCAGAACTCTATGCTTTTTGAAACATAACTCATAGACTTCCAAAAAAAATTCGTATACAAAACTGGTTCGAGTTTGTATACAAAACTGCAGTGAGTTTGTATACGAACTTTTTTAAAACTCATACAGTTTTTATCCACAACTGATATGGTTGTGACGCAAAAGTGCCATTGTTTCTGATTAAAAACATCACTGTTTTCACTCAAAACAGCCGCTATTTTACTTTGCAAAGCACCCACAAAATCTTAACAAATCCCAACAAAACAATCTTTTTCCTATGAATTTTGCACATATTAATTATATTTTTACTAATTTTGCGCCCAAATGTAAGTAAGAAAACAACGTAGAAAAACGATAAAAAAACCAAGATATGTTTAACAATCATCCAAAAGGTCTGCTCACAGCAGCACTCAGCAACATGGGCGAGCGTTTCGGTTACTACATCATGAACGCCGTTCTCATCCTTTTCCTTTGTTCTAAATTCGGCCTCAGCGACGCAGCAAGTGGCGGTATCTCGTCTGCTTTCCTCACGCTGATATACATCCTTAGCCTTGTGGGAGGTATCGTTGCCGACAAGACAAGCAACTACAAGGGAACCATCGCAGCCGGACTTGTCACCATGACTCTCGGTTATGTTCTCCTTGCCATTCCTATCACAGCTACCGACACAAACCAGTCATGGCTCCTTCCTTTCACTTGCGCAGCTCTCTTCATCATCGCACTTGGCAATGGTCTTTTCAAGGGAAACCTTCAGGCTATCGTTGGTCAGATGTACGACAACCTTGAATCTGACGCTGCAAAGAAGGGCGAAGAGGAATTCAACAAGGTAAAGGGACTTCGCGACAGCGGTTTCCAGATTTTCTACGTTTTCATCAATGTTGGTGCCCTTGTCGCTCCTTTCGTAGCTCCATATCTCCGTGGTTGGTGGCTTGAGCAGAACGGTTATACTTACCATGCCAAGCTTCCTGCACTCTGCCATAAGTTCCTTGAGAACGCTTCTGGCATGACTACTGAGGAAGTTGAGAACATCAAGACTTGGTGTGCTGAGGTAACTAACGGCGCTATCACAGAACCTACCACAGCTTTCTGCAACCAGTACCTCGAGGTATTCAATACTGGTGTTCACTACTCTTTCTGGGCTTCTGTACTCGCTATGGGTATTTCGCTCGTAATCTTCCTTGCAAACAAGAAGAAGTTCCCAACTCCAGCAAAGAAGGAAGCTGCTGCTACAGCAGAATATACAGCAGAAGAGCGTCAGACAATGGCTGCTGAAATCCGTCAGCGCCTCATGGCTCTCTTTGCAGTTCTCGGCATCGCAGTATTCTTCTGGTTCTCATTCCACCAGAACGGACAGTCGCTTTCCATCTACGCTCGCGACTTCGTTGATACTTCTTCCATCGCTCCAGAGATATGGCAGGCTGTGAATCCATTCTTCGTAATCTTCCTCACTCCTGTCATCATGGCTGTTTTCTCATGGCTTGCAAAGCGTGGAATGGAGTTCTCTACTCCTAAGAAGATTGCCATCGGTATGTTCATAGCAGGTATCGCTTACCTCGTATTGCTCCTCGTTTCCATAGCAAACGGCTACCCTGCAGGCGATGTATTCAACGCTCTTCCTGCAGCTGACCAGAACGCCATGAAGGCTGGCGCTTGGGTATTGATGACTGTTTACTTCTTCCTCACAGTGGCAGAGCTCTTCATCTCTCCACTCGGACTTTCATTTGTTTCAAAGGTTGCTCCAAAACACCTTCAGGGACTTTGCCAGGGTCTTTGGCTCGGAGCAACAGCAGTTGGTAACGGTCTTATCTGGCTCGGTCCTGTTATGCTCAACGCTTGGCCACAGTGGATTTGCTGGACAGTATTCCTCGCAGTTTGCCTCCTCTCCATGACCATCATGCTTTCTATGGTGAAGTGGCTCGAGAAGGTTTGTTAAATTCGCGTCTAAAGCCGCGAGGGTAATGGCTAATGGCTAATAGCTAATGGCACCTCCAGTAAGATGTAGGGCGTAGATTTGAGCCATTTATAATCCGCAAGACTAAGCCATTACCCATTACCCATAAGCCATTACCCTCAAGTTGAGAGAAACGAAACTTGAACAAAATATGGAAATAACATTCGCAGAATACACAGTTAGCGCACCTCGCGAAAGCCTGTGCCCAAAGGACAACAAGCCTGAATTTGCCTTCATCGGACGTTCCAATGTGGGCAAATCAAGCTTGATAAACATGCTCACAAAGCGCAAGGGATTGGCAAAGACGTCTGCCACTCCGGGCAAGACATTGCTCATCAACCACTTCATCATAAACAAGGAGTGGTATCTTGTTGACCTCCCTGGCTATGGTTTTGCAAAGCGTTCAAAGAGCGTTGTGCAGAAGCTTGAGCAGATGATTTCAGGTTATATCCTCCAACGTGAGCAATTGGTAAACCTCTTCGTGCTCGTGGACATTCGTCTTGAACCACAGAAGATTGACCTTGAGTTCATAGAATGGCTCGGACAGAGTGGAGTTCCTTTCTCCATTGTCTTCACAAAAGCCGACAAGCTGTCGAAAGGAAAGGCTGCCGCAAATGTGGAAGACTACAAGAAGAAACTCCTTGAGACTTGGGAGGAACTGCCTCCTATCTTCGTGACAAGTGCTGACAAGAAGACCGGTCGCGAGGAACTTTTGAACTACATTGAAGAGATACTAAAACAATAAAACAGAGTAAGACTTTCTGATGAAAATACCTTTTTTTCAACAACAAATCCCTGACACCTACAAACAAGAGATAAAGTGGCTGTGGAAATCATGGAAGGGAAACCGTCTCCAAGCGGGCATCAACGCTTCGCTTGGCATCCTTTCCGTAGTAATTTCCCTCAGTCAGGTATGGGCTGTAAAGAACGCTATCGATATTGCTTCAAACCCAAACGAGACAAAAGAGAACATTATCATAGCCGTTTGCATAATGGCTGGACTTATCGTCGCCTCTTCTGGCGTAGGCATAGCAGCCACTTGGGTGAAGAGCATCCTTGGCGTAAAGGCTCAGAACCGTATGCAGCAGCGTATGCTCGCTACCATTCTCCACTCGGAATGGAAGGGTAAGGGACAGATGCATAGCGGCGACATGATAAACCGTCTTGAGTCGGATGTGAACCAAGTCGTGAACTTCCTCACGGAGACGATACCAAGCACACTCTCAACCATCACGATGTTCGTGTGTGCTTTCTCGTACTTGTTCTCAATGGATCATAGAATAGGTTTAATCTTGCTGGTTGTCATCCCTGGTTTCGTCGTAGCAAGCAAATTCTACATGCGCAGGATGCGTAAGCTCAACCGCGAGGTAAGGGATACTGACTCCGAGATCCAGAGCGTGCTTCAGGATACTGTTCAGAACCGTACTCTCATCAAGACACAGGAGAAGGAAGAGGCGATGGTTGACAAGTTGAAGAAATCGCACAAGAAACTTCGCCAGAAGGTTGTTGACCGTACCAAGTTCTCCGTAATGGTAAACCTCTTCATGACAGCAGGATTCTCAGGAACTTACCTCATAGCATTCTGTGGTTCTGCTATCCTTATGCAGCAAGGACAGCTCACTTTCGGTGGCATGACTGCATTCCTCCAGCTTGTATCCAAAGTGCAAGGTCCTGCCATGGGTCTGGCAAGTCTCGTTCCCGCTTTCGTCCATGTGCTTACTGCCGTTGAGCGTTTGAGAAAACTTGAGGAAGACAGCAAGGAAGACCAAGGCGAATCTCGCAAACTTGAGGGGGCCGTGGGCGTCAAGATAGAGAACGTCACTTTTGCTTACGATGACGACGAAAAGCATAGAAACGTACTCGAGAACCTCTCGTTCGACTTCAAACCAGCCACTTGCAACGTCATTCTTGGTGAAACAGGCTCTGGAAAGACTACGCTCCTCCGCATGATTCTTGCACTTATCAAGCCAAACTCAGGAGAAATCAAGATATACAACAAGGACACAGAGGAAAACCTGATCTCTTTACACCGTACAAACATCGTGTATGTGCCACAGGGAAATACGCTCATGAACGGTACTATTCGTGACAATCTCCTCCTTGGAAAGATTGATGCTACGGACGAAGAAATGGCTGCGGCACTTGAAATGGCATGCGCCGACTTCGTTAGTGAACTTGATGAAGGACTTGAAACACGCGTTTCCGAGAACGGAATTGGACTTTCTGAAGGTCAGGCACAACGTATTGCCATCGCTCGTGCCTTGCTTCGCGAAGGCTCTCTCATGGTATTCGACGAATCAACTTCAGCCCTTGACATGGCAACGGAGGAAAAGCTCCTCCACAACATACTTGAAAAGCAGGACAAGACGGTTATCTTCGTAACTCACAGAACATCCGTTTGCCAATACTCAGACAACATCCTTACTCTGGACAGATTGGCTGCAAAGCGTGCAAAGGAAGGACAATCAGAGGCTTCAACGCCTGCTAAAGCAGAAGAAACAGCTACATCAGAAACAATAAATGAATAAGGAACAACAAGAACTTCGCAAGAAAAGTCCGGTGCAGATTCGCAACAAGAAAGCATCGTTCGACTACTTCTTCGTTGACGAATATACCGCAGGTATCGTGCTTACCGGTACGGAGATAAAATCAATCCGTCTCGGCAAGGCTTCGCTTGTGGACACATATTGCTATATCCATAACAACGAAGTATGGTTGAAGGGAATGAACATATCCACATACTTCTATGGCTCTTTCTCTAACCATGCCCCTAAGCGCGACCGCAAACTTCTGCACAAGAAGAAGGAAATCTATCGTCTGAAAGAAGAACTCAAGGCTGTGGGTCTCACGCTTATCCCTACCCTTGTATTCATAGACGAGAAGGGAAGAGCAAAGGTTGACATAGCACTTGCACGCGGTAAGAAGCAGTATGACAAGCGTGCAACCTTGAAGGAAAAGGAAGACCGCCGCGAAATGGACCGCGCAAGAAAACATTTCTAATCGCCTGATGGCGAAAGATATAATGGATCGAAAAGCTTACAACCGCGTTATCCATAACGGAAAGACGTACCGACAGGCTATCGTAGAACGTGATGACGAAGGAAACATC
>JAZRXS010000190.1:0-7621 GCA_045600325.1 Prevotella sp.
TTCATAGGATAATGCGTAACGCAAATTGTATTGGATGAAATAAAAACACAAGTGACGCAAGTAACACAAGTCTTAGTGCATGGTTCTTAAACACGGGTGTCACGAGTTTCACTAATCTCATATAAGACTTGTGAAACTATAATGTCCACACTTGAGAAAACTTGTGTAACTTGTGCAACTCGCGTTTTATATTTCTGTCATAGTAATTTAGTGATTTGTCTAATCGTATATAGTCTCCTTTATTTGACACGATCCTTGTTCTTGATTGCGAAGTCCTTCCACGAGGAGTAGCTCTTTGCCTTTGTATCTGGCACATTTGACTGCAGGAAATGGCAGTAAGCAGCGGCGAGAGCGTCTGTAGCGTCCATGAATTTCGGCATTTCGCCCGGGTCGAGCTTCAACAGACGCACGAGCATTCCTGCCACCTGTTCCTTTGAAGCAGAGCCTTTGCCAGTGATAGCCATCTTTATCTTCGTGGGAGCATATTCACGGATAGGGATGTCGCGCTGTATGGCAGCAGCGATAGCTACTCCTTGTGCTCGACCAAGCTTCAGCATTGACTGGACATTGGTGCCGAAGAACGGAGCTTCAATAGCGAGTTCGTCAGGCAGATATTCCTGGATAATGCCAGTGACACGCTCGAAGATCTTGCCGAGACGGAGGTATGGATCGCTCTCCTTGCGCATGTCGATGACGCCCATGGACACCATCTCCGCCTTTTTCTGCACAACGCGGATTACGCCATAGCCCATGACATTTGTGCCAGGGTCGATGCCAAGGATTATCCTTTCGGTTGGATTCACGTTTTTTTCGTTTTTTCGATTTTTCGATTTCTCGTTGATTCGAGGTTTCGAGTTTTCGGGATTTTGATTTCTCGATGATTCGATGTTTCGATGTTTCGATAGGCCTTTAGCCTTTACCCTTCAGCCTTTACCCTCGCGAAGCGAACAAAAGGCAAGCCCAGTTGTCGTCTTCCAGTTGCTGGAGCTTGGTAAGTCCGAGGGATGTAGCCTTTTCATCAAGCATGGCAACATCTTCGGTGTAGAACCCTGATAGGATAAGCTTGCCGTTTGGCTTCATCTTGCTTGCAAAGGCAGGCATATCGTTGAGAAGAATGTTGCGGTTTATGTTTGCAAGAACGTAGTCGAACTGCTCGTGAATAGTGCTCAACACCGACGCATCGCCGAGAAGAGCCGATATTTGTTCTTCGCTGATGCCATTTAACTCAGCATTATGGAGAGTGTTGTTTACGCTCCAATCATCGATGTCATAGCCGATGGCTTTCCCAGCACCCAGCTTTAAGGCCGCAATGGAAAGTATTCCGCTGCCGCAACCGCAGTCAAGGATCGTCTTGCCATCGAGTTCTTCGCATTGCAATACGCTGACAATCATACGCGTTGTGTTATGTCCGCCAGTGCCGAAAGCCTGCTTGACATCTATTGTTATGCCAAGCTCCTTGCATATATCCGATTGATCAATGGAGTTTTCCCACTGTTCGTTCCAGTTCTTGTCCTCAGCCTCGCGTACATTATAATATATATGCACACCGTCAAAAGGTAGGGAATCGATGGTTTCCTGCAGTTGCTCCTCGTTGAAGAGCTGCTGCTGGACGTATGCAGAGAAGCATGCGAACGGTGCAAACGGATGCTCCTTGCGGTAGTCCTTCAGGAGGATACCGCTTTCTTCCATCGCCTTCTCCGAATCGTCCTCGAAAGCTTCGTAGCCAATCTCTGCCAGATAGGTCTTCAGAATGTCTGAGACAGGGTCGGTTAGTCCTGCATCATCACAGGCTATGGCTATGTTTGTTATGTGATATTTCATTTTGTTATTTGCTTACCAGCACTTTCTTTCCGTTCACTACGTATATGCCAGGCTCGTTGATCTTCTGTACCCTTTGCCCGTAAACGGTGTAGATGGCAGTTGATGCCTTCTCGTCTGCAACAGCGTTTCCGATGGCTGTAGGAGCAACGCCCTTGTATAATTGGACAGATTGCTGCCCGCCACTATAACAAGCGAAGCGAGGGGCGCTTTTGTTGTACTGGATAGACCTGCCCTTCACGCCCTTGTTCTCGATGATGGCATTGCCGGAGTTGAACGTGATGCTCCATCTCTGGTTGTCAGAAGCCGCGGTTTCCTCACTGAAAAGCTTGTTCTTTGAACCGGAGTAAGAGAGGTAATTGTTCTCGACTTCGTCCTTCAGTGTATAGGCACCGGCAGCTCCCCCGAGAACGAAAGCGTGAGCCTTGCCATCGCCCGTTGGAGTATCTATCACGTTGTTGCTGATCTTCACAGACACGTATGAGCGGATATCGGTGTCCGTGTTTGCCATTACAGCATTGTCTCCTTCATAGACAATAAGGTATTTGACGCCAATGACGAGGTCTGCAACGCTGGTAATCTTCTCGTATTTTGTGTAAGTGACAGAAGGATCATCATCGCCGGATGGTGGTGTTACGATAGGATCGCCACCTCCACCTCCTGGAGGTTCTGGCGTAGTGTTTTCAGGAACCTGATAGTTCTGGGAGTCGAATGCAATGTCCTTGTGTGTTCCCCAAACGTATTGCTCAAGTCCAGGATAGTCAACAAACGGATTACGGTTGTGCTGAAGTTCGTAAACACCGTTGTTGCGGTCTATCTCCTTTTGGCTAACAGGGTCTTCCTTTGCCCAACGGAGCAGCATCTTTAGCGCCCAATCGGTGTAGGCAGGATATTTGTTGCCTGCAAGCATCGGACTTGACCAAGAGGAAATCTGGCTTTCATAGCGTGTAGCCATATAGAAATAGATGCGCGCGAAGTCTCCCTTGTATTCATCGTTTGGCTCGAAGACTGTGCCAGAATAGCCAATGGCGCTATTGCAACCTCCCACCTTTGAGAATCCATCATTGCTCTTGTAGCTGACGGAAGCAACCTCTCCGAAAGGATAGTTGGAGCGGCGGTTGTTCACATAGCCGTCGGTAGGCACTACATGAACAAGGTCAGAGTACATCGGTTTCCCTTCGTTAAACCAGCTCTTTGGGAAAGAATGCTCGCGATTATACACATCACCTTCGTCATGGTAATTGCCTGAATGGCCTCTGTCCGGGTCGAAGTTGGTTATGTTGGAGTACATGTCCCATATCTTTCCGTCAGGACGGAGGTCTGTTGTCTTGTATGCAGTCCATAGTCCGTCGTATGAGATCGTGTTGTAACCAGCCGAGATGATTTCGCTTAAAACAGTCTTTAGCGCAGAGCCCTTCTTGCCGTCCGCCTTGTCGTAATAGCCGGAAGGAGCCTGGGCAAATGCTTGGCTTGCAATGAATAGGAAGGCAAGTAGCAGAAACTTGCTGATGTTGTTTGACTTTTTCATTTTGTACGTTTATGAAATCTTGTATTTTGCAAAGTTATCGTAATATTTTGATTTATGCAATAGTGTACGCACTCTCTTGTCACTTAATTCCAAGGAATTAACATAATTTTTAGCTATTTATTTGGTTATTCATCTACTTAATCGTAACTTTGCACCCCCTATGGATATAAAGAAACTCCAAATATTGAAGCAGAAATATGGCGTTGTGGGCAACTGCGACGGCTTGAATCGGGCACTTGACATCGCACTTCAAGTGGCACCGACCGACCTTTCTGTGCTCATTATCGGAGAGAGCGGAACCGGTAAGGAAGTCATTCCGCGCATTATCCATGACAATTCGCCACGAAAGCGCAAGAAGCTCTTCGCCATAAATTGTGGTGCAATACCGGAAGGCACCATCGACGGTGAACTTTTCGGTCACGAAAAAGGCTCTTTCACGGGTGCTGTAGGCGAAAGCGACGGTTATTTCGGTGCTGCGAACGGTGGAACACTCTTCCTTGATGAGGTAGGAGAACTGCCTTTGCCAACGCAAGCGAGGCTCCTTCGTGTGCTTGAAACAGGCGAATATATCCGTGTAGGTGGACAAAAGGTGTTGAAGACGGATGTTCGCATCGTTGCAGCAACGAACGTAAATCTGCGAAAGGCAATCAGCGAAGGCAAGTTCCGTGAGGATCTCTACTATCGTCTGAATGCCATACAGATGAAACTTCCGCCACTTCGCGAGAGAGGCGATGACGTATTGCTGCTCTTCCGCCTGTTTGCCATGCAGATAGCCGAGAAGTACAAGATGCCTCTGATAGCACTTGACGAGAGTGCAAAGTTGCGTTTCCTTAGCTATAAGTGGCCTGGAAATATCCGACAACTGAAGAATGTCACGGAACAGATAGCAGTTCTTGCCACCAAGCAGAAGCTTTCCGTTGAGGATATTGAGGAATTCGTGCCAAGAAACGAGGATACTACCGCCTTGACAAGGACTTCTCCCGAGGGCAACGACCACAGCTATCGCAGCGAACGCGAGGCTCTTTTTGCAATGATCTTCGAGCTTCGCAACCAGATTTTCCAGTTGTCCAACGAGATAGAAAAGATAAAACACGAGCTGAACATTGAGGATGTGAAGCTTATTGAATAGGGTCTTCGAAAATTATTCGTCTAATCATTAAATGAGAAATAAAGCATTCTTACTGTCGATAATGGTCTGCCTTCTGGCAGTCTTCTCCTGCACCGTAAGCTATAAGTTCAACGGTGCGAGCATAGACTATACCAAAACGAAAACCATTACCCTGGTAGATTTTCCTATCCGTTCAAGCTATGTTTGGGGACCGATGGCGCCGATGTTCAACAACGAACTAAAGGATATCTTTGCCAACAACACCAAGCTTCAGCAGGTTAGACGTAATGGCGACCTGAAGATAGAAGGTGAAATCACGCAATATTCACAGCGCAACAAGGGCGTGAATGCGGAAGGTCAGTCATCTATGGCGGAGCTTTCCATGACCGTAAACGTTCGTTTTACGAACAACAAGAACCATGTTGAGGACTTTGAACGACAGTTCACGGCTACGGCTTCATACGAGACCACCCAGCAACTTTCTGCCGTACAGGAGGAACTTGTGCGCCAGATGGTGAAGGAACTTACCGAACAGATCTTCAATGCAACGGTTGCAAACTGGTAACACTAAACACTAAACTTCAAACTTTGCTTACAGAATTTATAGATAATCCGCATCTGCTTGATAAACAGACTCTTTACGAGCTGCGTGAACTGGTGGCGCAATATCCGTACTACCAGCCGGCACGCTTGCTCATGCTGAAGAATCTGTACATACTGCACGACACCTCTTTCGATGACGAATTGAGGCGTGCGGCTATTTATGTCACTGACCGCCGCAAACTCTTTGAACTCGTTGAGGCTAAGCATTATGAGCTGAAAGAGGAGAAGGAAGGTGTTGATGCTAAGGCAAATGCTTCACGTACTACTTCACTCATAGACAAGTTCCTTGACTCCATCCCAGAGGAACAGCCTGGTGAGCAGAAACACAAGCCTTTGCCATGGTATGTTACGAATGACTACATGCAGCTCCTTGCCGACGAGGAACCAATGAAGCCTCTGGCATCTTCGTCTTCTTCCCAAAGCAGGCACGATTCCATCATTGACGGATTCCTCAGCGGTGGAGGTAAGGTTACACTTCCTGAGATTACAGCGGAAGAGGAAAAAGCCATCGTCGATGCTATCCATTTGAGTAGTGCGGAAGAGGAATTCATAGAGCCTGTGAAGGGCGAACCTTTGAAGAAAAAAGCGTATGAAAATCCGCTTTTGACCGAGGAATTGGCTCAGAAATACATTAAGCAGGGCAATTATTTGCGAGCAAAAGAAATTATTACACAATTAAATTTGGATAATTCCGAAAAAAACATTTACTTTGCAGACCAAATTCGTTTCTTGGACAAGCTCATAAGGCTCACGAGTTAACTTTGACCTTAACGTTAACCTTAACCTTAACGAGATGCCAAAAACTAAAAACTGAAAACTAAAATAAAAATCCAAATATGTATACACTATTTGTAATCCTTATCGTTATCGCTGCCGTACTCATGATTGGCATTGTGCTCATCCAAGAGTCTAAGGGTGGCGGTCTTTCTTCTGGTTTTAGCAGTGGCAACCAGATTATGGGTGTCCGCAAGACTACAGACTTCGTAGAGAAAACAACATGGGCACTCGCTGCTTTCATGGTAGTTGTAAGCATCGCTTGCGCTTGGACAGCTCCAAAGGCTGGCGCAGATAGCACTGTTATTCAGAAGATGAACACTCAGACTTCTACTAATCTCCCTGGTTTCGGCGCTTCTGAGCAGAAAGATGCTCCTGCCGCACCTGCTGCTCCTGCCGCAGACGCAAAGGCTGAGGCTGCTCCAGCTGACGCACCTGCTGCTGAGGCTCCAGCTGCTGATGCTCAGGCTGAGGCTGCTCCAGCAGAGACACCTGCAGAAGCTCCTGCTGCTGATGCAGAAAAGAAGTAAACAAGTTTCTTTTCTACAAAGAATAAAAGTCCGTCATGGCTCCTTGGTCATGGCGGACTTTTGTTGTTTTTCCTGTTATAAGAAATATGTTTTTTGTACAAAAAAGAGTGCTTCTTGTGCGCGAAAACGGCAAGTCTGCTAATCGTATGTGACAAAAAACGGCGAAAAGTGATTTTTTTTTGAATTTTCTTTGCGTTTGATTAGCTCAATTCATAAAAAAATAGTAAATTTGCATCGCATTTCGGGAGTGTGCAGTTGTGGTTTCATTGCCCAACGAACTCCCCAATAACTTAGGTTTTAAGGTAACAAATTAAAAAACTTCAATATTATGGCATTAGATTTAACACAGTATGGCATCACTGGTTCTACAGTGATCGCTCACAACCCTTCTTACGAAGTACTCTTCGAGGAGGAAACAAAGGCTGGTCTCGAAGGTTTTGAGGTTGGTCAGAACACAGAACTCAACGCAGTAAACGTAATGACTGGTATCTACACTGGTCGCTCTCCTAAGGACAAGTACATCGTTATGGACGAGAACTCTAAGGACACTGTATGGTGGACTACAGAGGAGTACAAGAACGACAACCACCCAATGTCTGAGGAAGTATGGGCAACTGTTAAGGACCTCGCTGTTAAGGAGCTCTGCAACAAGAACCTCTACGTAGTTGATGCATTCTGTGGTGCTAACAAGGATACTCGTATGGCTGTTCGTTTCATCGTTGAGGTTGCTTGGCAGGCTCACTTTGTAACAAACATGTTCATCCAGCCAACAGCTGAGGAACTCGCTAACTTCGAGCCAAACTTCGTAATCTACAACGCTTCTAAGGCTAAGGTTGAGAACTACGCTGAGCTCGGCCTCAACTCTGAGACTTGTGTTGCTTTCAACACTACAAGCCGCGAGCAGGTTATCATCAACACTTGGTACGGTGGTGAAATGAAGAAGGGTATGTTCTCTATGATGAACTACTACCTCCCACTCCAGGGTATCGCTTCTATGCACTGCTCTGCTAACTGCGATATGAACGGTGAGAACACAGCTATCTTCTTCGGCCTCTCTGGTACAGGTAAGACTACTCTCTCTACAGACCCTAAGCGTAAGCTCATCGGTGACGACGAGCACGGATGGGACGACAACGGTGTCTTCAACTTCGAAGGTGGTTGCTACGCTAAGGTTATCAACCTCTCTAAGGAGAACGAGCCAGACATCTACGGTGCTATCAAGCGCAACGCTCTCCTCGAGAACGTAACTGTTGCTGCTGA
>JAZRXS010000191.1:0-4153 GCA_045600325.1 Prevotella sp.
GGGAAAGCTAATCATCCGTTCCGAATCCCTTATTCATGAAGAAAGCCTCTGCCTTCACCTCTGTAGGTATGACGCACTTATGCGTCTGCACAATGAAGTCCACCTCCATTGTTGAATTGTCCTTGGTATCATTATCCACCAATTACTTCAAGTAGGGTCAAGTATTTGAAAATTGCAATTAATTGCAGAAATACACGCTAAAATATCAGTTTTGTATAACATAAGTTATAAAGTTTTATAAAAAAACACCGTTTTTGAGGGCTTTTCTGCTTGTTTTTGAGATTTTTTCATAACTTTGCGGTCAAAGACCGCTTCCTCCTTCGCACCTCAGCAATTCAAGCAAGCTTGATTGCATTCGGTTTGGCGTCGGTTGCAAAGCATATTTTATGCACTTTCGCCACTGCAAGTATGAAAACATTCAATACAGCGGGTACTTGTCGCCCGAACGAACACTATATGGTGGACATCACCGAGCGTTTGGAAATCATCCGTGGGATGGTTGCCAAGGGTAACTATTTCTGTATAAACCGTGGTAGGCAGTATGGCAAGACTACTACACTTGAGGCGATAAGTTACCGTCTTTCGGATGAATACTGCGTTTTCGATATCAGTTTTGAAGGAGCAGATGACAGCTCCTTTGAAACGGCAGCTTCCTCTAACGCAAATTTTCTAAAGCGAATAAAGCGTGAATCTCGTATTGTAGATGGACAAATATATGATTATTTGAAATCTGTTTGTCCTCCCGGCTTGAATGCTATAGAAGACGTGGATTTCCAAGAGGTCGTAGAAGAAATATGCACCATTTCATCAAAACCTATAGTTGTGCTGATTGACGAGGTTGACCAAGCTGGTAACAATCAAGGGTTTATTAAATTCTTAGGCGGACTGAGAAACATGTATCTGAAACGTGAGTCTCATCCTACCTTCCAATCCGTCATCCTTGCAGGTGTCTATGACATCAAGAATCTCAAACTGAAGATACGCAAGGAGGACGAACATCAGTATAATTCGCCTTGGAACATAGCGGTTCCCTTTGATGTGGATATGAGTCTTTCGGCAAAGGGTATCGCTGGTATGCTCGCTGAATACAAGGCTGACCACAACCTGACGTTTGATGAAGTGTTCGTGGCTCAGATGATTCACGACTATACCTCTGGCTATCCATTCCTCGTGAGCCGTATCTGTCAGATTATTGATGCAGAGCAATACACTTGGGACAAGGAAGGCTTATTGAAAGCGACTCATGACCTTCTTGTCGAGCGCAACACATTGTTCGATGACATGGTTAAGAAACTTGACCAGTACCCCGAACTGAAAGAGTTGCTGCGAAACATTCTCTTTGAAGGT
This sequence comes from Prevotella sp., assembly GCA_045600325.1. Lineage (GTDB taxonomy): Bacteria > Bacteroidota > Bacteroidia > Bacteroidales > Bacteroidaceae > Prevotella. Next base: position 1,348 of record JAZRXS010000191.1, read on the forward strand.
AAAACCAGAACCTTCCATACAGACGAGAAGTATCTGCAGATAGGCTTGATGTTCAATTTCCTTGCTAACAACAATGGAACGGTTGCAATCGCTTGCCGACTCATGGAAACTCGTTTGTACAATCTGTTTATCGGAGAGAATGAGACTTCAAGGATATTCTCACTTGGACAGATGGACAAGAACCAATTCGTCCATGATGGCTTTATCGATATGCGTCTTCTCATGGAGCGTTTTTGTGTTCACTTCAACGAGATATACCGCCCTGGACACGATGACCAGTTTATAGAAGACAATGGCAGAAAGATTTTCCTTACCTATCTGCGCCCTATTATAAACGGCATCGGCAATTACTACTGCGAGGCTCAGACACGCGACCTCACCCGCACCGACATCATCATTGACTACCTCGGTCTGCAGTACATTGTGGAGTTAAAGATTTGGCGCGGACAATCATATAACGAACGAGGCGAGAAACAGCTTGCAGAATATCTTGAAAGGTACAACCTGCAAACTGGTTACATGGTAAGTTTCTGCTTCAACAAGACAAAGAAGTCAGGGTTGTTGCCGCCAGTAGAGTTAAACGGACGAACATTGATTGAGGCGATAGTGTAGTTTATTTCCGCTACAAGCAAGTCGAACAAGCGAAGAATCCTAATATCGGACAATTTGCTGTTGGAGCAGAACCTGATTACTGTTGATTTGCTTCTTTGCCGTCCAAGTGGAAATGGCGACACTTACTCTTTCAAAATCAAGAAGAAAGGTATGCCTTTGCTATTCCCTGAAAGTGTAATATACAATATATAAACCATAGGATCACAACTCATAAACCAAAGGAACACGAAGTGTAATCCTTAGGGAAACACATCATAATCCTAAGGAATAATGTCGTTTTCGGCATCTTTATACATGCTAAATCTTCTGCGGATTATGTTAAGAATTGTTGTATTTTCGAAAAAACAAAGATTTTGTTGCTGTTAATTGCGAATTTATTTATAATTTTGCAAACGAATAAAAGATTAATCGTTCATGTATCACTACAAAATCTGAGCGTATGAATACGAATATTTCATCAAGCACCATATTCCAAACAAACTTTGCAGCATGGAATCGGGAGACGGCATTTCTCTCTATAGGCAACTTCAACAATAAGTATTTTGACGAGATTGTGAAGATGCAAGAGGATGCTGTGCCCTACATCTACGAAGAACTGAAGAAAGGTCCAACGCTCCTGGTACATGCTCTTGATAAGATCTATCCTGGTACCGTTCAGTGTGACGGTTACATACCACTATCCACAATTTGTAATGTATGGCTAAATATACTGAGCAAGAAGTTGGCACGCTGATTGGGTGGTTTCCTGCATTGGCAAAAGATCCAAATTTTAAGATTACAAGTGATTGTACCCCTGCATACAATTGTATCGGTTGGGCACTTGGCATGAATGATGTGTGGGTAGGTTTAGATCATCCTGTCAACTATGCCTGGACATGGTGGCCTAAAGAAGTGCCTTGCGACGAACAGAAAGAATCACTCGTTGCTCTCTTTGAATATTTCGGTTTTAACCAATGTAACAGTTCTATCGCAGAGCCTGATTACGACAAGGTTGCACTCTATGCCGACGAGGAAGGATGGACTCATGCTGCCAGAGTCATTGGTAAAAACGTACTGCATAGCAAAATAGGTACTGCGTGGGACATTCACCATAGCGGTGGTAATACGCTTGATGCAACAATGTACGGTAGCATCTTTACCTACATGAGACGTCCCATATCAGAACGTTATCTCACTGACATCAAAAAGCCACATGTTGGAACGATTACGGTGAGTGAGTTATAGAGTATTTCCGAGCTGCAAGAACAAGAAAGTAACTCGGAAATATCGCCTTATCAGTTTACTCACTTTGTAATAATCTCCTATCACCGAAAACTACATTTTTATTGGGGAATATACCCCTTCATCCATTGCAGGATAACGATGAGGTCTTCGGGATTTCTCCACTTCAGATTCCTTGACTTCACAAGGCTCTTGAGTTGCTTCTGCCCCTGCTTGTCAAGCTGTTCGTTGCATTCTTTCGGTATGGCACGGAACACTTTGTCCTTCAGGACGAAGTAATACACATCGTTTATGTGCAGCGGTTTGCCGTCAGTGCGTGTCTCACGCAGTTCCTTGTAACTCTCGTTGAACTCGCCTGGCATAGGGATGTTCTCGTAGTTGATGTGTCCGTTCCAGTTTGCCCTTACCGTAACATCAAACTTCTCTCGGGCATAGAGGGCCAGTCCTTGCTTATAGTCGTTGTCCATCACGTCGTAGTTCACGTAGGTATAGTTCATGAGCATGGCATCCTCTTCCTCATAAACCTGACGCATAGGCTTATAGTCCACGATACGATAGACCTCCTTGTTGATGATGGCGCACTGGAACTTAGGCGACAGCACCACACGCGCCACCTTTCCACTGGCGTCAATGCAGTCGAGTGTCTTTGCGCGGAGATGGATATTGAGCTTTGCCATGCTCACAGTATCGTTGTTATATACCACCACTCCCTTCTGGAAGTCCTCAAAGAGATAAGGCCAACTCGTAGTCGGCGCATACGGCTTGACGGCACTCCTCTGTGCGAAGATTGCCACACTCGCTACCATGAGCATGAGAGTCAATAGAAGTCTTTTCGTTTTCATTTCTCCAATATCAATTTCTTTTGCATCATCTTGGCAATGCTTTCGCGGAAAGCAAGGAAAGCATCCTTCTCTGAGGCGGCATAATTGCCTTTGTTGATGCACACGTTAGTGACAACGGTCAGCACGTTCCC
>JAZRXS010000192.1:0-37317 GCA_045600325.1 Prevotella sp.
AGATATGTAGATTTTCGCCACCTAAAATCATGATTTTTCTTGTTTTTTACCCTTAAAAATCACGATACACAAGTTATATATCAAGTAAACACGCAAAAAGCATCTATTTCCCTCTTCTGAACAGCGTCAAAAGAGTGCCAAAAACGTCACTTTCGGCGTCACCCACTTGCTTACTTCGCGTAGCACAACAACCGCAATCTTCCTAACGCCAAAGAGCCACATTTCTGCGTTTTTTCACGCTGAACAGCATTGTTTCCCACCTTTTTTCACGCTGAATGGCGTCATTTCTCATCATTTTTTCACGCTGCATCAGCCCTATTTCAGGGCATTCCTTAATTCTCGTGGGGAACGTGTGGAATATGTGGAAATAAAGATATTCGCGGAAATGTTTGGTGGTTAAGAAATTATTGATTAACTTTGCAGCCAAGAATGATGATAGCATATTCATCAACATTAAAAGCGGCGGATCACGGTACCTGTTCCTATGATTCTTCAAGAGAAATGAAAAAAACAATATTCATATTTGTTACATCTATAATTCTCAATGCTTGTAGTAACATAATTATAAGACCATTTTACATCATTGAGAATACAGATATACGCACTGACTCTTTCCACATACCAGAAAACTATAATTTGATTTATTGTGAAAAAGTCAATAAATTTGATAACAAATGCAATAACCCTGTTCAAGTTTGTAGACAGGTTGATATTCTTTTAGGCAAACCTGAGAAAAATGCAAATTGGCCTGACTATATGTATAACACAAAGCTTATTAATGATAGTGTTTGGGAGGTAAAAGTGGACTATGTCACACGACATACTAAGAAAGGCACTTTATATGGTGGTGGAGCTTTGCTTTATGTCAGAAAGTCGGATGGTGAAATTCTATATCTAACAAAGTTTAAATAGAGTTTATTTCACTTAAAGCATAACATTTCTAACAACGTCTTGAGTTTAGCATATTTTATTCTTTAACATTTAAGACACTTCTTTTGGAAAATATGAAGTACCATATTTCAACTGTGCTCTGGGGATTACTCCTTCTCTCCAGTGCCACATACGTCCAGAACACTCTGAGCAGTCAAACGAATTCTCTCCGACCAGAATCACAGTGGCTGGTTTCATGACCTACCAAGCTATACTTCATTTATCCTATGACAACAAACTTAACATACGCCGCTAAATACTACTATTATTCCAAGGATCATCTTGGAAACGTGCGCTCTGTGGTTACGAAGAACACCAATACGAATGCGGTAACTGAAGTCCAGAAGACGCATTACTATCCTTTCGGAGGCATCATTGCGGACTTGAGTACAGGTCGCAGTGAGCAAAACCGCCTCTACAACGGCAAGGAACTTGACACCAGCAACAACCTCTGGTGGTATGATTATGGTGCAAGGCAATACGACCCTACTGCGCCAAGGTTTACCACAGCGGATCCGCTGGCTGAGAAGTATTATGGATGGAATATGTATGGGTATTGTGTGAATAATCCTGTGAATTGTGCACAGACAGTCCAAGACGCCTTGGTTAAAGCAGGATTTAAGCCTGGTCAACCAACTTTGAGACTACAAGTCATTAGGGCTATTACGGGTGGTTCTGTAGATGACATTACTGACAGATATCCGAATATAATATACCAAAGAATTAAAGAACAAAATCCAGGCGGGGAAGTTATAAAATGCAAAAGATAATAATCACAATAGCACTTGCATTTATTAGCGCAAGTTGCTCAAATTGGGTTCTTTTCAGAAAAACAAAAGACGTTGCCGCAAGCAAAAGTATTGAAGAATCCAAATCAAGAGGAGCTTTCATTTTTGAGTATGAACCATGTACTTGCTGTGTATATGACAGTATAATTGTTCGCGTTCGTTCTGCATTCGCTGAATATGATAGCTATTATGCAGATTGGCATACAGATAGCATAAAAATTAACTACAAATCAGAGCATATAGTTGTTGAATTGGAAGACAGACACGAATCATACAATGGCTATTATGGAGATTCACTAACTTGTACAACGGATTCCTCTATTATAAACTGGTATATAGAGCATTTTTACAGTCGCCCTTTCTCCGAGGAGTTTTATCATTTTGATGACAATTATGAACGGTTACCAGCTCCAGACACATTAGTGATACCAATAATGGAAATAGAGCAATTTAGAAAAGGCTACAATGCTTGGCATCCTGAATGGGAAAAAGTTATCAGGGAAGATACTATCGGATATCTGAAACTTGTCAGAAGGCAAGGATAATATGATGGATTTTGAAAGGTCGAACGGAGCACAGTACCTGTCCCTATGATTCTTCAATCATAAATAATTGAATATGAATATTGTAAAAAAAATAGAACTTTTTTGGAATACTATATACTATATTCTTTGGAAGTGGAATTTGTGGGGTTTTCTCTTTGTTCAGAATATGCTAAACAATTACCTTACTCCCCTGGTTCCGCTAAGGTTTAGAACAAATGCTATGAGGAACCCTCAATTGGTAAAAGATTATTATAGTCAAAAAGACGGAGGTCCATGCCATTGGTTCGCTGCTAGTAATTTGAATGGGCTTGCTGCATGTTGTTCCCTCTTTTTTGTAGGTATTCTTGATGGAATACTAATGCGATTCCATCAAGAATTGCTGGGTGATGTTTTTGGAATCTTTATATTATTATTCGCATGGTTTCTTTCTGATAGGTTGGTTTTACATAATAAAAAATACTTAAACTACTTTCCAATGTTTGAGAAGAAATCCCCAAATTGGAGGCGCAAATGGACTATAATAACATTTATTATTGTATTAGGAGGTCTATCTATGCTATTCTTCTCTATACTATTACTGGATTTGTTCTATCATCGACAAGTTTGGGACAGACTGTACTGACAGACTCAAATCAAAAGGTAAAACACAATCGTCCCTGTCACACTTGATTCTATCGTAGTAAAACCACAAAGATAATTAAAATATGAAACAATTGTTTATATATTGCTATTTGTCAATCCAGACAATAATGTGTTATTCTCAAGTAGAACATGCTACAATAACATACGCACCTTTAGAGTTGCTTACAACGTATAGTATTCCTGCACAAGATTTTGAACTAAGATTGGGATCTCTCAGTAATACAATCAAAATTTCTTCCGAACAAGAAATAGAAGGATTGTCCAAAGCTCTTTGCTCATTCAAAGACACTATTTACCAGGAAAAGGTTCCAGACAAAATTATAATCCGACCTAACGGAAAAATCATAAGATTCATCATGTATCCGAGAATGGATACAAGAGGAAAGATTTCAGTCAATTTCAAGAATGGCGATTCAAAAACATATTACTATGACAGGTGGACGATATGGGATGCGACTGAAGACAAGTTATATAGCATGACAGAACCCTTTATGTCATTTATCAGAAGTATTGCCACTTTAGAACCTATAATTCCTGATTCATAAAGGCATGTATGTAGAAGATAGACTTGCTTGAAGGTATGAAAACGATGGAAATACACATCATCTCAATACATTTAATTTCAAAGTTATTGACAAAATATTAATGCATTAAAGATATGTTCAATTTATCCTGCGAACTATAAAGATGCTAAAAAAGAAAAACAGGAGGTAGTCAACGTTACCGACCATAGATAGATTATAGGAGCTGTTCCGAAATAAAATACAGTAGGACATGTGACAGGTCATTGTCCCACCTTCTAATAAAGCCCAGACAATCCTTGCAGACTGCATTGCGTCATTTGGATTGTCTGGGCTTTAATGGTAGTTTATAGTACTCGCCTTTAGAGTAGGGGAGTTTGGAATATTCTTAGAACTTGTGTACAAGACCTATGCCAACGAGGAGCTGTGTGCAGTGCTGGTTGAAGAACTGGTACTGAGCTTCCAATGTTACTGAGGCTTTCTCTGTGATGTTGTATTCAGCACCCCAACCGGCGTTGATACCAACGATGCTTTGGTTTTTGTTTTCCGGGTGACACTTGTGCTTGCTACCGAAGCCTACACCGAGGATAGGATAAGTAACGATGTCGGCGCTCTGAACTGGGAGAAGATACTCGAAGTTGATGTTTGCGTCAAACATTGCCTTGTGATTGTGCTTGAAGAGATAGTCAACGGCTGCTTCTGCACGCATTTCGTCACTGATGGAGTAGCGATACTTTGCACCTACGCCAAGGTTGCCTACTTCTGTACCGTAGAGGAGATTGAGACCTGCGCCCATCTCACCCTTTTCTGTCTGTGCCATTGCGGTGCTGAGACCTGCAAACATGATGGCAACGATAAGTAAGATCTTTTTCATCTGTTTTGTCTTTTTATTTAAAAAAGGTGGTAGCGTACTGCGCACCTTTGGGTTGGAAATCTGCTGCAAAATTAATAAAAACATTCCTTTCTGCCAAATTATCGTTCAAAAAAGTACACGGAAGTGGATTTTACTTCACGATAATCTTCTTTCCGTTCCTGATGTAAACGCCTGGCACGGAGATGTTTTCCACCTGTCTGCCGAACAAGTCGAACGTCTTTCCGTCTTCTTTTCCAGACAGCATGATAGGAGTCTCGATGCCTGTCTGCTCGTCTATCTTCACGAGACAGATGTTGCCCAACAAGGCCTCGTTCAGTCCTCCCGTAGAAGGTTCCACTTGCCATTTCAGGAAGTAGTTGCCTTGTTCCGTTACCTCGAAAGGCACTTGCACATCGTCGGTCTCCGTAATGCGTGCCGATGAGCCGTTTGTCGACATGAGGGTAGTAGTAGTGGTAGTGACATCGGCTACCTTGGTACGTCCCTTAATGGCGATGAATGATATCTTGTGTGATGCTTTCCAACCGCACAGCGAGTAGCTGATTCGGTATTTTCCTGGAGAAAGAGTGAGGCGATAGCTTGTTTCCTCGCCGTAGCTCACCTGTCCATAGTTGCTATTGCCTGTGCGGAAGTAGAATGCGTATGCCATCTTTCCCTCTGGAGAGAACGACATGATGCGAGGACCGAGGGAGTAGCTTCCTGCCCTGCGAGTGCCTTCATCAAAAGAAACCTGCCAGCCAGGAGGAACGCATGAGGCACCAGTGACGGCGAAGTTGTCCTCAAAGATAGTGTTCAGCTGCTCTTCTTCCTCTATGTCTGTGCGGTCGCTACTCTTCACGAAGATGTATGTGTTTACGCTGTAAGGCAATACATTGACGACAGGCTCGAAGGTTTCCCCGTCCAAGGTGATGTTAGCCTTCTTCATGTTCTGTGTCTCCGTAGTCACAATCTCGCGTCCGCCCTTGGTGAAGAATGGGAGAGTGAGGGTCATGCTGTAGGTTGTGGCACTCGGATTGAGCAGCATTACGACAACGCTGTCACCAGACTGTGTGAGATAGGCAGACATGGAGAGCTTGCCGCTGCTGTCGTCAAGTGTGTGGGCGATGCGTGTGGTGCCCGAAACATACTTGGCGAAGTGGGAGAGAATGTAGCCGCGCTTCGTGATGCCGTTGTTTGTCGTGCCGTAGTCGCCATCTCCGAGACAGCCGTAATAGCGCTTGAGGGAGTAGTGAACCCACGCACTCATGTCGGCAAGCATAGCGTCGTTCACGCTCTTTGCAAAGAGGAAGCCATCGTCTTTCCAGTTGATGTTCTGCTTGTCGTTCTGCTGACGCTCGTTGATAAGGTATTCTGTCATCCATACTTCCTTGCCCTTTTGTGCAGCAAGGGGATATGACGAGCCGTCCCAACCGTAGAAATGACCGCCCACGATGTCGAGGTTCTCACATGCGGCAGCATTGTTCAGCATAGGTTCATGCATGGAACGTGTAAAGTGGATGGCTTCCGGAGCAATGACCTTGCACTCTATCAGGTTGCCATAATTAGCCAGGAACTTTGCCATCTTCTCTCCTGTCCAGATGCAACTCTGGTAAGAAGCGTTCCAGTCAGGCTCGTTCTGTATGGACACGGCATCGATGGAAGTGCCCTGCTGCTGCATGTATTTGTAGTAGTCGTTCAGGAAAACCGCCCAGTCCTTGTAGCGTGATTCCAGAAGTTCGCCACCGTTTGAGTCGGAATTGTTGGACTTCCACGATGCTGGTGGCGACCATGGAGAACCGAAAACGAAGGCTCCGTACTGCTTTGCACGCTTCACGTTTGCCACGCCTGCATTCCAGTAGCTCTTGTTGTTGGCTATATATACGCGCAGGATGTTCAGTCCGAGCTGGTCATCTCCCTTGCCGAAGAGCTTGTCCATCTCGCTGTTTCCCAGCCAGTAGCTCCATGTAGGACTTGGCGAGAAGCCGCCGAATCCCGTCACGTGCTGGTGCTTTTTTCTGCTGTCGATGTTGGCACTTGCCGTTTTTGTTTGGGCAATGGCGCCTGTAAACGAGCAGAGTAATGCCAATGCACAGATTATTTTCTTCATAATAAGGTTAATAGTTTAAAGGTTTAATGGTTTAAAGGTTTAATAGTTTAAAGTTTTACGTCCTTGTAGATGCTGTCCCACCATGCGCTGTCGTCCTTCAGATACTTGGCGAACCATGCCATGAAAGTGTTCTGCCAGTTCATCAGTCGGCTGTAGTTCTGTACATGATGACCTTCGTTCTGGAATGTAACGTATGCTGTCTGCTTGCCTAAGAGTCGCAATGCAGTGAACATCTGCGAGCTCTCGATAGGCGGTACGTTGCGGTCGTCCACTCCGTGTGTGAAGAGTATAGGTGTCTTTATCTTGTCAACATTGAAGAGTGGCGAGCGGTCAACATACAGCTCCTTGTTTGTCCAAGGGTAGGTGCCAGGCATGCTCACCTGTGAATATGTGTAGCCCCAATAGCCGAAGCCCCAATATGAGGTGTGATTTGATATGCCGGCATGGCTCCAAGCAGCGGCAAACATGTCGGTCTTTGTCTGCAAGTGCATGGTCATGAAGCCGCCGTAAGACGCACCGAACGAGCCGAGTTTCTTCTCGTTCACATAAGGATGGGCAGCGAGGAAAGCCTTTGTTCCTTCGATGATGTCCTTCGTCTGTGGGTCGCCGGCAGTGTTGCTATGCCAAGAAGCAAACTCCTGTCCGAAGCCCGCGCAACCTCTTGGCTGCAGGATATAGACCACATAACCTTGGGCAGCGAGTGCAGGGAATGAGTATGACGTTGAGAAATAGCGGCTTACAGGCGAACACCCGCCGTAGTAATAGACAAGCATAGGCGTCTTTCCCTTCTCAGCCTTCTGCTCGTCGAAGCCCGGAGGGAGCAGGTAACATCCGGTAATCTCGTAGCCGTCAGAGTTCTTGAAGTTGAATTCATGGACGGTAGGCATGGCATATTCGCCAAGTTCACGCTGGTGGACATCCTCTATGAGTGTGGCTTTCAGCGTCTTGCTGTTTACCCAATAGGTCTTGCCAAGGTCGGTGATACCCTGACCGCCAATGCCGATGAGTGGCGATTTGTCGGCAAGGTAGAAGTGGTTCACGCAATCTACAGGCAGGTCTATCTGCTTGATATTGCTTGTTTTAGGGTCGAGTTGGTAGAGACGGATGAGATCCTTGTCCAAAGCAGTGAAGTAAACCTTGTCGTCGTAAGCGCTCCAGTTGACGTCTTCTATTGAAGGGTCGAAGTCCTTTGTTACGGGAATGATGGCATCGCCCTGCTTGTTGATAGCCTTCTCGATGTCAAGGAGATAGAGCTGGTAGTCGTACATGTTAGGGAACTTGTCGCTTGGCAGCACGCAGCCGATGCGGTCAGCAAACTCAGGAGAGCCCTTCACGGCTATCATCTTGCCGTCAGGAGAAAGCGTTCCGCCAGCCATGAAGCCGTCTTTCGCGATGATGGTGTCCGCTTGCATGGTCTGAAGGTCAAGGCGTAGCAGGGTGGAGTATGACGATGGTCGCATGGTCTCTATGTCTTCCGTAGTCACTGATATGAAGGCATAGCGGCTGTCGCGTGAGTAATCCATGAGCCACAGAGCGCGATTTCCGTAAGTGATAGGCGTGGAAAGTCCTGTCTGTAAATCGAAAAGTTCGAGCGTTGTGCGGTCGCGCCATCCAGGCACGCGGTCTTCCGGATGCAAATAGAGATGCTTGTCTTCGTCAGCCTTCGGACCTTCCAGAGGCTTAGATACAATGGCTTGCTTCAGGTTAGGCAATATTGTGGCGCGATCCCTCGGCATTTTCTTGCAGAGAACGGTCTCCTGAAGGGTCTTTGCGTCCACGAGAACGAGCTTCCTTCCTTCCTTTGAGTCCTCGTACTTATAGAAAGAGTGGTCGCAAGAAGGTGCCCATGTGATGTTGCTCCTTGTGGAAAGAACCACGCGATTGGTCTTTGTTTCCTTCAGGATGTATGTCCATTCAGTGGAATTGTCAGGAAAACGCTGGTAATCTATCTGGATGTAGTACAAGCCATCGTCGGAAGGACGGATGTAAAGCGAATTCTTCGCCTTCACACCTGCCTCGGCATAGTAGAGAGAACGACCAACCTCCCCTACGACCTCCCCCGGCCCCTCCACAAGGAGGGGAGCTGGACCAACGGTAATGTTTCCATCCACAAGGTGTTCTCCCCCAGTGGGGGAGTTAGAGGGGGTCAGGGATTTTGTGGAGGAAGGAGTTATGCTAACCAAGGCAGTATCAGCCTTCCCCGGCATTGCCATGTATTTTATTACAAGGTTGTGTGAGCGAGGCGAAAGTCCGATTTCGCTGCCTGCCGACTGCTCCTTGCCGTCAACATACAGCTTGAAGTGGTTCAGCTTGTTTACGTTTATCTTTGCCTTTGCATACGAAGCATTGCTGAAAGTGGCGTGCAGAAGGTTCAGCGTAGGCTCCGTTCCGTTGTTTACGGGAAGCAGGGAGTCCACCGTTTGCGTAGCTTTCTTTGCTATGTCGAGGTTGATGTTCGACGATAGAAGCGAGAGTGTGTCGTACTTCGCATTGTTGAAGTTCACGGAGTCTATCATCAACGGCTTCTGCAAACCGAATGGACCAGCATGGCGAAAGCTGCTTACCTTCACCTCCTGTGCGTTGGCAGCAGTTATGGCAACCGCAGCCAATAGGATTATAATCAGTTTCTTCATATATGTTATTGTTTTCATTTGCGAATCCTCACAAGCGTCGAGCCTTTCTGCTCCGCCTTCTCTGTGACCACTTCCACGGCATATACGCCCGGCGCAAGTATTCCTTCCTTCATCCTCACGCCAGCCGTATTATATATAATAATGTCCAGTGGTTCGCCTGTAGCCTTGTCAAACGCCTTGACCTCGCCATTGTTTACCACGAAACGCACGTTCCTTGCATGGCTCTTGCTCACGCCTTCTATCTTATCCACTCCGAGAATGTCAAGGAGTCCGGCGTAGGCATCTATCTCGCCGTAGCCGTAGATGGCGTTAGGGTAGGAGATTGTCGGGTCGGGATGGCGAGCAGTGCGACTGAAGATGTCCTTGATGTCCTGCGGCGTAAGGTCGGGTTTTGCTTCAAGCCATAGTGCGATGATGCCGCTGACCACTGGCGCCGACATGGAACTTCCCGACATTATCGACCACGAGTAGCGCCTACCGTTGTGGTTGAAGAACTTGTAGTTGCATTCCGTAACATCCTCGTCGTCAGCGTTTTCCTCTTCATAGAACGAGTTGAAGCTTGACGCGATGAACGTTCCAGGCGCAATGATGTCCGGCTTCTGGTAGCCATCCAGTCGCGGTCCTCGCGAGGTGTTATCGTTTGCCTTGCCTTTTTCGCCTTCATCACGATGGTAATAGTCGCCCCAAGCCGTGGTGTATTCGTCGCGATAGTTCATGTAGCCCACGCTTATCACGTTGTCGTAGCTGCCAGGGAAATTCACGGAATAGTCGTATTCGCCGTCGCTCCAGCCATCCTCGTCAAGGAATTGCACACCCTGCGTGAACAGTTCGCCCTCGCTATCCTCGCTTCCCGACATCCTTGCATAGAGGAAAAGGCCCGTCTTGTGCGGTATGCTGTCGCGAAGAATGATGTACTGAATAGGCGTGTCGTCGTAGTCGCTGACGGTGTCCAGTGTGGCATAGAGGTTTGTTGGCATAGGCTCAAAGTCGCCTTCCTTGCTTGATCTGCTGAAGAGCTCCAGTTTGCAGTCGCCTTTATGTCTGAAAAACAGGTAGTTGCCCGATGATGCCGCAGGATAGAACCAACTCTGTACATGGCTCTGCCCCTCGCGTTTTTTCATGTAAACCTTCTGTTTTCCGTTGTTTCCTGCCGAGGCAACGATGATCTTTCCCGGACCGGTGAGTTCATTTACCATCTGGTTGTATATCGGGAAATCGTCGCCAAAGCTCTGCCTTCTGCCGCTACTCATGTTGATTACGCACGGCTTCCCTACGCTCTCGGCATAGTCGAAAGCATATCTGAAGATGTCGAATTCGTGCAAACCCTCAAACTTGTTGCGTTGCAATGAATCCACAAGTTCTGAGTTGTTGCTCAACACATTGCCTATAAGCAGCAGGTCTGCGCCGGAAGCTATGCCCCGGAACTCGTCGTTTCCGTAGGCTTCCTTTGCTCCGGTGCCAGCAGCAATGCCGAGAACATGGGTGGCATGAGTCTCCTTCTTGCCGTCGTAGCTGTGCTGTAATGCTCTGATTTCCAGTTCGTCCGTGTATTCATGACCAGTAAGAAGATGCTCCTGACCGATGGTGTCACGAGAAAGCAGATCCCAGAAGCGCACGATCTTCGACGTCTCAAAGTTGGGATGTGTGAAGTCAAAGCCGATGTCAGCTATCGCCATCACCACCCCATTGCCGTTGAAAGCCTGTGGAAGGTTGGTGCCCAACTGCGCCTTGTCTGCCTGGACGATGCTATTGGTAATGTCCATAGTAGCGTCCATCAGTCGGAAATGATGCTCCCATAGAGGCCTTTTCGCTGCAACTTTCTCTTGTGAACTTGCAACGACCTTCCCTTGTCCGCTTGCATTCTCAAAACAGAGCAAAAAAGCCAATATTTGTAAAATGCATAAAGCAAAATGAGATTTCATGCTGCAAAGTTAACAAAACATTTTAAGTTTGCCGCAATTTTTTTGAAAATTCTTTAATAAATTTCTTTAACTTTGCCGCGTCTATACGACAAACCGATAGCTGCTATCGGCAAAACAACGCAAAAAACTACAACCTATTAACCAATATGTTTAAAAATTTCTTCGGCTATCACATCGTAGCCGACTATCACAAAAAGAAAGACCCGAAGCGTTGGCACATTTCTGGTCTGTGGAAGGCTCTTATAGCCTCAATCATCGCTATCGCTATCTGCTGCATACCAACAGAAAGCTTTGGAATAGCAGGTTTCACATTCAACGAGAAGATTGTTGTCGCTCTCTTCGTTTGGGCAGCAATAATGTGGGTATCAGAGGCTATTCCTTCTTGGTCAACATCTGTGCTGATCATCGTTATTCTCCTGCTTACGGTCAGCGACAAGGCATTGTCGTTCATGGCTCATGAAGGCGTTGCAAGCACTGTAAATGGCGAAGAGGTGATTTTCGGAGCGCCTGTGTCTTACAAGAGCATCCTTGCCACTTTCGCAGACCCGACAATCATGCTCTTCATCGGTGGTTTCGTGCTCGCTATCGGTATGTCTAAGGTGAAGCTCGACCTCGTGGCAGCACGTATCATGCTCAAGCCTTTCGGTACGAAGTCTGAGAATGTGCTCCTCGGATTCATCCTTGTTACGGCAATCTTCTCTGCTTTCGTGTCAAACACTGCCACAGCAGCCATGATGCTTGCCTTCCTTACTCCTGTGCTTAAGGCTCTTCCTGCTGACGGAAAGGGACGAATAGCATTGGCTATGGCTATTCCTGTAGGTGCGAACCTCGGTGGTATCATGACGCCTATCGGTACTCCTCCAAACACAATTGCCCTCGGTTACCTCAACGAGACTCTCGGTGCCGACATCACTTTCGGTGCTTGGGTGGCAAAGATGGCTCCGTTCGTGATCATCCTTCTCGTCTTCGCATGGTTTCTCCTCCGCTTCCTCTTCCCATTCAAGCAGAAGAAGATTGAGCTCAACATCGAAGGAGAACTTGAGCCTGGCAAGCAGTCTTACATCGTTATCGCTGCCTTCATAGTAACCATCTTCCTCTGGTGTTTCTCTGATCCTCTCGGACTCGGACTCAACAGCTACATCGTGGCAATGATTCCTGTTGCGCTCTTCGCTTGCACAGGCGTGCTTACTCGTCGTGACCTTGAGGAAATCAACTGGAGTGTGCTCTGGATGGTAGCCGGTGGTTTCGCCCTCGGTCTTGCCCTCAACTCAACAAAGCTCTCTGACCACCTTGTGGGTGCAATACCTTTCGGCAGCTGGTCTCTCATCGTTGTGATGATCGTTGCAATGCTCGTTTGCTTCCTTTTCTCTAACTTCATCAGCAACTCTGCAACAGCTTCACTGCTCGTTCCTGTGCTCGGTGTCGTAGCAGGAGCAATGACAAACACAACAGGCGACGCAAGCATCGCACCACGTATGCTCGTAGCCGTAGCCATCGCAGCGTCGGTATCCATGATGCTCCCTATCTCAACACCTCCAAATGCCATCGCGCATTCTACAGGAATGATTGAGCAGAAGGATATGGTGAAGGTCGGTGCCATCATGGGATTCCTCGGTCTCGGACTCGGTCTCGCATGGCTCTTCCTCGTATTCTAAGAATTGACTCTTATTTCCTATAATTGATTTCTTAGTCATAGAATTGCTTTCTTAATATAACGAAAGTTCTAACTACAATACACAACTCCCACGGAAAAGGCTAACTTTTAGTTTGTTTCCGTGGGAGTTTTCGTTTAATTTTCGTGTGAGTTTTGAAAATTTCCGTGTGAGTTTTTGATCATTTCCGTGTGAGTTTTGAAAATTTCCGTGGGACTTTTTTCAAAAACTCCCACGGAAATTCTCCAACCCAGCCATTCTTTGTTTCTGTTTTACCCGTCACCCGTCACTCACCCATCACTCACCCGTCACCTAAGAATATGCATAGAGCGAGTGATGGGTGCGTGGCGGGTGAGTGATGGGTGAAATGATCTCTGGGAATGAAATACCTTGATAGTCAGTATGTTATCTACAGGGTAGTGACGGGTGATGGGTAAAACACGAAATTCTGGTTCTTCACCAATTTAGGTGCAACCCCAGAGGGGTTTGATATTGGTAGCCAGCCATTCTTATGGCTGGTAATCAATATAATACAACGGATAGGCATGCCGTAGGTATGCGATAAAACTATAAACAAAAAACCAGAAACTAAAAACAAAAAACTAACATATAGCAGCATCAGACTATCATTGTGGTCGTCAAGAAACTGTTGTACTATAATCCCATATCTTTTACAATTTTCCTCAAAACATTATCTTTCACGTTTGAGGCATCCGATTTGTCATAAATCATTATCAAAGCAATGATGTTATGCTCGGTATTCAGCATAACATTCAATGTAATCACTCTTGCTCCTCCGCTGTTTGAATTCACAGTTCATTCATCAGTTCCTCCATACTCATGTAATCGGTTCTTCCTTCCTTGAAATCCTTGGCAGACTTTACGGCATCGCGAAAGTTTGCCAGAAATTTATCCTCATCTGTAGCCGGTGGAACAGATATGGTCCACCCCATTCCCTTTGATATCTTCTTTACTGTAGAGAACTCTCTTATAGGGAAAGTCAGTTGTATGGTTCTTGTCTGTGTATTCATTTTTAGCGTTTTTCTTTGCGCGAATAAATTTCACTGCAAAATTACGTTTTTTTCTTATACTGACCAAACAAAATGAACTAAAACCTCATGTTTTGATAATAAATCGGCTTTCTATCGTTCATTTGGACTGCAGAGATGTCCTTTTTTCATTTATTTTCGTAATTTTGCAATGTCCTTTGGCTTAGAGTCGTGGGGCAAGACATATCAATTCTGAAAGAACAAGCATTGCTGTTTATTCTAATGACGTTCCGAAATTTGGCCGTGGAAGAACACAATAGAAGATTAGCAGTTGATGCCTGCGTGTATTGCGTGGGCATAACTCATTTCTATTGTGTGGGTCAGGCCAAATACCCGGAACGTGGATGAGTTATCGTCCACGTTTCTGCGTATATATACCTGATCCTCGTAGTTAGTTTTAGCTGACAAATGCGTTTTTTCTAACCTAATCTAAACTAACTATGGCAAGAAGGAAATTAGACAAAGCCGCTCTCGCCAGTCTTATTCGTGAAATGAAGGAACTGAGCAATGAGCAGAAAGCAGACCTGCTCCAGTTGCTTAATGAACAGAAGCGTTACGGACTGGTATGGGAAGAGCATAAGGAGGAAGCACAGGAAGTGCTCTCGGAAAACATACCAGTGCTTGTGGAAGACTGTTCCAAGCGCATTCAGCCGCTCCACCGTTCGGGGGAGTCGGAGGGGGCTCCCAACCATATCCTTATTGAAGGCGACAACCTTCATGCCTTAACCGCTTTGACCTATACGCATGAGGGCAAAGTGGACGTGATTTATATTGATCCGCCGTATAATACTGGCAACAAGGATTTTGTTTATAATGATTCTTTCGTTGATAGCGAAGATGGCTACCGTCACAGCAAGTGGCTATCGTTTATGGAGAAGCGTCTGCGAATAGCAAAGAAACTTCTCTCTGACCGCGGCGTTATCTTTATTTCTATTGATGACAACGAACAGGCGAACTTGAAGTTGTTATGTGATGAAATAATTGGTTCTGACAAGTTTATCTGCAATTTTATTTGGCAAAAGAAAACTGGAGCAGCTGATGCGAAGGGGATAGCTGTTATTACAGAGTATATTCTTGTGTATTGTATGAGTCCGATGATTTCGTCAGAGGTATTTGCATATAACAAAGAAGCTTTTGATATAAAAAGATATCGCTTTACAGATGAATATTCATGCATAAGAGGACCTCATTATTATGATTCTTTAGATAGAGGAAGCATTAGATACAGTGATTCTCAGAATTATCCCATAGAGGCACCTGACGGAACCTTACTTTACCCCAATGACAGAACTGAATTTGTTAATGACGGATGGACTTGGAAATGGAGTAAAGAAAAAGTTCTGTGGGGAATAGCTAATGGATTTATTTCTATAGTACCTAATGCAAAGAAAAAAAGTGGATGGTCAGTTAAGTATAAAATATATCTCAATGTTGACAATGAAGGAAACGAAATTAAAAAGAATGTTCCTTATAAAAATCTAATTACCGATATTCTTAATACTGATGCAACTAATGAAATCAAGGAACTGTTTGGTGGTAAAGCTTTTAATTATGCTAAACCAACAGCGTTGATAAAGAAGTTAATAGGTAATATAAAACAAAAAGACTCCACCATCCTCGACTTCTTCGCTGGCTCAGGCACAACTTTTCATGCCACCATGCAACTAAACGCAGAGGACGGCGGACATCGTAAATGTATTCTTGTGACTAATAACGAGAACGGTATTTGCGAGGAAGTAACCTACGAACGAAACAAACGAGTAATCAATGGCTATACGACTCCGAAAGGTGTGGAAGTGGCAGGATTGAAAGACAATAATCTTCGCTACTATAAGGTGGAGTTTACCGAGCGTGAGAATAGCTCTGCCAACCGTCAGAAGCTTATGCAGATGGCAACGGATATGCTTTGCATAAAGCACGACCTGTATGATGAGCAGAAGCAGTTCGGCAGTTTGAAGTTCAAGTCGCGCTATGCCCGATACTTTGCCAATAAGGAGAAGCAAATGCTCGTGGTCTATGAACCAAGAGCGATAGAGTACGTGGCAAAGGAACTCCGTGAGAATCAGACGCTTGCTACAAAGAATCGCAAATTGATGATCTTTGCATACAGCGATGGTGCATACGCCTACAACGATGAGTTTGAAGGATTGGAGGATGTGATAGAACTCACAGCCATGCCTGAAGCACTGAACCAAGCCATAAGGAATGTTCTGCCGCCGCAGAAGGAAGACAACTTTATAAATGAGGAAGGAGGACAGAAAGAATGATAGAACTGAAAGATTATCAGAAGCGAGCTGTAAGGGAACTTAAACGCCAACTTGTAGATCTGCTCAACGACGATGAAGACCGACTGAAGCTTATCTTCAAAGCTCCTACAGGTGCTGGCAAAACCGTCATGGCATCGAAGCTACTTGACGAGGTCACTTACGAACTGCCTATGAATGGCGAGTGCCAATACGCTCAGGTTGCATGGGTTTGGATAGCGCCGAACAAGCTTCACCAGCAGTCATACCGCTCAATGAAGAATTTCTTCTCTGAGACTCGCTCGCTTCGACCAGTGATGTTTGACGAGTGTAACCATCTGGAAGGCTTGGAAAAAGGCGATGTGCTTTTCCTCAACTGGGAGTCAATAAACAAGGATAATGCCGTGATGATACGCGACAATGAGCAGAACCGTACGCTCTATGAACTTATCCGTCGTACAAAGGTAAAGAAGCATTTGCCCGTTGTAGTGGTAATAGACGAGGAGCACATGTTCGGCGGCAGGAATGCTAAGAAGAGTGAGATTGTGCTGCGTGCCATTCAGCCTAAGGTGGAGATTCGTATCTCGGCAACGCCTGTTACGCAGAGCTACTATAACGTAGTGGTAAAGAGAAAGGATGTTGTAGAAGAAGAAATGATAAAGCGTGGCATACAGCTTAATCCGAATGTCCACAGCAGCAAGGAGCAAAGCGAACTGACCGTGAACCAACGTCTGCTGAAACAGGCATTGAAGAAACGTGAAGAACTGGCAAAGGCATACCAGGAGCACGGCATAAATCCGCTGCTGCTTATTCAGCTTCCCAACGACAGCAGCGAGTCCATGAACGCAAACGACCGAACCATTGCAGACGAGATGAAGGCTTTCCTTGAGCAACGATGCAACATCAGCGTGGAAAACGGAAAACTGGCGGTATGGCTTTCAAAGGACAAATCGCCTAACCTTCAGGATATTACCAAGCCTGACGACATGACAGAAGTACTTCTCTTCAAGCAGGCAATAGCATTGGGCTGGGACTGTCCGCGAGCAAGCGTTCTCCTAATCTTCCGCGACCTAAAGAGCATGACCTTCACAACGCAGACGGTAGGCAGAATATTGCGTATGCCAGAGCAGCGTTTCTATCAGAACGACCTGCTTAACTACGGCTATGTATATACAAACCTCTCGGCAGACATCATCCAGATTGTAGGCGATGACATGAACTATCTTTCTACAATCTACGCAAACCGCCGAAAGGAACTGCAGAACATCACGCTTCGCTCTGTTTATATGGACAAGAATGGTGCAAAGCGAAACCGCCTTGGCTCAACCTTCCGCAGTGTGCTGGCAAGGGTTATGGAGCAAGAGTGGGGACAAAATCCGCTATGGCTGTTCTCAACAGAGGATTTGTTTGAGAAGGATGAAGATGAGATAGAAGAAAGTAACGATTGACCACAACGAATATGATGACAGATCAACTTGACGAAAAGATAAGATATAATCGTCAGCAAGCAAAGAAGCATGGCGTAAGATGTGATGTGACCCGCATCATGGTTGACATACCAAAGGATACTCGCATCACGAAGTTAGACGGAACGACTGAGGTTGCCGAACATGCACGACTGGCACGAAACAGTTCGGAATTGATGGATATGTTCACGAAGTTCTGTCGCGACAACTGCGGTTCGTTTGCTAAGTTTGATAGTACTCCTGTTTTGATGGGAGCACTGGAATATGTGATGGAGACATATCTTGGCATATTCTCCACGGATGTGCCGAAAATTGTTCTGCAAAGAGACAACAAGCCGCACTTTGAGTCTTTAATACGAAAGGCTCTGTTGGAGTATGAAAGACAGCTACGAAAGCAGAAACCTGCGGAACCAGAATACAAAGAATGCGTTTGGGAAGTGCCTGAGACAAGACTCTACAACTCTCAGGTGAGTCAGGCGAAGGATGGCGAGATATTCAACCATGCCTTGCAGCCTTTCTTTGAGCAGAACAATGTCTCTGCGCCGGAATACAACTTTGCGCGATGGCTTGACCGTCAGACGGACGAGGTGGATTGGTGGTACAAGAATGGTGACGAGGGTAAGCAGCACTTTGCCGTACCTTATACAGACAGCGGCAATAGAAAGCGATGCTTCTACGTGGACTTCATCATTCGACTGAAGAACGGCACCATCTGCCTGTTTGACACAAAGACTTGCGGCAGCGATGAAGATGCACCGGAGAAGAACAACGCCCTCTTCCACTATTGCGAGGAATATTGCGCAAAGGGAAAGAAGGTCGTTGGTGGCGTGCTTATAGCGCAAGGCAACAACTGGTATTACCCTAACGGACTTATTGAAGACACTGCAACCACCGATGGTTGGAGTGTGCTGGATTTGAGGAATATATAATAGAGAACTATGAAGAAAAGCGTTGACAGCACTTTCCTGCATTACGGTGTAAGACAGGAGGATATGGCACTGATAGAACAGTTGTGCAGAGACAAAGACATAGATGCTGAGTGGATGAAACAGAGCATCCTGAAGCCTTACCATGAGGAACGAAACAACCAGAACTTCGTAGAGGACAAAAAGCTCGCGAAGATCCTGAAGAAAGCATTGAAGGAACTATGAAGATAAAGAGAATATACGCCGAGAACTACAAGACCTACAGGCTGCTTGACCTGAACCTTGAGGTTTCCGACTATCGCCCTATCATACTGATTGGCGGTGCGAACGGTTGTGGCAAGACCACTCTGTTTGATGCCATATACAGTGCGCTATATGGTTTGGAGATAAAGAACAAGCGACAGTTTGAGGAGATATTCAATGCCGGCGTGAAGAACGAAAGCGGCATGAACGGCAAGAACATCGTACTGGAAGTGACTTTCACGGGCGTTGTTCTTGGCAGGGTGACGCCTTACAAGCTGAAAAGATCATACACGCTGTTTGACAATTCCGTAAGGGAAAGTGTGGAACTGAACATGGACGGCAACCGCTTTGTCTATGGAAGCGGTTCTACGGCTTCGCAGCGCAATCAGAACGAGGAGATAGTAAACAAGATTATCGCGGCAAACCTACCGAGAGAATTGAGCAACTACTTCCTTTTCGATGCGATGAAGACTTCTGAACTCGTCAAGGAGGAGCAGATAAACAACCTCATACTGAAGAACATAAACTCCGTGATGGGCTTCAACAAATACAGTCGCCTACGCTCAATGTCGGAAGCTGTACTTGCAGAAAAGAAGGCTGCAAAGCTGGAAAACGAGATTCAACGCAAGGACTATGAGAACCTTCAACGCCAGAAAGCAGAGAAGGAAATGGAACTCCTGCATAAGAAAGAGGAATACAGTCAGGCTCTTGCCTACGCAAACGAGCATAGGGAAATGTATAACCGTGCCAAGGAGGGTAGGGATGATGATGACGTAACGCGCGACAAGATTCGCCAGATAGAGCAGAACCTGAAGGACTTCGACAAGAAAGAATCCGACTACAGACAGGAAGCGGATGCCATAGCGCGAGAATTGGAAACAAAGGTGCTGTATCCGAAACTGGCAGAGTGCATACGCGGCGAGGTGGAACTGATATTGAACGAAAAGAGCCGCATAGCAAAGGAGCATAGCAGCGAACTGACTAACAGTCAGATAGAGCGTGTGACGAATGATGTTGTGGAATACCTGAAGTCTCATCATTACAACATCAATGGTTTGGATGCAGCTGCCATTGCAAGTTATCTCATAGCCCACAAGAACGATGGCATGAGGAGCGACGACAAGTATCCGAATCTCTCCGATACGGATGTGAAGGTGCTTGGCGACCTTGTAAAAGCTGCGTATGTGAATCCGTTTGTTGTATTGGATGACAAGCGCACAAGCCTTAACCTGGAAATTGGCGAACTGCCTCAAAGAAAGAAGCAGCTTCACGACTTCCGTCAGACTCTGCTCGGTGCTGACTATAGCATAATAGAAATGTATGAAAGCAACGACAAGAATGCGAAGGAACTGAAACTTGCCATTGACCAGCTGACGAAGGAAATAACTGACCTTGGCAAGAAGATTGCTACTTACGACTACGACATTCCTCAGGTGCCTGACCCTCAGTATGATATGTTGTGCAGATTGCCTGACTTCTTCAAGTCGCTCTCCGTGAAACTGCTTGCGGCAAAGAAAGCAAACATAGAGCGCATGATGCGTGACCAACTGAACATAAATCTCGTAATCTATGCCGGATATATCGGTAAGGTAGAGCTGTCGGCAGATAATGCAGATGGTATATCATTCAAGATTTATCATAAGAACGGCAATGAGATTTATCTTAGTCAGCTGAATGCCGGTGCAAAGCAAACTGTAATGCAGGTACTGCTGAAGGTGCTGTATGAGCTGGGGGATTATAATCCACCGGTAATGATAGATACAGTAATGGGTGTACTGGACAAAGAGAGTCGCGAGGTTATCCTGGAACAGTATTTCCCCGACCTTGCGCACCAGACAATACTCCTAAGTACGGACACGGAGATAACCACGGAGCGTGACTTCAAGAAGATTGAAGCGTATGTGGCTCGTACATATACCTTGCATAGAGACAAGGAAAGGCAGTGTACTACGGTAAGCGAAGATTATTTTGGCGAACATTTAACGGATTGATAATATGACAGTAGATAGTTTCAAAATAAATGTGACGCGTTCAGTGGAAGGATTGAACGAAAAGCTACAGGATGTTAAGGCTATGCTTGAGCAGCGTATCAATCTGAAGGAGTATTCAGAATCGGTAAGACCAGTAACGCTTACTATGAGTACGGTCCAGAGATTCTGCCTCCTCGTAGGACTGAGCGACAAGTCTGCACGACGTGTTGACGACCTTGGGGATTTCCCCTTGAAGGTTTCAAACACGCCATACGCTACGACTTTCTATACAAAGAACCAGATTGGACAGCTGTTTGAATCGCTGATAAAGATGCGCTATCATGACATAAAAGGCGAATGGACGCAGAAGGCTTTTGCCAGCAAGATTGTGGGAAGGGAGATTCTTCGTGGGCATGACCTTCTGATGCAAGAGGGTACAATGGATGAATGGCTGCACTTTTCGCCGCTGCGAGGTGGCAAATCCTTATCTGACATTCCTGCATTGGAATTGCTTATCGGCATGTATGATGATGAGATGGAGGCTCGTCTTGACCTGAACTCAAGGGCTATAACGAACACTCAGGTGCTGGTGGCAGGTACGACAGGTTCAGGTAAGTCGAACCTTCTTGCCGTATTGATAAACCAATTGCGCTCTGCGTCTGCCGATACGCATTATCCTGTAAACTTCCTGTTGTTTGACTATAAGGGAGAATTCTCTGATCCTGCCAATGCGCATTGGTTGCAGTTGTTTGAAACTGATGGTTCTGCAATACTTAATCCGATGGAGAAGCCTTTGCCTTTCACGCCTTTCAAGGATTTTACGGGTAAGCCTATCAACGAATTGAACCTTTACGCCACATCGATGTCTAATGCTTTGAGTGCAATATCCCCTGCGAAGATAAGCGCAAATATGGACAACCGTCTGAGCGAGGCTATCATTGAGGCTTATAAGAAAAAGCACTTCAAGCCGATAACCTTCAAGGAGATTCTGGATAACTATACTCTTCTCATGCCGGAAAAGAAGCAGGATGATACGGACAGCGTTAAGTCTGTGCTCAACCAGTTGGTGAGAAACAATATCTTCAGCGAAGAGGATAAGGTGGACTTGATACACACTTGCAACATCATCAACCTCGGACAGTTTGAGAAGGATGGCATAATGGCGAAGGCTATTGTGTATTTCGTAATCTCAAAACTGAACAACATTTATGATGTCCTTCCTGGTCAGCAGACAAACGACGAACGTGTGGAATTGCGACACTTTACCATTATAGACGAGGCTCACTATATGCTCGGCTTTGAGAACCAGCCGTTGAGGAACCTTATCAAGGTGGGACGCAACAAGGGCATGAGCGTGATTTTTGCAAGTCAGAACATGGACGACTTCAAGTCAAAGCATTTTGACTTCTATGCCAATGCGCAGTATCCGCTTATCATGCGCCAACAGCAGCAGAACGATAGTGTGCTGAAGGATTTGTTTGGCGTGAGTGGTGGCCAACTGCAAGAACTGAAGCAGGCTATTACTGGTTTGCAAAAAGGTGAACTGATAACAAAGGATGCACAGGCAATGGCGCTTGGCATCGGTAAGCATTGGAAGAAGATAAAGGTGACGCACCTGATATAAGGTTATGAGGTATGGATATTAAGTATTACCTTTATCATTTCTCTCGACTGCATACGGCAAAGTTCAAAGGCAAGCAGGCACCTCATAAGGCTGTGCTTCTGCTTGCCGTAATGAGTCTTGTGGAGAAAGGGCGTGTATGCTCTCCTGAGATAGAACTAACGGACGAACTGGTGGACGAGTTCCGGAATATATGGGGGGAAAAGCTTCCCACTTCATGTCCTTTCACTTGCGATATAAGCAAGCCTTTCTTTCACATGCAGCATGAACCGTTTTGGAGATTGATTGAACATGAGGAGGAATATGGTATGGTAGCGGAGGAACTGGGACTATATACAGGAATAAGAAAACAGATGGCAAGGGGCTATACCGTATCTGCCATGAGAGAAAGATTCAAATGTGCAAAGATTGATAGTGCTCTCTACGAGATAATGAAGGATGATAATGCACGCGGAGAACTGAAGGATTTGCTTATATCAAAGTACCTGACATACGAACCTCCTCATGATAAGATGCATGGTTTCGCAGCAATAATCGGAGCGGCACTGTGGCTGGTGGCGTAAAGGAGAGTTTGTGGGAAAATAGAAAGCCCGTATTCGCTAAGAGCAGACAGCGAATGCGGGCTTTGATTTTTAGTTTTAGTTGGGGGATGAGGATTATCCTTGTATGATGAGTTTCTTGGCAGTCTTGTCAAGAGTGACTTGGTGAGCGAAGGAGATTGTCTCGCCGTTGGAGATGGCAGACACATCTATGCCACGACGCTTGAACTCTGCAATGAGAGCGTGGTCGTGTGCAGCGCGTGCGGAATTGAATCCGCGGTTTCCTACCTGTGAGTTGAATGACTTTACGAGAGATGTGAGTGATGCTTCGGCAAACTGCGAAGCGAACTGTGAAGAGAGGTTCTTTTCCATATTAGGTTTTGTTTTTGAAGTTAAACGAAGTCTTGATAAAACAAGACACTTCCACATCGTACCTTTACCACCGTGGCACCTAAAACGAGGTTGACTTTGTCTTCCTCGTGCGCGACTCGGCTATAAGAAATTAAATCGAGATATATTTCTTACAGCTCTCGCTGCTTGCTCGGTTGGTGAGTCCGCTAAAAGCGACTGCTCTTGATGTTTACGGGTGCAAAGGTAGTGTTTTTTATCTAAAACACAAAATAAAAGCCTGATTTTTTGTTGACCACATCTTTTATTCTCAAATTTTCGCGTGAAAGCTTTTTGCTATTCGTTTAAGGTGGGTTCTATAAAGAACCCACCTTAACAGCAAGAAAAGTAGAAATAGTTGGCGAAATATTTGGCAGTTTACAAATAAATCCATATTTTTGCAGCTGAATAAAGGAATTTTATTATGAGTCACGCAGAACTTACCGCACATAGACTTTACGACTCAATGCGTCTTGACAGCGTTAGTGAGGAGGTTAAACGCCATCTCATTATCTTGATGCTGTCCAAATCTTCTGAGCTTGATGGTCTGGAGAATGTCGCAAAGAAGATAGCAATAGACGATGCTCATCTACAAGAGATGAAGTCTCATTCTTATTTTGCTGATGAGGCTCCAGAACAATGTACTTTTGTGTCAGAGAGTGATGAGATTGCCTATTATGATACGATGGATGAAGCTGATTTCCTGTCAGAGGAAGATTCCGCTAAAATTATGTTGGCATGGAAAGACTTGTAGTAAGGTTGTCCAAGACTGCCTCCAAAGCAATGAGTAACCAAATCTTGTGGTATTATTCAAACAGGGACAAATAATTGTGCCACTTACATATCATAACAGACTCACTTACATGCCGTAACTCATAGAAAAAACGCCTCAAAAAATGCATTTTTTGAGGCGTTTTCCTATAAGATGTTCTATCTGAAACGGTAAGTTCTTCTTGTCAACTGTTAGTAAAAGTTATCAATGCGCTTTATTTCTCAATAACCAAACCGCCATTGTTAGGGATGGAAATCTTGAGCTGCTTTTTCTTGTTAAGCTTTACTTCCTTTACGCTACCTGCGAGGTTTGCATCGTCTGAATAGAGCTTTACCTGCTGGTTTGCTTCAAAGATTCCTTCGAGGGAGATCGTTGTGTTGAGCGTTTCCTTCATTGCGTTTACGCCGCAGACGTACCAGGTAGGGGTTTCAGAGGTTTCAGGGGTTTCAGAGGTTCCATTGCTTGCGCGGCGAGCAAGGATGACGTATTTTCCTGGTTCGCCGGCGATGTACTTCACGTCATTCCACTCTGTTGGCACGCGCTTCATGAAGTCGATAGCCCATGCAGGAGCGTCGGTGAGGTTGTTTGGAGCGAGGGCGAAGTGCTGAACAGGTGACTGGAGGAGTACGGCTGCAGCGAGTGCGAAGACATCGGATGTCTTGCGCTGAGTGCCACGCTGGTTGTTGCGTCCGTAGAACTTGTTGAGCGCAGAGCCGCCCCAGTCCATATTGCCGAGAGAGTTGCGACAGAAAGGATGAACAGTAGCGTAGAGAGCCTCGTTGTCGCATTCGTTCTGTCCGAAGTGTAGGTTCTCGCTTGCACGCACAGCCTCACAAGCTACGAAGTTAGGATACATGCGCTCCCAACCGCGAGGAAGCGTGCAGCCGTGGAAGATAACCATCACGCCAGCATCGTTTGCATCGTTGAGGATGTCTTCATAAAGCTGCATCTGCTGCTGCTTGTCGCCGCCGAAGAAGTCCACCTTGATGCCGCGAATGCCAATCTTCTTCATCCAGCGGAACTCGCGGGTACGAGTCACGGCACGGTGCATAATGCCGAAAGGTCCTTGTGGTGCGTGGTTCCAATAGCCGTTTGAATTATACCAAAGGAAGATGCCAACGCCCTTTGATGCTGCGTACTTGGCAAGGTCTTCCATCTTCTCATGACCGATATTGCTATCCCAGAAAGCGTCGATGAGCACAGTCTTGTAGCCCATATCCGCAGCGAAGTCGATGTAAGTCTTCTGGTCGTCGTAGTTGCAGCTGCCGTCCATCCACTGTATCCAGCTCCAGGTGCCCTTGCCGTAAGTGTATTCCTTGCTTGCCTCATAGACAGGCTCGACGAGATCGTTGCTGACAGTTGTCTCGACAAGGGTCTGTGGAGTAGTGCCGAGAGTGATTGTGCGCCAAGGAGTTGCACAAGGAAGAGAGAGACCCGGTTGTGAAGTTCCATTGCCGTTAGCCTCCTTTGGGTTAGGGAAAGCGATGGCATACTTGTTGTCGCCAAGGTTCTGGAGATGGCATCCGCAGTAGTTTCCGCTTGTGCCAGTCTCAGAGATGAGCATCCAGCCCTTGTCGGCATTCTTGAAGAGAGCAGGGAAGACATAGCCTTCGCCCCAACCGTTCTTGCCGAGAGGAGCGTCTATCTCAGGGTGAGTCTCGTAGCTTGGAGCAGTGGCAGCAAAGCCTGTCATAGGCTGCATCTGCGGTGCGAGGTATGAAGTGGAAGTCTCTGCCACGTTGAAGCCAGTGAATTCCTGCTGCACAACAGCAGACATGCGGTCTTTGCCAGGTGTATGAATGAAATAACGGAAGGCCACATCGCTGTCTGACACGCGGAACTCGATGTCCATAGCCTTCTTGCCATCGCGAGCGAAGGAGAGTGTAGCCGCATTTGCCACGTAGTGTACGCTGTTCTTCTTAAGGGAACGAACGCTGTATGTTTCGTCAATGGCTTTTGTTTCCGTGTTGGAGAGAGTAAGTCCTTCGCATAGATTTATCTCGCGAGGCTTTGATGCATCGCGTTCGCTGTAATACTGGAGCTTGAGTCCGAGAGGCGAAGGAGCGATGAACTCGTTGTCGCCGAGAGAAACAGAGTAGGTTATCTTGCCACCTTCGTCAGAGACACTCACCTTTATATTACCATTAGGAGAGATGATGTCTGTCGTATTTGCCGACATTGTGAGGGCAGAGAAGAGTAGAGAAAAGAAGATAAGGGCTTTTTTCATGTAAGTGAAGAGTGAAAAGTGAAGAGTGAAAAGTGAAGAGTGAAAAGTGAAAAATGCGGACTATTTGCGATAAGTCACTTGAATGGAATCCTGCTTTGTGGCTGCATAGATTTCACGTGGCGGAGTAGGCACTGCTGCCTTCATGAATTCCGGTATGTTGTAGCTTAAGTCACGCTCGGAGTAGAACTTACGAGGATTGTCCTGCGGCAGCATGAATGCCTTTTTGCAATTGCCTTCCTTGTCGATGTAAGTGATGTAAGGTCGGGTGTAAAGGCCATCGTCGCGACGAGAACTGAACACAAGCCAACGGGAATTGCTGCTCCAAGAGTGGTAGCTATCCGTTTCGTCTGAATTTGCAGCCTTGAGAGCTTTCATCTTGATGCTTTCAACATCATTGTCCGCATTGCGCATGTCGAGGATGAACATGTCGGCATCCTTGTGCCAGATGCTGAAGTTTCCGTAGTTGTGGATAGTGCATACGAGGAAATTGCCATCAGGGGAAATGCGTGGGAAAGACACACTATGGTTGGCAATGTCGGTTGTGGCACTGATGATGGTATCAACCTCCGTGCCAAACTGATGCTTTTCAGCGTCGAAAGCTATTCGGCAGAGGGAATATTTCACTTGTGCAAAGTTCAGTTCCACATCCCTTACTCTTGGTGCAGAGCAGTAGTAGAGCCATTTGCCGTCAGGAGAGAATGTAGGATAAGTCTCCCATTTGTCGGTTTCCTTGAGTATAGGCGTTGAGAAGACCTCATGCTTCTTGATGTCATATACAACAATATCCGACGCAGCGTCGAACACCTCAATACGGTTCTTGTCTGAAGTGTGGAAAGTCTGGGCAGTCTTGTTGTTAGAGAATGCAATGAGCTTGCCGTTTGGATGCCATCCAGGATAAACGAAAGCACCGATGGTAGAGTCAGTCTTTGCCTCCAAACGCTCTATGATGCCGTCACGAAGCATATAGGTACCGCCATCGAAAGTACGCAGGTGGAAGATAGTGCGATCCGACTGTTGTGCGTATGGCGTATGACAGTTCATGCACGCACCATTGTTGTGGGCATTCTCATAGACCACGCTTTCCTCCGAAGTAGAGAGCTGATGCTGGTAGATGCCCATGCGATACCATCCCTCGTAGCCAGGAGGCACAAGGCGGTATGTGATGTAATCGTCGATGCTGTCAGGCATTACGGTCATTGAGAACTGCTTTCCGCCTACCCATTCGCCATTGATCTCGCGTGCGACAGTGAAGAAAATCTTGTTGGAATCCTTGCCGCCACCCTTGGAAGAAACCTTGCTGATGAGGCTCTGCCAGTCGTCTTTGTCGATGGAAAAGTCCTTGTCGTCAGCATTTACCCATACGTGCGAATCGCCAGATTCGATGAGCAGGGCGTAGTTTGTGGCAGAGGAATCCTTCACGGAGAAGTTCATCGGCGCAATGTTGCAAGGAATGGTAACGTCCTTGTAGTCAGGATATATCTGTGCTTCGTAGTTGTCGGAACGAGCTATCGTGCCATCAGAGGAACATGCCATGCAGCAGAGTGCAAGGCAGAAGACACTAATACTGTATAATACTTTGCTGTTGAGGGTCATAGTTGGTCTGTTTATTGTATTCGCCGAGACGAAGGAATGCTTTCTTGTAGTTTGTTGCAGGGAGTTCAGGTGCCACGAATGCTATCTGGCGAATGACGTGTGCGAGCGTAGTCCAGGTCTGTGGCACGGACTCGATGTTGGCAGCCTTTCTGCGTGGACCAAGCTCCGGGTCGCTCTCTACAGCCTTGTCGTTGTAAAGGAACTTGCGGTATTGCTGTGCCCAGTCGCTATAGAACAATGTATGGTCGAGATAGTTCAGGTATTTCTCTGCCAAAGCATAGTTGCCTTGCGCAATGTTTGTCTGTGCAAGAATCTTGACGGCAGCAGGCACCATCATGCCCTCCGAAGGCTCGTTATACTCGAAAGCCTCACGGTGTGCTCCGTTCACGTATCCCAAGTAGTAATACAAAGACATGAGATGGCGACGAACCAGACGTATGCTGCTCTTTGCCATTATCAGCTGATCGCCTTTTTGCAGCACACCGCCTACCTCATTCTCAAGTTCGCTGCTTTGTGAGAGCAACATGAAATAGATGTTTGCCGTGTACGTGTTGGTAAGATACTTGAAGCTGAAATCCATTGCCGACTGATAGTCGCCCGTATCAATCCAGTGCTGCATGGCGTATCTCTCGATTGCCACCTCGTCATGATATTCCTTGTAGAAATGGCATGTCATGCCGACAATAGCCACTGCCACGACGCCCGCAAAGGCGAAGTGCTTGTTGATTTTCTCCGAAACGTACTTGTTGAAGAGGAAAGGAATGATGGTCAGAACCACTATTGCTCCCCACACCCAAGGCATGATGCTCTCTGTTCTTAGGCGGTAAGTGTAGATGTCTGGCGAGAAAAGCTCGTCGGATGTCATGGCAAGGAAGAAGTATCTGCCCAATGCCACCATGAGGAATGCCGACAAGATGGTGACGCCCGCAGCGATGAAGTTCCTCTTGTACAATAAAGAATACAAGACGAGCGCCACGATCATTGGCCATACTGCCGTTTGCACCGCGAAGCCTGTGAAGACCACGAGAATCGGAATGAGCAGGTAGCCGGCAAGCTTCTTCCAGTTTACGATGAATGTTCCAAGGAGCAAGGCTACGGAAGAAAGCACAATGGCTACGTGGCCGGTGATGAAAAGGATCTTTCCTTCCGTGTAAACAAAAAGGAGGGCGGCAGGAATGCAGCAGAGGAGCTTCTCAGCCGTAGTGGTGCTTCTGCCCGCAGCACTCTTGTAAACCTTGTTCAGGCACAACGACATCAACATGAAGAGCGCAGTCATTATGGCTGCTGCAGCCACCTTGAAGAGGAAGAACTGCTGCAGGAACAATGCGATGCAGTCGGCAATACCGCCTGCCATCATTATCTGCTGCATGATTCTGTCGCCTTCATAGACGAACACTCTTGCTTGCTCGATGTCGAAAAGGATGTATTGCTGTAGCGTCAGTACAGCAACGAAAAACACCGCTGTGGCAAGTATCCATTGCCATCCTGGGATGTGATATTTTGCTTTTGTTTCCAATTTAAGGGTGTATTGGTTATTAATATAATAACGAACTCTTTCCTTCTTTATTATAATGTATGGAGAAAAAAGTAACTGATTTTTTTTTCAACCCTTGGCTGGATTCCTTCTGTTACAAGCATGTAACAGACAGGATGATCCATAATGCCTCGGATGATTTTCTCTCAGATTCTTTTTTTAAATCCGCTGTCTGCTCTCCCAAAATGAGAGCAGACAGCGTGATTTTTTGTTTAGCGCTTCTCAGCGGTAACAAAGAAAACAATTAAGGATGAATATAACTTTTTCATAACTAACCTCTAATTTGAGTACACAAGAGCAAGTCTTGTGAGTTTTTGCAGACAAGGCCTGCTTTTGTGTAACAGCGTTACAATTGGGTTGATGTTGTTTGTTCCCGATTTGCTTTAGCGGCGGAAGACAGTAGAGTTCTGTCCTGTTTTCGGCTGCAAAGGTAATACTATTATAGTAATACGACCAAATTTTCTTGCTACTTAAATCTTTGCGTATGATACATTCATTGATGTATTTAGTACAAAAATATCTTTGAAAATGACACACGCAAATATCTAAGTGCCTGAAAATCAATGGTAATGATATTTTGCGATACTTTGTTCAAAAAAAACTTTCAAAAAAATCCCGTTTTTTGTTGCATGTATCACATAAATTAGTTAATTTTGCGGCATGAAACATTTCGTAACCCTAACCTTAACCCTGACCTTAACGCTGTTGTTCCCTCTTTTTGCGACAGCTCAAACATACCGTTTATACACCTCTGATGCAGAACTTTCCAGTGCGTTGGTCCATGATATTTTCCAGGATCATACTGGTTTGGTGTGGATAGCCACTGAAGACGGATTGACACGTTTCAACGGTGTGGAGTTCTATACCTTCAAGCATGAAGAGGGCGATGAGCATTCGCTCGCCCATAACCTTGTCAGATGTATCATGGAGGATAAATCTGGCAATATTTATGTTGGTACACATCGCGGTTTGCAGTGTTATGATCGTGCAAAGAACAGTTTCTCTCCAATAGCGAAGGACGGTAAGGGAAAGCTGAAAGTAGGAAACGTAAACAAGATAATACAGCTCTCCAACGGCGAGGTGTGGGCTTCGGGCAATGACTTGTTCCGTGTGGAACTTAAAGACGGTGAGCCGATGGCAATGGAAGCCAACTACAGCGGTCCGCACAGCTATCTGCAGGACATATTGGAGGACAA
The DNA here is from genome assembly GCA_045600325.1 of Prevotella sp. Taxonomy (GTDB): domain Bacteria; phylum Bacteroidota; class Bacteroidia; order Bacteroidales; family Bacteroidaceae; genus Prevotella. The sequence continues at coordinate 30,357 of JAZRXS010000192.1, forward strand.
GGATGGAAATATCTGGGTAACGCATCTCCATGATGGAGTGTTTGTGAGCAATAAGAAATCAAAGAAGGTAAAGCATTATCTCGCTGAGTCCAAGGGTGTAAACTTCCTCAACCTGGCTGCTGATGCCAACGGAAACGTTTTCCTTGGCACTCATGGACTCGGTGTCATGCAGTATAATAAGGCGACGGACAATTTTGAAACCATAGATGGAACAGGCAATTTCCTTGTTTCTTCACTCGACGTGAATTATGATGGTCAGTTGTTGATTGGCTCCGACGGATTGGGCTTATATATATATAATGTGCAAAAGAAGGATTTGTCCGCATTTCCGCTTGAGAACAAGTTCTTCAATTCGCAGCGCGCTAAAGTTCATGCCATCATGAACGACCAGGATGGTGACCTCTGGCTCGGACTTTTCCAGAAGGGCGTCATGTTCCTGAAGAACAAGACCAACCTTTTTGAGACCATCGGTCATCGCACGTTCAGTCGTAATATCATAGGCAGTGAGGCTGTAAATGGCATAACCGAGGATAATGAGGGTAGGATATGGATATGTACCGACAATGATGGTGTCTATTCAATAGAACAAGACGGCATCTCCCTCTACCATTTCTCCCATCTCCAGAATCCGGATTTCCCTTCCATCATGACGCAGTTGTATGCAGACAAGAAGGGACGTATATGGGTGGCTTCCTACACGGATGGCTTAGGCTATTTCACTAAATCGGGAAAGTATGTGAAATATCCACTTTATGCGAAGGCAACTGGCAAGGAGGTTCTTAGTGTGATGGATGTTCTCGTGGATAGGGACGGCAGACTCTGGGCAGCCACGCTTGGAAACAATATCTATTGCATTGATACTGAAACCGATACGCTGATAGAAGAATATTGCCAGATACAAGGTCTTGACAATTGGCAGTGTGCGCTTTTCATGCAGAAAGATGGCACTCTCTGCGTGGGCACTTTCAATGGCTTGTTCCTTGTGGAGGCTAAGGACGGCAAGGCCAAGGTTCTTGAGAGTCTGCTTGATGCCTACATCATCAATGCGGTGACGGAAGATCGTAATGGCAATGTATGGATGGCTACCACAAACGGCCTTGTCAGCTATGATAAGAAGAAAAAGAAGACGAGAGTATTCACCACCGAAGATGGTCTTCCTACAAACACCATCTATTCTGTATGTGGCAGCGCAGGCTCTTATGTATGGGCTGCCACGAGTGGTGGACTCGTACAGATGGGCATAGAAGGGGTGCATATAGCGAATTTCGGCTTTGCTGATGGATTGCAGGGAAATGAGTTCTCAAAGGGCTCTTCGTTCCTTGACTCCAAAGGTCGTGCCTGGTTCGGTGGCATCAATGGAGTAACGTACTTCAATCCTGACGACAAGAGTGCTCCTGAGAACCTATGGGATATACGTGTGGTAGGTTTCTATGTGAACAATACTCCTGTGAATACCAATACGAAATCGGGCTTATGGCACGTTATTGACACCGATGTCATGAGTGCCAAGGAGTTTGACCTTTGTGCTGACGACAATAGCTTCAATATAGAATTTGCGGTCAAGCAGCTCAACTGTCCGGAAGGTCTCCGTTACGTTTACACCATAAACGACGGGCATCCTGAGGTGCTTCCTCCAGGAATCCATGCCTTGTCTTTCACGCACCTTTCAGCAGGTACATACCGACTGAAGATCAATGTCTATGGCAATTCTGACGAGAAGGCATGTGAGATTATCGTTCGTGTCCACACCGTGTGGTACAACCATTGGCTTGCATGGATTCTGTACTTCATAATCTTTGCCTTCCTTGCATACAAGGGCTATCAGTATGCCCAGCGTTGGTACAGGACGCAACGTGAACTTCGTGAGCATCAGTATCAGGATGAAATCAACCAGTCCAAGCTCCAGATGTTCACAAACATATCCCATGACATCCGTACGCCGATGACGCTCATCATCAGTCCGCTTGAGAAACTGATGAAAGACGATTCCGACCAAGAGAAGCGCAAGCAGTCTTACAGTACAATGCACCGTAACGCAAGCAGAATCCTCAATCTGGTGAACCAGCTTATGGATGTCCGTAAGCTTGAGAACGGCAAGATGCAGGTGAACCTTTCGCAGCAGGACATCATACCTATCATCGGCAATGTCTGCGAGTCGTTCGTGGAGAAGGCTGCCGAGAAGGAAATCACCTTCACCTATATCCATGACGGCATCGACCGCCTTTATGCCAATATTGATGTGCAGCACTTCGACAAGATCTTCGCCAACCTCATATCAAATTCCATGAAGTTCGTGCCTGACCACGGTGTCGTTACGGTCTGCGTGAACAAGATTCCGGGCGACAAGGTGCAGATTGCCGTGAACGACAATGGCATTGGCATACCTGAAAGCGAGCGCGAGAATATCTTTGAGCGCTTCTATCAGGTGCGTGGCAGTGAGGACAAGACGCAATTCGACCGTGTTAGTGCTCGTGAACTTGCTACTGGTGGAACGGGTGTCGGACTTCATCTTGCCAAGGCTATCGTGGAGATGCACAACGGAAAAGTGTGGGTTGACGAGCCAAAGGACAATCAAGGCTGCAGGATTGTTGTGGAAATGCCGATTATCGGTGTGGAAAGCGTGCCGGAACAGGTTGCGACTACTCTTGAAGACAAGCCTGTAGAGCCGGAAGTTACTCAGGATCAACCGCAAGCAGTGGCTCCTGAAACGCCTGCAAACGCTGAACCAGCACAGAAGCCTGCAAACGCTGAACCCGCACAGAAGCCGGCAAAGGCACCGCAGCGTCGCCAGCAGGTTTCCACAAACTACCATGTGCTTATCGTGGACGACGACCCGGAGATTGCGAACTATATCTGCCAGGAACTTTCCGACCGCTACCACTGCGCCATCTGCTCTAACGGCAAGGACGCCCTTGAAAGCGTGCTGAAGAATCCGCCGCATCTCGTCATTTCCGATGTACTCATGCCGGATATGAGCGGTATTGAACTTACGAAGCGCATAAAGGCTAACGTGAACATCAACCACATTCCTGTCGTTCTCGTGACCGCTTTGAGCGATACTCAGTCTAATGTGGAAGGCTTGAACGTCGGTGCTGCGGCTTATCTCACCAAGCCGTTCAACGTCACTCTGCTGAAGACCACCGTGGATAATATCATCAAGAGTCGCCAGCGTCTGAAGAATGTGTATGAAGGAAAGCAGACTGTGGAGAAGAAGATTCCTAAGACAGAGCTGCAAACTCCTGACGAGCGACTGATGAATCGTGTCATGAAGACCATAGAACAGCATATCTTCGACCACGACCTCTCCGTGGAAGTGTTGGCTTCAGAGGTCGGAATAAGCCGCGTCCACCTGAACCGCAAACTGAAGGAACTCACAAACCAGACCACTACCGACTTCATAAAGAATATCCGACTGAAGCGTGCGGCAGAACTTCTCAAGGAGAAGAAGCATTCCATTGCTGAGGTGGCTGACATGGTAGGCTTCCAGAATGCCAACAATTTCTCTACGGCTTTCCGCAAGCTTTTTGGTGTTTCTCCACGCGACTATATGCTGCAAAATCACAGCGAACAGTAGTCAGACGCATCGTATTTTTACGGTCTCTGCATCTCGTTGATAATCAGTATGATACAAAAGCCGCAAAAAACTCATAGAGTTTTGCATAAAAACCGTGGGAGTTTTTTGCAAGACATGTAATATTCCTAATCAAACAACAAAATTATTATGAAAAAGTATTTGGCAGAAATGGTTGGCACTATGGTGCTCGTTCTCATGGGCTGCGGTACGGCAGTCAGTCTTAATTGTGGTCATGATGCAGCCTCAGTGGTAGGCACAGCAATCGCTTTCGGACTTGCCGTTGTCGCAATGGCTTATACCATCGGCGGCATTTCGGGCTGTCACATCAATCCGGCTATCACCCTCGGCTGCCTTCTCTCAGGTCGCATGAATGCCAAGGACGCTGGTGCTTACATGGTAGCGCAGGTGGCAGGAGCGTTCGTTGGCTCTGGAATACTCTATCTCCTCGTTCAGCAGGTGGGGGCAGAGGGCACAACAACAGGTGCCAACGCTTGCGCTAACGGCCCTATCGCGGCATTCATCGTGGAAGTGGTGCTCACGTTTGTCTTCGTACTCGTGGTTCTTGGCACGACAGACGAGAAGAAGGGTGCAGGCAATCTCGCCGGACTTGCCATCGGTCTCTCCCTCATCCTCGTCCACCTCGTAGGCATACACTATACAGGAACATCCGTAAACCCTGCCCGCTCCATAGCTCCTGCAATATTCGAGGGAGGCGATGCCCTTGCCCAGCTGTGGGCTTTCGTGGTCGGTCCGTTCATAGGTGCTGCCGCAGCCGCCGGCGTATGGAGACTCATTGGCTCAGCCGATGAGAAGTAGAATGTTGGTTATCGTGTAGTTTCTGTCTCTCATAGACGATACCAAAAGGTGCGACATACCATAAACGTATGCCGCACCTTCCTTTTGAGAGAGAAAATTTGTTACAATGTTTTTTGTTGCGGAATTGTTACTGCAATCAATTTTCGGTCGCTGAAGTGACCAGTCCACTGTCCTTTTGTAGCTTCATCTTATCAGTAACCATTTCCACAAAGGAATTACATCTATTTTTTTGCCCTTTACATCTATAGTTTCCTCGTCGTCTTTTGTGACAATGACAAGATTTGTTGTATCCAGATAGTTCGCTATTGCCAAAAGACCAGCAACCTCCCTCTTGCGTGTCTCGGCATCGCTTATGCTATACGAAACTTGCACGGCAAGACTTTGCTCTGGCACATAGAAATCAACCTCTGCTTTTGGCGTATTAAAGAAATAGCATTCTTCTCCATATCTTCGGCGGAGGTTCACTGCAACGATGTTCTCAAGCAACGATGTATTTGGGTCAATAAGAAAGAGAGAAAGAATACCGTTGTCAATGAAATAATACTTGCGATTCATCTCTTTGTCCTGTAGCTTGCCATAGATGTTCTCGTATGGAAGCAGCATCCATGACTCACACATATATTGCGTATAATCAATGGCAGAATCTGTGCTGAGCTTCTTGCCTACCGACGACACGATACTTGCCATTCGTGAATACGAGATAGGTTGTTTGATACTTTCTGCCAATTTGCGCACAAGAACACGAAGGGCGAAATCGTTCCTTATACTATGACGAGCCACCAAATCGCCGAAGAAAATCTTGTTGAACAGTCCGCTGAGCCACTGTCTGGTATTCTTCATCAATGCAGTTTCGGGCAGTCCTCCCTTATGGAAATAATCGTCCGCATATTTCACAATGGCCTTACGCTCCTTAAATTCTACATTGCGTTCTGAAATGTCAATGCCGTGCACCTTAAGGAATTCCGCGAAAGAATAAGGAAATACCTCCTGGACTATGTATCTGCCTCCCAACGTGGTGGCTATCTCACTACTAAGCATCTTGGCATTGCTACCAGTAATATATACATGATATTTTTGGTCTGCAAGTCTGCGAGCAAACTTCTCCCAACCATCCACCAACTGCACCTCGTCAAGAAAGAATATAGGACGATGGTCATACATTTCTTCGTAACAGTTCTTTATCAGTTCAAGGTCAGCGATGCAAAGAGAATCTATACGATCGTCCTCAAAATTGAAGTAGAGAATCTCCTCTATACTATGCCCTTGGCTTACATACTCGGCTATTCTTTGGTACATCAGGTAAGATTTTCCCGCATGTCGCAAGCCTACAAGTACATAGTTCTGCCCTTCCATGAACTCTATATCACGGCTGTTCAGTTCAACATTAGCGACAAAATGCTGATATTCACTTATCAAAACCTTTATCAAATCCTTTGTCATTTTCTGAAATGTGTTGTTTAGTGAAGTATTAAATCAGCTGCAAAATTATTAAAATTATAGGATATAACCGACAAAAACACAAACTTTTTATCGATTATACACGATAAAATGTAATAAAATGCTCCCAAAATGAGGACGTAGAGTATGGAAAAAGGAAATTCTTGCTCTTTTTTACATTCTTTATGTTGCGGAATTTGAGTCAGGGAACGGTTCTCTGACTCACTGCTGAAAGTGGCATTTTTGCACTTTTTTGACACTGTTCAGAAGAGGAAAATAGACGATTCTTGCGTGTTGCTTGATATATATCTTGTATATCGTGATTTTAAGGGTAAAAAACAAGAAAAATCATGATTTTAGGTGGCGAAAATCTACATATCTACATAGAATGGTCATAAACATTTTATTATCAGTATGTTACGTTTATGTAGATTCCAAAATTAATCTACATGGAATCTACATAATATCTACATAGCCCGAGAATGCCGATAAACAGAGGGGTTCTCAGCGGTTTTATGTAGATATGTAGATTTTGGTGCTAAAAATCCTATATTTTTTTGCAAATAGAATAAATAGCCGCTTCGATTTGGGAGGTGCGTTGCCTCAACGCACCAACAGCGTACGGAGGTAATATTACATTAAGTGGCAGATGGTGTCCTGAGGGCAGGACACCTCCCAAGTTTTTCCCGACGTTTTCTTTGGGGGTAGGAAAGTTTTCCTTCCTATGCAAGGAAAACTTTCCCACCGTGGATGACAGTTTTCCTTCTTGGGAAAGGAAAAACGGTAGAGTCTGGGGTCACTTCATTCTGACTCATTCTCCTTGAACACGCATCGCTTTGCGTTCATCGCGGATGTACGGAAGTCTATCATGCCATGCAGAGTGTCGCCTTGCAGAGTTATTACATACCCCTCACGCAGGTTCTGCTGCGCCATAGCCATTGTAGCTACGAAAAGGAAAGAAAGGATAATAGATAACTTCTTCTTAGTTTTTTAAATTGTTATAAGTTTGATTTAACGTTATTCTCGCGTCTCGCTGCCGAACTTGTTTAATTTCCGTATGCTATATGGAAATGTTCTTTAATCGCTCTGGGGTAATCAAAAGGGTGTTTCTTTATTTCTTCTATCATTCCAGAA
>JAZRXS010000193.1:0-12790 GCA_045600325.1 Prevotella sp.
GGCGTTGCTGGCAGTCGCTCAAGACGGTTCTCCGGATCACCATGTTGCAGTAGATCCTTCACATCCCCCTCCTTTGGCTGCTCTATAATATAAGGTGCAGGGTGAGGATTGATGTAAGGGTTCTCGTCGAGAGGCATCAGGATGGTCTGGTCGAGTAAAGGAGGAAGATTGTGGATGTCGTAGCTCAGTGCTGGCGAAAGACTCCTCACGCTGGTGGCGTAAGCCTGTGCGCAAAACAGTTTTGCTTCCTGTTCTTTGCGCGGAAGAGTGCCATCTGGCAGTGAACTTATCGTCAAAATGACCGCAGAATGACCGTCACCACCCATGAACGACGTCAAAACTTGCGGAAAAAGGGCTGCTTGGCGTTTGATTATCTCCACTTCCTGCTTCCCGTTGAGGTTGTCAACAATGACGACGGATAGGCCATTATATGCCACCCATTCACGCTGACCAGACGTCTTTTTGCGGTATTCTGACGTCAAGCATACCTGCGGTATTCGCCAGTAGTTTTCCCATCCCTCTTTATTGTCGAGGATGTTGAAGATCTCGCGATAACGAGTGATGTAATTCCTACGGATGTCTTTCTTGATGCATTCCGTAAACTCTTGAAAATCAGATGTTGAGAGTGATACTTCTCCCTTCTCTGTCTTCTTTCTTAGTACAGTAAATTTCATGTTGTTGTGATTTTGAATTAGTGAAACTTGTTGTTGTGATTGCAGGTGCAAAGTTAGTGAAACTTGTTGTTGTGATTGCAGGTGCAAAATTAGTGAAACTTCTTCAAACAGCCAAGGGGCTTCGTAGGAAAATTACAAAAATTCGTAGTTTTTTTGTGCGCAAATCTACATATCTACATAGAGCTGCCATAAATACTTAATAAACAGAATGTTACATCTATGTAGATTTTCAAAATAATCTACATGGAATCTACATGAAATCTACATAGCTCGCAAACCCCGATAAACACTGGGGATCTCGGCGATTCTATGTAGATATGTAGATTTTTGTCGAAAAAAATCCTATATTTTTTTTAATGTTTTTTTTAACGCAAGTTTCACAAGTAACACGAGTTCTGGTACAATAGTCTTAAAAAGGTACGCAAGTCATTTCTTGCTCCATATACTTGTATTACTATTGAAAACTAAAAAAAAACTTGTGTATCTCGTGCAACTCGCGTTTTGATTTCATTTTCCTCGCCTTTCCTTTGAACCCAGGAAAACTTTCCTTCCATAAGAAGGAAAACTTTCCCGCCCACGATGACACCTTTCCTTCCTATGCAAGGAAAGGCGTAAATGCCTAAGTTATTGGTGCCGAAGCTCAACCTTACCGCCGGGAAACTCCCGTCCTTCCATTCGCCATAACCCCTTTGCGTGGCAAACACCTTGCCATCACGGATGATTATCGCAGCAACAATGTTGATTGTTTTCATTTTTCGGAGATAAGAAGCACAACCTTAGCACCTCTATTTCTTAAATCTAATCTGAAGGTTGAGTTTGATGTAGACCTCGCCATCATCGCCTCTGTACAATGATCCGAAATTATAACGGCTACGGCTTGCACGGTCAAAGCGAGTGTTGTTGTAAAGATAGTCCTCTACGTCGTTTCTGTTGTAGAAATGATAGCAAACTATTTCGCCATCTCTTCTTACAACGAGGTAGCCGCCGTTGGCATCATATCTTCCAGTCCATTCTGTCGCAGGAGTCATGCCAAGAGCCACATCAAGCAACAAGACTTTCATCTTGTGCTCATAGAACGTACCAACATTGTTGCCTGTAAATCCCAAAGGATTTTCCTCTGCCACCTTCTCTACAATCTCCTTAACATAAGGAGTTGAATTAGGAAGACTTGTCATCAGCATACACTTAGCCACAAATTGCGGCATGTAGCTATCAAGGAAAATCAAATTGTTTCGGAAGGTGTTATGCTCAATATTGCTGTACTCAAAGTTGCATCCTCTATCCAAAAGCTCTTGCATTCGTGGCAAGTGGTCTGGTATAGCGTTTACCTCTTCTATATCTCCGTCAGAAAGAGAACTTCCAATAATCCGATAAGTAATGTTGGTTGAAGCTCCAGGATTAAGCAATGTTGACGCACTTCCCAACTGAGATTTGATGCTAAAGCCCAATAAAGGAGTCATATTTGTGCGAAGGTCATGAATTACGATACGAATATCAGCCTTATCTGCTGACCGAGCTTTCAATACAGAGCATCCAATCTCAGACATAAATTCTTCTGCACGTGGTACTTCGAAAGCTCTATTGTTTGCTTCTTTTATGTTAGCAAGCAAATCAGAGGATTCCTCCAAGAATCGTTGCATAGAAATGCGAGCAAACTCAACACCATCTTCATTTACCACAACAATGTTATTGTCTGTGTCTGGAAGATACTCATATTTCTTGGCTTCTTCTCTAATGATGTTGATGATAGGATAGTACAAATCCATCTTGTTCATATCGGCATCGCCCGCATGAACTTTTCCATCACCAAGTAATTTGAAAAGAGTGTAAATCTCACTCCATTCGCCTTTGTTTCCTCTTAGTGCCATATTAGATTATTTTCTTATCGGTTAATGTTTTCATTATCTGTTCTGCCGTTGCCTGAATAGCTGGCACGGCTACGCTGTTTCCGAATTGCTTGTAGGCAGAAGCATCTGCTACGACAATTTTGAAATCATCAGGATAACCTTGCAGACGAGCCCACTCGCGAGGAGTCATCTTGCGGATTCCTTCTTTATTGATTTCTCCTTTTATGTTTGTTGTTGGCGTAAGGTCTTTCTGACGGAAATCCAAGACAAGATTACATTCTCTGCCCATACCGCCACAGACAATGGCATTTGCCACAGCGTTGTCATCAATGATCTTGTAGCCGAAACCATGACCGGCAGCTTCATGACGAGCACGATGGCGGCGAAGAGTCTCAACGTATGTTTCAGAAAGATAATACTTTGCAGGCACGGCTTCTTCCTCCCTGACATCAAGCCAACAAGGAACATGATCAAGCTTTTGAGGATATTGGAAATCTTCTGCCTTTATGCCAAGGTCTTTGCGGAAACCAACAATGTAAATTCTTTCACGATGCTGCGGAACTCCGTAGAACATTGCATTAAGAATCTGCGGTTCTGGAACAACATATCCAACCTCGTCAAGAGTGTTGAGGATGGTCTTCAAGGTTCTTCCCTTGTCGTGAATGGCAAGGCCTTTTACATTCTCCAAGAAGAAAGCCTTTGGCTGCTTGCGGCGAAGAATCTCTGCGACATCAAAGAACAATGTTCCGCGAGTTTCTGCAAAGCCAAGCCTTTTTCCTGCAAGTGAGAAAGCCTGACATGGGAAGCCAGCGCAAAGCACATCAAAGTTATCTGGAATATAAGCCTTTGTGGTTTCCTTCGTAATATCTCCAAAAGGAACTTCGCCATAGTTTGCGTAGTAAGTTCTTTGGGCTTGCTCATCCCATTCAGAAGAGAACACACATTCGCCACCAAGGTTCTGCAAAGCCATACGGAAACCACCAATGCCAGCAAACAAGTCTATGAAAGTGAACTTTGGATTCGTTTGTGGTGGGAAAGGAGAATTACTTACATCGTCAAAGAGACTCATGAGAGAAGCCGAAGAAGTATCGGAACAAAAAGACTCTCTTTTGTCTTTTGGAAGTCCTTCAACAAATTCCTCCCAAAGTTGCATAAGCTTGTTACCTCTGTCTGCGTAAGTTTTAACGTAGTCTTTGTTGTCTTGTAATTTCAAGTAGTGCGTAATAACCGCAGCCTGGTCAGCAACGGTCATGACGGTTCCGTCCTCGTTGAGACATTCCCCATCGAAGACTCCTTGTATTTTTCCAAGACTTTGCTTCTTCACAAAGTCCATCAATGTAAAGTTCTTTTTTGTAGCCATCAGTTTTTATTGTACCGAATTCGGTATAATTAGAATTCCAAAAGTGTCGAATTCGACATAATTAAAATTCTAAAAGGGGTCGGATTCGACCCTATTAGCCGTTTTATTCCTGTCAGATTCGACATGATTAAGGTTCTTATGTGGTCAAATTCGACCACTTTAAACCCATCGGATTCTAGGGGGTTAAGCTGCATCTTCAAGCATCCACTCCAAACCAAGAGATTTCAAGCCGATGGCATAAATATCAACATCGTTTTTCTCGCAAGCCGCAAAAGACTCTTCCATCAAGCGATTATAGATTTCAACCTCCTCTGGAGTGAAACTTGCTTCATGAGTTTCAAGGTTGATATATTCCTCAAAACCATTGTCTGGATGGAAATTGATTTTCCTTTCTTTCACGATGTGTTCAAAGAACTTCTCCACGTCTTGAACGTTCTGGATATATGATGACTTGTTGTATTTCATGATTTGTTTTTGTCTGTTATTATGTTCTACGCTGCAAAATTACGAATAATATTTCAAACGAGCAAAGAAAGAAGGAGAAAGTTTTGTTTTGGTATAGTGTGCAAAAGAACCATCCCCAGACTCACATCTTACTCTAAGTCGGAGTGCTACCTATAGGAGTTGCAGCCTATGTATTTATATTAATAACGGCCGAAACGCCGTTTTATGGGTGCAAAGGTAAGAAAAATTGTCGAATAGGCAATATAAAAAGTGGAAAATCAACTTTGACTGTTGACCTTCCACTTTTCTTAATTGATATTCACTTGATTATTCTCTTCTTCGGCCCTGTCCCATGCGTCCGCGCATCTGCTTCTGCATCTCCTCGTACTTAGCGTACTGCTCAGGAGTGAGGATAGCCTTGATCTTCTCATTCATGGCTTCACGACGAGCCTGCATCTCCTCGCGGTTGAACTGAAACTGACCACCAGCCTGACGGATAGAGTCCATCTGTGCCATCATCTGCTTCTGCTGTGCGAGATAGAGGTCGTAGATTTGCTTTGTCTGTTCGTCGGAAGTCTGGCAAGCCTCCTTGATACGCTCAACCTGGCGCTTTGCCATCTCTTCAGGATTCATCTGTGGGCGACCACCGCCAAAGCCCTGTGCGTTTGCTCCGAGAGTAACGAGAGCGAGAACGAGTGAAAATAGAAGTTTCTTCATAACTTGTTTTTTGTGGGTTCTATAGATTAGCTTTACTTTGTTTAGGTAATGTTCTTTTATTAAGAAACCAATTATTGTAAGAAAGTAAAAAATCCTTTTTCCCGTTTCCCGTCCTAACGAAGCCATGGGGCTTCGTTTCCAAAGTAAGCTTCGTTTCTACCTGCTGGTCGTTGTTTGCAAGGCTGTTATTCCTCGAACTCCGCTCTTGCTATGAAGTCCATCTTGTCTTCAAAGCCGAGCTTTGCCCATTCTTTGAGGATTTCGTCCTTTTCAGGATCGTTCTCCAGTTCCTCCTTTAGCTTTGCGTACTTCTTCTGACACTCGCTGAGGTCAACGATCAGCTGCCAGATGTCTTTTGCTTTCAACATAGTAAGTTAAGTTTTTACCAATTATGCAGTCCACAAGGGATGAAGTGGCTTATTTGTTAAGCCACTTCTTGCCTTGTCTAACAACTATTCCGCGCTCATTACCCGAAACCTTCTGACCGTTAAGGTTGTAAGGTTGTGCTGTGGTGCGGTTATGTGGTTGTGCTGTTGCAGCCGATTCTATTGCAGACGCGTCTGCCTTTACCTTGAGAACGCCCGTTGTGAAGAGGTCGGTAGTGTCCCATTCGAGGCCCACACCAGGAGTGGCAGGAACGATTGTTGGGGCAGAGCCGGTGATGGTCTGTGCGTTCTGGAAGATCTTGAACTCAGAGCCAGCCTGTATGTCAACGTCTGTGTCGATGTCAAGGTTGATGGTTGCGCCATTGATGGTAGCAGCACCCTTGAGAATAAGCTTGTTGCAAGCGGCTGTATATTTGTAAGAATCTTCAGACGAAGCGTCAAACTGCTTCTTGTAAATGCCCGAAACAACGATGTTTCCGAGACCGATAGCCTTTGTCTTTGATATGTCGCAGTTGAAGATAATCTTGAGCGTAGAGCCCTTAGGCACTGTGATGCCAGAGAGTTTCTGGCTCCAACTTGCAGTAGGAGTGACCTTCTTCTCGTTTTCGTAAGCATTGTCCTTGTCATGACGCTTTGGAGCAAGACCAGTAGCAAGGCTCTTTACTGCACCATTGTCCACCTGAACAGAGATGCCGACCTTTGCGGCGTCTGAGCCAGCGCGAAGCATGAAAGCACTGAGGTCAGTAGGTGTGAAGTCCTCCTTTGCAGTGAGAGTGAAGGTGATGTTCCAGTTTGAAGGGTCGGCAGTTGTTGCGCCAGTCTTGTACCAAGTGACCTTTGTCTCTGGATAAGCACCGTCGCCAATCTTGTAGTAACCGCAAGAGTCAACCATTTTCACGCCTTCATCCATTATGATATTAGAGGCAGAGAATGCGAGATTATCAGTGTATGAAGCAGTTGTCGTACGGCTTTCTGCTGGCTTATTGTTAGCCCAAGTGGCAGTAACTTCAGTATCGTCAGCACGAAGTTCCTTTGTATATGATACAGGAATGTTGATGATCGAACCGCTGGCAGCAGTGAACTTGCCATTGATAGTGAGGTTCTGTGTGCCAGGCTTTCCGCTATCGCCAGCAGTGATGTTCGCGCCGCTGTTGAGAGTTACGGCTCCCGCAATGGAACCTCTACCAGAGAGAGCACCTTCCTCCATCACGGTGTAAGCGCCTGTTCCAGAGTGAGCGCCGTTGACGATGAGAGTACCCTGCTTGACAGTTGTTGTACCAGAATAGACGTTGTTGCCATTCAAACGCCAGTAGCCGGCACCTTCCTTTATGATGTTAGTCTTGCCGTTGTAGTTGCCAGCCGACTGACGGTTGTCGATGATACCGTTGAAAGTCTCGTCAGTACCTGCGCCACCAACCTGCCAAGTACCACCCGACTTGTCGTTCTTTCCGAAGCAAGAAAGGTAAGTTCCCGCATCACCTGCAACGCCACCGAGACGAACAGTAGCATTAGACTTCCAACAAACAATCTGTGTGTTGCTGCCTTTAAGCTCGACAACGCCGTAAGGAATGGAAGAACTCTCGTTGTTGATCATGAACTGCTGCTCGCCATTCTTGCCAGTTGTAGAAGTAGGGTAGATGCGACCAGTGAATCCACTCCAGTCGCCGGAGATGTATTCGCGGAGATAGTTCACGTGATAGATGATGTCACCATTGCCATATACGCGGCTCTTGATAGAGCAGTTGCGGTGGAATGAGAGCTCAGAGACGGTGTTTTCGATTGTCTCGATGTCAAACATATAGGAAGAATAAGTGTCGTTGGCATCCTTTGTGAAGAGCTTACCGCCAGCGAGCACGAGCTTGTTCTTCTCGCCAAACTTCACGAGCTTGTCTGTCCACATGCCCGAAACGCCGTTCAGGTAGAGCGTACCACCCTCAAGACGAGTGTCGCCATCGTAAGAGAAGAAGTTGCTTGAAGAAGGTTGCAGCTGACCTTCGCCGTCGAGAATGAAGCCGCCGTTGCCCTGAAGCACACCTGTCATCTTGAGAACTGCATCAGCCTTGTCTATGCGGAGCTTCGTGTTCTTCATGAGATTTGCCGAACGGTTTGTGGAAGCTGATATACCAGTGTAGTTCCATGTACCACCGTTCCAAACCCAATACTGAGCAAATTCAGGCGAAGAACCAATGCCACTTGGAACGCCACCGTTGCCAATGAAGCGGAAAGAAACCGTTCCATCGTAGATTACTGAAGGACCTGTGTATGAGTTGAGAGAGTTGAGCGTGAGGTTGCCGGTGCCAGCCTTGTTCAAAGAACCTGTACCACCGATGCCAGCACCGGTTATAGTGACATCGCCAGTGCCCTTGACCACAGTGTTCTTAGGCGAAACCTTTGTGTCAATGTTGAGCTCGAGGTCAACGTCAGTGTCAATGAGGAGGTCTTTCTCGTCGCTTGAAGCAATGTCGGAAGTCTCGCCAACAAAGCTTTCAACGTCAACGAGGTCAATCTGCTCAGGCTGAGTCTTTGCTGTGAGGTTAGCATAGTCAGACTTCTTGTCGCCATTGTATGCAGAAACGCGGAAAGTATAGGCTGTGGCAGGCTTCTCAAGAGCAGTGGCAGTGAATGTAGTGCCCGATGTCTTGCCGAGTTCTGTCCAAGCAGAGCCGTTCTGGATCTCAACGATGAAGCCTTCTTCGCCTACTGTATAGTCAGCCCAAGAGAGGGTGATGGAATTCTGTGTAGAAGCAGAAGCCTCAAGAAGCATAGGCTTGCGGAGAAAGTAATCAGCGTCTTCCTGTGTTATGCTGTTTATGTAGTTTTCGATGTTGCAGTAGCCGTTGGCTGCCTTTGCCATTGCATCGTCCTTGTTAGGATCTGTGCCATTGGCTTTTTCCCATGCGTCAGGCATACCGTCCTTGTCGGTGTCAACGCGAGTGTTGCCCTTCCAAACAGTCCATGTAGAAGGATTTCCGTATGGCAGAACATCCTCGTTAGAGTAGAGCATACCCTGCTTGCCGAAAGAAAGGCACTGGTCAACCATGTAATAGTCAACATAATCGCGATAAGGAAGCGAAGCACCGACGGTAGGAAGTGAACCTTCGATGAGCGACTTTGCTGCAACTTCCTCAAGGGCAGGGTAGTTGAAAGGATTTGCCTCGACTGTTGGACCGCCTGAGAGTTCGCTGTTAGGAATCTCGTAAGGGTCGAACACGCCGTTGCGGTTCTTGTCCTGCCAGTTGTCCTTTACGTAGATATGGAAGTCAGAGTTTGCGCCAGTCATGGCATTGCCGCCACCCGAAGGACCGTTGATGAAGAGGTTTCCTGTAGTGTTTGCATAGCTCTGTCCCTGAGAGTCGCCGCCCATGATGTAGCAACCGTTGCTCCAGTTATAGACAATGTTGTTCACATACTGGTGAATGCCCTTCACCTTGTTGTTACGAGTGGAGTTGTCGCAGTAGAAGTTGCGGTAGAGAGTGATGTTGTCAGCCTGCATAAGACCGCCGGCAGAGTGGGTGAGGAGTCCCTGTCCGATGATGCTGTTCTGCAGCGTGATGTTGCCAAGATCGCCCTTTCCGTCAGAGTTTATTGAGAAAGTCTCGTCAAGTCCCCATGCAAAAGAGCAATGGTCGAAGATCATGTTCGTACCGCTTGCAATGCCCGCACAGTCCTTTCCAGAGTCGCCGCCCTTACCCATGCGGAAACGCATGTGGCGAACGATGATGTTGCTTGCGCCGGAGAACGACACGCCGTTGCCGTAAACGGTGATGCCTTCGCCGGGAGCTGTCTGTCCTGCAACGTAGAGATTGTTCTTGAATACGAGTCGGGAGTTGAGCTTGATTACGCCCGCAACGTCAAAGACGATGATGCGGTTGGCTGTTGACACAGCATCTCGCAGCGAACCAGTGCCGGAATCGTTGAGGTTTGTAACGTGATAGACAGAGCCGTTTCTGCCGCCTGTGGCAAAGCGTCCGAAGCCGTAAGCACCAGGGAAAGCAAGCTGCTGGGCAGAGATTGTCAGTGCCGATAGAGTCAGCAAGAGTAGAAGGGTTAGCTTTTTCATAATTAGATGTATATTCCTTTCAGCGGCAAAAGTACTACTTTTTTTTGTATTACCGAAAGAAAACCCGGAAAAAGTTTCCAAAACTCATGGAGTTATTTCGCTTTTTATTTTGTCTTTCGCAAAAAAAACGTATCTTTGCACCACCTTAACATTATAAATACAACTTTCCTAAGTAGGAGAATACTATTATCTTTACAATATTAACCACAAATGAAGAAACTTATCCTGCCTATCTGCCTGCTGGCGCTTTCTGCGTCGGTATCGGCACAAGACAAGCTTTACAAAGACGAATTTCCTATCAGTCAGGTGAAACTCCTTGACGGACCTTTGAAGCACGCGCAGGACCTCAATATCAAGGTCTTGCTGCAATATGACTGCGACCGTCTGCTTGCGCCTTATCTCAAGGAGGCTCGCCTCACTCCGAAGGGCGAGAGCTATCCTAACTGGGACGGACTTGATGGTCACGTCGGCGGTCATTATCTCACTGCACTTGCGCTCAATGCTGCCGCTGGCGATGCCGAATGCCAGAAGCGCATGGAATATTTCATCAGCGAACTCGAGAAGTGTGCTGAGGCAAACGCAAAGAATCATCCTGACTGGGGCAAGGGCTACGTCGGAGGTGTGCCGGGAAGCAGCCGCATCTGGCCTGCACTGAAGAAGGGCGACTTCGGACCATTCCGCGGTTCTTGGGTAGCTTTCTACAATGTTCATAAGATGTACGCGGGACTTCGCGACGCATGGCTTTACTGCGGCAACGAGAAGGCTAAAGCACTCTATCTCGGCTTCTGCGATTGGGCAATAGACATCACAGCCGACCTTTCTGACGAGCAGATGGAACAAATCCTCGGTGAGGAGCATGGCGGAATGAATGAAGTCATTGCCGATGCCTACGCTATCACGAAGGACGAGAAGTACCTCAAGGCTGCAAAGCGCTTCTCCCACAAGTGGCTTCTCAATCCGATGAAGGAGCACAAGGGCGAATTCCTCGACAATCGTCACGCAAATACTCAGGTGCCAAAGGTTGTTGGTTTTGCACGTGTAGCAGAACTCTCCGGCGATAAGGACTATCTTGAGGCAAGCCGCTTCTTCTGGGACGAGGTTGTAAATCGCCGCAGTCTTTCTGTTGGTGGCAACAGTCGCCGCGAGCATTTCCCAAGCAAGGAGTCTTGCATTGACTGGACTCAGGACATCGACGGACTGGAGTCTTGCAACACCAACAATATGCTGAAGCTCACGGAAGATCTCTTCCGCATGAACCCTGACAACGCTCTTTATGCAGATTTCTTCGAGCGTGCCACGTTCAATCATATCCTTTCCACCCAGCATCCTGAGCATGGCGGCTATGTTTATTTCACATCCGCTCGCCCACGCCACTACCGCAACTACTCTGTTCCTAACGAGGCAATGTGGTGTTGCGTCGGTACTGGTATGGAAAACCACGGCAAGTACGATCAGTTCATCTACACTCACAGCGGCAATAACGTGCTGAGTGTCAATCTCTATGCAGCTTCTGAACTCAACTGGAAGGAGGCTGGCATTCAACTTCGTCAGGAAACGCAGTTCCCATACGGCGAGACGAGCAAGATCACCATCACAAAGAGCAAGAAGAAGGCTTTTGCTCTTCGTCTCCGCTATCCTTCTTGGGTGCGTCAGGGCGAGTTTGTCGTGAAGGTGAACGGCAAGGTTTGGACCAATGGCAACGAGAAGCCTGGCACCTTCGTTGATATTACCGCGAAATGGAAGAAGGGCGATGTCATTGAGGTTTCGTTCCCAATGCACGCTTCTATCGAGCACATGCCTAATGTTCCGCAGTATATTAATATAATGTATGGACCAATCTCGCTTGGTATGAAGACTGGCACGGAAGACCTTCATCAGCTTCTTGCTGACGACAGCCGTTTCGGACAGATGGCTTCCGGCAAGAAACTTCCTGTTGACAAGGCACCTTATCTCATTGCGAACAAGGTGGAAGACATCGCCAACGACCTCGTTCCAGTGCCTGGCCATCCGCTCCACTTCACTCTCAAGACTCGCATGGAGAATAAGGAGGCTATCGCTGCTCAGCCATCATTCAGCGGACAGCCAGAGCTGATGCCATTCTTTGAAATCCACGATTCACGCTATATGCTCTATTGGCTTGCACTAAGCAGCGACGGCTACAAGGAATATATCGACAATCTCGCCAAGGAAGAGCAGGCGCGACTTGCCCTTGAAGCACGCACTATCGACAAAGTTCAGCCGGGCGAACAGCAGCCTGAGAGCGACCACTTCATGGAGATTGACGGTCAGACAAACAAGGGTTACACCAACGACGTTCCTTTCCGCGATGCCCGCAATGGTGCTTCCTTCAGCTATCTGATGCAGACTGGTGGCGAGAAGGATCTCAGCCTTCGCATACGCTACTGGGGACAGGACGAATGGCGCACTTGTGAGTATGATCTCTATGTTGACGATGTTCTCGTGAAGAGCGTGAACAACTCAAAGAAATGGCGCAGCTCGCAGTGGAAATACGAGACTTACCCGATCCCTGCCGCAGCCATCGAAGGCAAGAAGCAGGTTCGCGTAAAGTTCGTGTCAAAGCAAGGTCGTCAGGTAGGCGAAATATACGAGGTTCGTCTCTTGCGTCCAGACATGAAATACAAGGAGGTCAGTTATCCTACTCCAAACATCGATACGCTCAAAGTGAATGATGTTCAAGGAGTTATCCTTCATCATACAGCTTTGCCAACGGTTCGTGAATCTCTTCACGAACTGTCGGCAGGAGCTCGTGGAGTAGGCACACATGTGGTCATCGACACAGACGGCACAAGATACGTGATGTGTCCACCTACAGCAGTCACCTTCCACGCCGGCAAATCCATCCTTAACGGCAGGGAGCATTGCAACGATTTCACCATCGGCATCGAGTTCCAGGGCAACACCCTTGAAAAGCCGCTTACAGAGGAACAGATTCAAAGCGCCATCGAATATCTCCTACCGATAATCCGCGAGTACAACATTCCGCTAAGCAACATCGTCACCCACGAATCCGTGCGCAAGACATACAAGAAGCAGTATCCAAAAGACAAGGTTGCCGGCAAGGTTGACATCACGCCAACAGAATACGCCCGATTCATGGCAGCAATAAGGCAATATGTAGAATAGCTTATCCTCTAACAAACAACAAACACATCTAATACCATGTCATCAAAAGAAGTAACACGATTAAGAAAAGAAGGCAGGCTTCAGGAAGCATTAGCCATGGCAGAAGAAGACCTGAGCAGAGTTTGCGGCTTTGAGCAATATAAAGCTTTGTTCTGGTG